>DASVES010000504.1:0-5034 GCA_036380435.1 Pyrinomonadaceae bacterium | reverse complement strand
GAGGGCGCCGGTCTGCCCGAAGGGAAGCGCTCGTTGACGTTGCGCGTCGAGTATCGTTCGGACGAACGCACACTGCGTGACGATGAGGTTGACGCCTCGCACGCGCGCGTCGTCTCAGCCTTAGAAGAAACATTCGGGGCGCAGATGAGAGTTTGAAAAGCTGTCCGTCGTCCGTGGTCAGTAGTCCGTTGTCAGAAGACACTCGTCATTCATCAGTCGTCTTGGTAAACAGGGAAGACGGGCGCGATTAAGTGTTTAATTCCACCGTCTCGACGCTCAAACCACTGACTACTGACTACTGACCACCGACGACAACTTTTCTCTCTTGCGCTCAGGGCTGCGAAGTCGCATAATCGGGGTTCGTTTTTGAGGACTCGTTTTTGAGGTGAGATGATGGTCGGACTGACCGGACTCGAGAAGTTTTCCCACCTGGAAGACAAAATCTACCGCACCATCGAACTGACGAAGACGCTCCGCCAGGAGAAAGAGACTCTGGAGCGCGACGTCAACTCGATCAGGCGCGAGCTGGGCGGGCTGGTCGAAGAGAAGGGGCGGCTCGAAGTTCAGGTCGAGCGGTTGCTCGTCGAGCGCGACGCGATCCGCGCGAAGGTCGAGGCGATGCTCGACGCCCTCGCCGTGCTCGACCCCGAGGCGGCCGAACTGGTGGCGCGCAGGTAATCTCACGCCGAGGCGTAACGTGATGAGCGCACTCAAAGGTTCGATGGACCCCGCCGGCACGCCGACCATCCGCGTCGAAATCTACAACCAGACCTACAATATCCGCTCCGACGGCGATAGCGAGTACGTCACGGGCCTCGCCGAGTTCGTCGATCAGCGGATGCGCGAAATCTCTTCGGGCACGCTCACCGTAGACTCCCTCAAGGTCGCCATCCTCGCCGCCCTCCACATCGCCGACGAACTCCACCGCCTCAAGCGTCTCCACGAGCAGGCCGACCAGCAGCTCGCCGCGCGCAGCTCCGAGTGCGCCGAGATGCTCGACCGTCTCCTGAAGGCCCGCACCGCCGTCGCCGAACAGCCGGCCGGCAGCAAGATCGCCTTCACCTGAGACGGGCCTTTGCCGCCGACACCTCGCAAAGCGCACCGCCCGTCCCACACGAAACTTGCCCCGGCTTTGTCGAAACTGATGTAAATGCGCGCCGCGCGGGGGGCGTTCACAGTGGGCGCGGAGGGCGAAAAAAAACCGAAAGCACCTCTCACATTCCGCCCGCGTTTATGCTAGTATTCTCGTGGCAGAGGGTTCGATTCTGAGTGGTTCGTCACCGATTTACGATGATTGAGCCAACGCCGTTTGAAAGGGAGACCGACGCCGCCAGCCAGTGCAGTCCCTCATTGATAGGGAGTGCCAGAGGCTGCGGCTCTTAAAGGTCACCCACCTGTTGTGCAGGTTCAATTACGGCTTCGGAGCGGCCAACGCGGAGCGGCCCCCTGCCAATTGCCGTAAATCGTCAATCGTAAATCGTGAATAGAGAATTGACTTATCGATTCACGATTTACGATTGACGATTTACGGCTTTTGCTTTTATGAGAGTCCTGATGATCGGCGACGTGGTAGCGCAACCCGGCCGGGTGGCGGTGATGGAGCGCATTCAGGACATCCGTGAGCAGCATTCGGTAGACCTCGCCGTGATGAACGCCGAGAACGTGGCGGGCGGCTATTCCATCACGCCGCCCCTCGCCGACGGTCTCTTCCGCGCCGGCATCGACGTGATGACCTCCGGCAACCACATCTTCGACAAGCGCGACGCCGTCGCCTACATCGACCGCCAGCCGCGCCTGCTGCGCCCCGCCAACTACCCGCCGGGCACACCGGGCCGCGGTCTCTGGGTCGGCGAGGTGCGCGGCGTCCGCGTCGCCGTCCTCAACCTCATGGGCCGCGTCTTCATGCCGCCGACGCACGACGACCCGTTCCGCGTCGCCGACGAACAACTGGCGACGCTCGACGACAGTGTCCGCGTGCGACTCTTAGACATCCACGCCGAGGCCACGTCCGAGAAGTCGGCGATGGGCTGGCACCTCGACGGGCGCGTCTCGGCCGTGGTCGGCACGCACACGCACGTGCAGACGGCCGACGAGCGGATACTGCCGCAGGGCACGGCCTACCTGACCGACATCGGCATGACCGGCAGCTACTCGGGCGTCATCGGCATGAGCAAGGACGACGTAATCGCCCGCTTCCGCGACCCCTCGCAACGCCGCGCCGAACACTCCACGGGCGACGTGCGAATCTGCGCCGCCCTCATCGACATCGACGAAGAGACCGGCCGCGCACGCGAAATCTCGCGCCTCTCTTTGACACACGAGTCTTAAGGACGGTGATAAGTGATGAGTGATAAGTGATAAGAAAGAAGCCTTGCTGTTAGCTAACGGCTATCAGCTAATAGCTCTTATCACTTATCACTCATCACTTATCACTATTCAGGAGAAATGTCCTCGGGGACTGGCTCGGCGCGAGTGACGGCAATGGGTGGGGCGGTGAGCGCGGTGCGGTATTCGTCGGGCATGGAGATGACGCGGCCCTTCTGGTCGGTGACGACGTGGCCGGTCTCGCCCTCGGCGATGGTCACGCCGTCGGAGAGGCGGACGAGTTCGTAGCCGAAGCGGACCGAGCGGCGGCGCAGTTCCGTGATGTGCGTGCGGATGAGGAGTTCGTCGTCGTAGAAGGCGGGGGCCTTGTAGCGGCAGTAGGATTCGGCGACGACGAGGAAGGCGCGGCCGTTCTCCTCCATCTCGCGATAGGAGAAGCCGCGGGCGCGGCAGAACTCGGTGCGGCCGATCTCGAACCAGACGAGGTAGTTGGCATGATAGACGACGCCCATCCGGTCGGTCTCGGCATAGCGCACGCGCACCGTCGCCTCGTGCCAGTACTCGAACAGGGCATCTGCACCGACCGCGTCAGTCATCGAAAGCGAACGCCTCCTGCTTCGTGAAAACTCTTTCCGTAGCGGGGCCGAAAGAGAGATTCGTCTAAGAGCGAGTTAGCGGACTATAAAAGCGAAAGGTTCAGGATGTCAAAGAAAAAGATTGGGCGCGCCGCGGCCTTCCTGTCGCTCACCCTCTTGATTGCCGGGGCCTTGCTCGCGTCGGGCGGCGCGCGCGCGGGGCTGGCGCAGGGCGCGAAGCCGGCGGCGGCGGTCAACCCGAAGAGCGCGGCCGTGCAGGAGGCGACCCGTGAAGTTTTGCGCGAGACGAGCGAACTGCGCGGGCTGAAAGTGGTGCGCGAGGTGGCGAGCGGCGCGCAGTCGCGGCCCGAAATTGAGCGGATGCTCATCGCCAACCTCAATGAGAGCACCACGCCCGAGGAGATGCGCTCCTCCGAGGTGGCCCTCAAAAAGTTCGGCCTCGCCCCGGCCGACTTCCAGCTCCGGCCCTTCATCATCGCCGTCCTGACCGAGCAGATCGCCGGCTACTACGACCCCAAGCGGCAGACGTTCTACCTCGCCGACTGGGTTGACCTCGAAGGACTCCAGCCCGTCATCGCCCACGAGCTGACGCACGCCCTACAGGATCAGCACTTCAACCTCCGCATGTTCGAGAACTGGCCCAAGCACGACTCAGACGCCGAATTGGCCGCGCAGGCGCTCGTCGAGGGCGACGCCACCGTCCTGATGATGCAGTACGTGATGAAAAACCCGCAGCGCGCCCTCGCGCTCTTCAAGTCGATGGGCAACACGTCGAGCGAGCAGCTCGACCGCGCGCCGCGCGCCCTGCGCGAGACTTTGATGTTCCCCTACGAGCACGGCATGACGTTCGCCGCGCAGGTACACCGGCGCGGCGGCTGGCCGCTCGTCTCGCAGGCGTATACGGAGCTGCCGAAATCGACCGAGCAGATTCTCCACCCGGAGAAGTATTTCACGAAGGAGGCGCCCGTCGCCGACATCGCGTGGCGCGACGTGTCGGCGCAACTCGGCAAGGGCTGGCGCGTCACCGATCACGACGTGAACGGCGAGTGGGGTTATTACCTCATCCTCGACGAGTTTCTGAAATCGAAGTCGGAATCGCTGAAGGCGGCGGCCGGGTGGGGGGGCGACCATTACGTGCTCTACGAGGGGCCGAACAAATCGGACGTGCTCCTCGCGCAGTACACCCACTGGGACACGGAACAGGACGCGACGGAGTTCTTCACGGCCTACGTCAAGCGCACCGAGCGCCGCTACAAACACGCCGGAGCGACGCAGACCCCAGCCGCCAACTCCGCGACGCGCTCCGCGTGGACGACCGCCGAAGGCAGCGTCGTCATCGAGCGGCGCGGGCAGCGCGTGATCGTCGTCGAGGGTTTGCCGAAGAATTACAAGCCCGAAGTTCTCGACAAGCTCTTTTCGTAAATCGCCGCCATCTCTTCTTCGCGCCTTTGCGCCTTTTCGTGAGATTTGACTTCACGTAAAAGGCACAAAGGCGCGAAATGCGTCAGACCCTTTATCTACCTTGGTTGGAAATGCAGGACGAAAAAGAATCCGTGCGCTTCAACATCCGACCGGCCGTATCCGGTGAGGCTGCACCGCTCACGGAACTCGCCGTCCGCTCCAAGTCTCACTGGGGCTACGACTCCCAATTCATCGAGGACAGCCGCGCCGATTTGACCGTCACACCGGACGCAATCGACAGGGGGCGCGTCTTCGTCGCCGAGTCGGCGGGCGTCGTCGCCGGCTTCTACAGCCTGAGCGGCGAGGGCGAAGAGGCGGAGGTGGAATTGCTCTTCGTCGAGCCACGTCAGATCGGAACGGGAGCGGGCCGCGCCCTCTGGCGTCACGCCGCCGCGACGGCCCGGCGGCTCGGCTTTCGCACCCTCGTCGTCGCGAGCGACCCCTTCGCCGAACCCTTCTACTGCGCGATGGGCGCAGTGCGCGTCGGCGAGCGGGAGTCGATTGTCCGAGCCGGGAGAATGCTGCCGTTGCTTCGATATCCGCTCGACTAAACCCGTGGCGCGGCCTCGACTGAACGGCCCGCGGTCGAGCACGTTGTCCGACCCCGCCCAGAAGCGCATTGTCTTGCCTCGCGCTCATGTGCTATTTTTCA
>DASVES010000503.1:0-10491 GCA_036380435.1 Pyrinomonadaceae bacterium | reverse complement strand
CCCTTTGCGTCTCCGCGGTGAGTACGACTCCCCGCGCACTCAACTGAACACTGATATAGTCCGGCCGCCTGCTAACTGCGGCGTTCCTCGTAGACGGGGTCGAACGTCCGCGTCGTGTGGTCGGTGACGCTCGCCACCGGTTCGCGCGGCGCTTCGATCTGCGCCGTCTGCACGTCGGCAAGCTTAGGCGCGTTGGCGGCCGTCGCTTGACCTTCATCCGCGCCCGCGCCGGAGTGGAGAAAGACATTGAGGGCGCGCGACATCTGATTGATGAGCAGGAAGGCTAAGCCGACGACCGCCAGCAGACAGAAGAAGGTGACGACGACGATACGGCTCTGCTCGAAGCCCGCCCGCAACAGCTCCCTGATGAGGAAGTAGACGGCGGCGAGTCCGCCGAGGCTGACGCCGGCCGAGAAGGTCGCGAGGACGTAGACGACCTCGGCCAGCTTGTCGTTCTTCTGCACCGCCGTGAGCGCCGAAGGGGCGGCGCGCGCACCGCAGCGGTTGCAGTAGGTCAGCCCCTTCGTCAGCGCCGTGCCGCAAGACTGGCAGAACATCTTCCCCCTCCTGACACCGAACCCTCGGGCTTCGGCTCACTCGTAGCGCAGGCACTCAATCGGGTCGAGGCGCGAAGCCTTCCAAGCGGGCCACACGCCGAAGATGAGGCCGACGGCGATGGAGACGAACAGCCCCGTCGCCACCGCCCACAGCGGGACGGTCGCGGGGAGCTGCGGCAGCAGGAAGAGGACGAGCTTGCTGATGACGACGGCCATGATGACGCCGAGCACGCCGCCGAGGAAAGTCAGCGTCATCGCCTCGTAAAGAAACTGCCGGATGATGTCGCCGCGCCGCGCGCCGATGGCCTTACGCACGCCGATCTCCTGTGTGCGCTCCGTCACGGACACCAGCATGATGTTCATCACGCCGATGCCGCCGACGAGCAGCCCGACGCAGGAGACGGCGATGGCGAAGATGCCGATGAAGCCGACGATGGAGTCGAACTGATCGACGATCTTGTCGGCCGTCCCCAGATCGAAATTGTTCGCCTCGTTGAATTTCACGCCGCGCTGCCGGCGCAGAATCTCCTCCGTCTGATCGAGCGCCGTCTTGAGTTGCCCCGTCTTGGAGCGGATGATGATCATCATCCACTCGCTGCCGGGCGAGACCTGCCGGGCCGTGCGGAAGGGGATGTAGATGGCGTTGTCTTCGTCGTTCTCGCCGAAGAAGGCGCTCTTGCGTTTCTCCAGCACGCCGATGATCTCGAAGGGCTTGCCGCCGAGTTTGACCTCGGTGCCGGCGACGTTGGGCTGTCCGGGGAAGAGGGATTCGGCGACGTTGACGCCGATGACCATCACGTTGCGCCGGTTCTGGTCGTCGATGTCGGAGATGAAGCGCCCCTCGCGCACGGAGACGTTGGCGGTGCGCGCGTAGTTGGCGGAGACGCCCGACATGTTGCCGCGGCGGTAGTTCTGCCCCTTGTGCTGGATGGTCGAGTCCCACCACGCGACCATCAGGACGTTGGAGACCTCCTCGGCGGCCCACGCGTGCTGGCGGATGGCGTCGGCGTCGGCCTCGTTTAAGGGCTTGCGGGCGCGCTCGGCGCGGTCAACGTGGAGCTGCGGCCCCGTCGAGAGGTGGAAGGCGTAGATGTTGTTGGTGCCATACTCCTCGATCATCTGCACGATGTTGTTGCGCAGACCCGTAATCAGCGAGGCGATGACGATCACGACGCACACGCCGATGACGATGCCGAGCACCGTCAGGAAGCTGCGGAACTTGTGCGCCCGGATGCTGTCGAGCGCCATCAGCAGAATCTCGCGGGGGATGAATGCGGGTAGCTTCAACTTCATTTCTTTAACTCAATGATAAGTGATGAGTGATGAGTGATAAGTGATAAGAGAAAGCATCTGTCTTTTGTCTTTTCTTATCACTTATCACTTATCACTTATCACGGCTTTATCAGTTTCTCGCCAGCGCCACAATCGGGTCGAGCCGCGACGCCTTGAAGGCCGGATAGATGCCGGCGACCATGCCGATGAGCGTCGAGACGCCGACCGAGAGCACGACGTAGCCGAGGGTGATGGTCATCGGGATTTGCGCGAGCGTCGAGATGAGCCACGCCACGCCGGCCGCCAGCAGGATGCCGAACACCCCGCCCAACATCGTCAGGCACGCCGACTCGATCAAAAACTGCAAGAGCACCTGCTTGCGCCGCGCGCCCAGAGCCTTACGCAGGCCGATCTCGAAAGTGCGCTCCGTGACGGACACCAGCATGATGTTCATCACGACGATGGCCCCGACGATGAGCGAGATGGCCGTGATGGGGACGACGACGAGCGCGATGGCGCCGGTGAACTGGTCGATGGCGTTGCCCACCTCGGCCGTGTTGACGAGGCCGAAGTCGTCCGTCTCGTCGCCCGACAGGCGATGCTTGTTGCGCATCGCCGTGCGCGCGTCCTCGAGGGCGGCCGGGAACTGCTCGGCCGTCTCGGTCTTGCCGTGAATCTGAAGGCTCTGGCGGCCGCCGAAGATTTTCCGATAGGTCGTCAGCGGCATGTAGAGATTGTTGTCGAGCGACTGGCCGAACATCGAGCCGCGCTTGTCTTCGACGCCGACGATCTGGAGCGGCAGGCCCCGCACGCTCACGGTCTTGCCGATGGGGTCGCCCCCGTCGAAAAGCTTTTCCTTGATCTCGTAGCCGACCACGCAGACCATCGCCGCCGTCTCCATCTCCTGCGGGATGATGAAGCGGCCGTCGGCAATCGTCTTGTCCTCGATGGAGGCCATGCTGGGCGTCGAACCCAGAACGGAGGTGCCGAACAGCTCCTTGCCCTCGTGCTTGAGATCGACGCGGTTCTGGAACTGCGCGCCCACCTCGGAGCAGGCCGTGCAGTGCTCTTTGACCCACTCGTAGTCTTCCAGCTCCAGACGCTTGTTGCGGCGGTTCATCTTCTCCCACTCCTCCTCGCTTATTTCGCCCGTGCGGGCCATGCGCGCGATCATGAAGTGGTTGGAGCCGAGGACAGACGTGAGACGGTCGCGGACGTATGTGTTCAGGCCGTTGATGGCGGCGCCGACGACGACGACCGAGGCGACGCCGATGATGACGCCGATGAGGGTCAACAGGGCGCGCAGCTTGTGTGCGAGGATGGCCTGGACGGCGATCTTCGCCGCGTCGGCGTAGAAGGTGTAAAGCGTTTTCATAGAGGCGCTTATCGGTCTGGGCGGCGTTCGTCTCGGCGAGACATTGGGTATACGTCGGGCGCCGGGCCAATGTTTACGAAAACCTCCCCGCCGCATTCCGCGAAGGGGCCGCATCAGTCTATCGATGCCTCGTCTGATTTAGACCGGCGCGCGTACTCCGCGAGGCCAGAGTCGCGCGGCGGCGGAGGACGTGCCGCCGGACGCGGAAAATTTTCAATCCCGCCCAAGGAACCTTTTCCCGCCAGACTGTGTCTAAGCGCATAGATTTCGTTCCAAAAATTCGAGCGTCTCCCCGAGGCCCGTGGGTAGCAAACGAAAGGAGAACACCCATGCCAAACGCTCGCCCGTCCCGTCGCCCGCACGTTGCCCTCGCGCTGTCTCTAGCGTCCGCCCTCTTCGCCTCGGCCGCGCTCGCCCTCCCGCGCGAGACCGCGCACGCCGCCTCCACTGCCGCCGCCGCCTGCCCCGTCGAGCCGCCGCCGACGCCGCTGCGGACGCTCTACCGCGCGAGCGAGCGCATCGCGGCCGCGCGCGTGGGCGAGTCCGTCGCGCTGGAGGGAAAGGCCCGGCAGAACATGCGGAGGACGACCTTCGTCGCGACCGAGAGCATCAAGGGCGACCCCGGCGAGAAGAGTTTTTTCGTCTACCACCCGGTGTGGCCGTCCGACGCGAACTACGTCGGAAATTTCCGCAAGGGCGAGACGCTGCTGCTGTTCCTCCGCCGCGCGGAGGACGTGGAGCCGGCGGGCTACTACGTCACGGACATTCGCCACGGCGCGAAGCGACTGTCCGAGGCCGACCTGAAAATCTACTTCAAGCGCATCGAAGAGCTTCAGTGGGTCACGCGCCAGCAGCCGCTTGACCGCGCCGAACTGCTCGAATGGCTAGTGCGCTGCGTCGAGGAGCCGGCGACGCGTTGGGAGGGCGCGTTTGAACTCGCCTACAGCGCCCAGCTCGCGGCCTACGAGGCCGAGTCGGCGCGGGAGAAGGCGCACCCCGTAGCCGCTCAAATCGCTGCCTTGCCGTTGGCGGTCGGCGGGGGGAAGGCGGAAGGCGAAGACGCGAACGAGGACGCCGGCGAGAGTGTCGCCGGGGTGTCCGGCGGGCCGGACGAAGGGGCGGAGCAGGCGGGCGACGCCGTCGCAGCGGAGGCGTCGGAAGAGTCTGCCGCCGCGGCCGTGAATTTCGTGGAGGATTTCAGCGTCTCTTCGGAGGTGGAAGTTTTTAACGGCCCGGACGTTGACTCGAAGCTCATCGGGGAACTGACCGCCGCGCAGAAGGAGCGACTGGCGGGCGCCCTCTACAGCGCCGACAAAGTGGGCGAGGGCGAGATGCAGCTCGTCTACGTCGTCGAGAACTGGGACGGCGCGCGTCTCACCCCCTTCGTCGTCCGTCACCTGCAAAAACTTCAAGACAACCCGCCCTACGACGCCGAGCGGTTGATGCACGTGTTGGCCCGCGTCCTCAAGGACGACAGGCTCACGCGGCTCGCCGAGATGTACACGGAGAAGGCTCCCTACGACGACGACTCAGTAGAGACTGAAGAGGAAGCAGCGTCTGCCGAATCGGAGGAAGCGGATTCGACGGACGCAGAGGCGAGCGAGGCCGAAGGCGAGGAGGAAGCGGAGGAGGAGGCCGAGCAGCAAGCCGACTCCGGGGAGGCCGAAGAGATCATGGCCGGCGCGCTCGTCACGCAGGCCGGAGGCGCCCGGCCCACGGCCTCGCAGGTGCGCGGCCGAATGCTGCACAACTTCCTCGCCGCCGTCGAGAAACGGATGAACGCCGCGGCCGCGGAGACCGCGCAGCGTTAACCCGACGGCCGCCGCCCGACGAAAGCCGTGGCCCTCTACTGCCGCTTTAAATTTCACACGTCCTGCGCGCAGCGGATGCCGGCGAAGGCGATGCGGAAGTGCCGGCGGAAGAAGTTGCGGAAGGAAGTTCTGAGCACCGTGGGGCCGGTGGCCCACGAGCCGCCCTTGAGGACGCGGTGGTCGCCGTCGAACCAAGCTTGCGAATACTCCGGGTAGGGGTACGGCTCGAAGCCGGGGAAGGCGTCGAAGGGATCGGCCGTCCATTCCCAGACGTTTCCGGTCATGTCGAGGCAGCCGTAAAAGCTCGCGCCGGCGGGAAAGCTCCCGACGGGTGTCGTGCCCCAGCGGCGGAAGTCGGAGTTGCAGAGTGAATCCGAGGGCGCGGCGTCGCCCCACGCGTGGCGACGCTTTCGCCCGCTTCGGCCGTCCCACGCGGCGGCCTTCTCCCATTCGGCCTCCGTGGGCAGACGCTTGCCGCGGAAGCGCGCGTAGGCTTCGGCCTCGTACCAGCTCACGCCGACGACCGGGTGACGCGGCTCGATTGCCCCCACCTCGAACATCCGGCGCTCGCTCCAGCCAGGGCCTTCGCCGCCAGCGCGCGTCCAGAAGAGCGGGTGCTCCCATCCTTCGCGCTCACGATAACTCCAACCCTCTTCGCCCCAGAACTCGCGCCGGCGGTAGCCGCCCTCGGCGACGAACTCGGCGTACTCGGCGTTCGTCGTCGGCAGGCGGTCGAGGCGGAACGCGGGGACGTGTCGGTCGTGCGCCGGCAGCTCGTTGTCGTAGGCGAACGCGTCCCAGATCGACCCCACGGGGAAGTCGCCCGCGGGGATCGTGACCATCTCACCGCCGGGTGTTGCGAGACGCGTCGATGACGACGACAAAGGCTGTGCTGCGCTCGCGTCCGCATCCGACTCACTGGCGATGGTGGGTCGCGTCTTCTTCGACGGGTCGAGCAGTTGCAGGAGGTAGGCGAGCGTCTCCTGATGCTGGCGTTCGTGTTCGATGACGAGGTGGAAGACGTAGCCGTCGCGGGTGAGCGTGTTGTTGTCGCCGCCGCCGCCGAGGTCGGCCTCTTCGAGCGCGAGCAGGGCGCGCGAGCGCACGCGCGCGAGGTAATCCTCCATCTCGCGGCGCGTGGGCAAATCTTTCGACTCCTCGCGCGGCGTGGCGATGGGGTCGAAGACGCGCTCATAACGCTCGTCGGCGGGCGGTAGCCCTTGCAGCTTCTGGAGCAGCCAGTAGCCCTCGAACACGCCGATGTGCGCGAGGTGCCAGACGACGGGGCGGAAGCCGAAGCCGGGGCTACAGTGCAGGTGCTCCTCGCGCGCCACGTCGAACAGCCGCAGCGTCGCGGCGCGCGCCTCTCGCATCTCCCGCGCAATCGTCGTCTTGTCGTTAGCCATCTCCGGCACAGCACTCAAGATCACATTCCTCCCCGCGTGCGTCGCCCGCGTTGAACGAAGGGGCGTGCCGTGGATAATGGAGTGCGTTGGGATATTATAGCAAGCGTACTTCAGGGGACGGACGGGGCGCGGGCGAGCGGTCGGCGTGCGCGAAAGAATGAAGGCAGAACGGATGTCATCACAACCGGGGGACACGCGGGAGGAAGAAGAGCGCCTGCGCCTCATCAGTCTTGCGCCCGAGGGCGCGCACGACGACTTCGCCGAGGACGTGCGCCGCGGCCTTACCGCGGGACGGAAGTTTCTCCTCCCGAAATATTTTTACGACGAACTCGGCTCCCGTCTCTTCGAGGCCATCTGCCTGCTGCCCGAATACTACCTGACGCGCGCCGAGGACGAGATTTTCGCAAGCCACGCCGAAGCAATCGCCGCCGCGGCCTCCACGGGCGCCGCGCGCGTCTCCCTGCTCGAACTCGGTTCGGGCAGCGCCACCAAGACGCGCCGCATCGTCGAGGCGCTCGTCGCGCGCCAGAATGATCTGCTCTACGTCCCCGTGGACATCTCGCCCGCGGCGCTGGAGCAGAGCGCGCGCGTGCTGCTCCAGTCGTACCCCACGCTTCGCGTCACGGCTTACGCTGCCGACTACGCGGCGGCCATTCCCCGCCTGCGCGAAAGTCTCGAAGAGGACACGCGCGCCCTCGTCCTCTTCCTCGGCTCGAACATCGGCAACTTCGACCCCGGCGGCGCGCGCGACCTCCTCGCCGCCCTGCGCCGCGCGCTTCGCCCCGGCGACCGCGTGCTCGTCGGCGCCGACCTCAAGAAGGAGCGCGCCACGCTCGAAGCCGCCTACGACGACGCACTCGGCGTCACCGCCGCCTTCAACTTGAACATCCTCGCCCGCATCAACCGCGAGCTGAGAGCCGACTTCGACCCGCGCCACTTCCGACACGTCGCCCGTTACGACGACCGCCACGGGCGCGTCGAAATGCACCTCGAAAGCACGCGCGCGCAGACCGTCAACATCGGCGCGCTCGACTTGTCCGTCGATTTCGAGGAAGGCGAGCGCGTCCACACCGAGAACTCTTACAAGAGCGACCTCCGAGACCTCCTGCGACTCGCCGAAGAGACCGGCTACGCCAGCACCAACACCTGGCTCGACGAGCAGGAGCGTTTCAGCAGCAACCTCTTCGTCGCCGTCTGAAAGATAAAATTTACATGGATGGACAGGATAAGCAGGAGGGAGAAAGACTGATTTCAGATTCGAGATTTCAGATTTCAAATCATCCCATCCTGCTTATCCTGTCCATCCATGTTAATTATTTCCGCGAATGTCTAACGAAGAAACGACAAAACGGGACGACGGCAGCAGCAGCGCTTTCCCGCTGCTGACTGACCCGGTGTCGAAGGAGTCGGCGACGCTGTTCGCGGAGAACCTGCGGCGCGGGGCGAAGCCGCGCTCCGAGTGGGTGTGCGGGGTGGAGTTCGAGTTGATCGGCTACGACCGCGCGCACGATTACGCGCGTCTCGACGCCGCGCAGGTGCAGCGCGTGCTGGCCGGCTTCGCCCCGTCGTCGAACGATCTGGTCTACGAGGGCGGCGTGCTCGTCGAGACGGGCGTCGGGCAGATGAACCGTCTGACGGTCGAGCCGGGCGGGCAGATCGAGTTCTCCGGCGCGCCGCAGCGCAGCCTCCGCGACGTGGAGCGCGAGCTGCGCCGCTTCCTCGCGCGCCTGCACGAGATCGCCGAGGCCGAATCCTACGCCTTCCTCGCCGTCGGCTTCGACCCCTTACGCGCCATCGGCGAGCAACACTGGTTCCCGAAGCAGCGCTACGACGTGATGCGGCCCTACCTCGCCACGCGGGGCGAGCGCGCGTGGGACATGATGACGCGCACGGCCGCCGCCCAGTCGAACCTCGACTACAACGGCCCGGAAGACCTCGCCAAAAAGTTCCTCGTCGCCAACCGCCTCGCGCCCGTGGTGACGGCCATGTTCGCCAACTCGCCGTTCGAGGACGGCCGCCCTTCCGGCTACAAGTCAACACGCGCCGCCGTCTGGCTCCGCACCGACCCCGCGCGCTCGGGCCTCGCCCCGCCGGCGCTCGTCGATGACTTCACGCCCGAGGCGTTCGTCGATTACGTCCTGAACGTCCCGATGATTTTCGTGCAGCGCGAGGGCCGCTACCTCGGCGCGCCACGGGGAATGAAGTTCGGAGATTTTCTGGAGCGCGGCTACGGCCCCTTCCGCCCCGTCTTCGGAGACTGGGCCGACCACCTCACCACCATCTTCACCGACGCCCGCCTCAAGCAGCACATCGAGCTGCGCTCGGCCGACTGCAACGACCTTCAGATGACCGTCGCCTTCCAGGCTCTCTGGCAGGGTCTCCTCTACGACCCCGACGCGCTCGACGAAGCCTTCCGCCTCGCCCCGCGTCTGTCGCACGAAGACGCGCTCGCCCTGCGCGAGTCGGTCGCGCGCGACGGCCTCGCCGCGCGCTCGGCCGGCGTGGACGTGCTCGGCATGGCCCGCGACGTTGTCCGTCTGGCCGCCGACGGCTTGCAACAAAGCGCGCCACACGAGGTCGCCTATCTCGACGTGCTCCGCCGGCAGGTCGTCGAGGAAGGCGTCTCCCCGGCGGACGTGCTGCTGCGCCAGTGGCACGGCGCGTGGGCCGGCTCGACCGCGCGCCTCATCAATCACCTCCGCATCGCCTGAATCCGCGCGCACGTCTTAAATTTTTGTCTCGCGTCCTCTGCGCCTCTGCGTCCTTTGCGTGAAAATTATTTGTTCGGCGCCGGAAGTCTTACGCAAAGGACGCAGAGGACGCAGAGGACGCGAGAGGCGCAAAAAGGCGCGCGGAGCGTCGGCGGACTGGTAGAATCGACAGCGATGTCGTCAGAGCTAACGGAAGCGGTCGTGGAGTTCCGAGGCGTCTCTTACCGGGTCGCGCCGTCGGGGCAGATCGTCATCGACGGCCTCGACCTTGAGGTGCGACGCGGCGAGACGCTCGTGCTCCTCGGCGAGTCGGGGTGCGGGAAGACGACGACGCTCAGGCTCATCAACGGCCTGCTGCTGCCCACGTCGGGCGAAGTCGTGGTGGAAGGCAAGACGACGAGCGCGTGGGACAAGATAAGCTTGCGCCGCCGCGCCGGCTACGTCATCCAGGACGCGGGGCTGTTCCCACACTTCACGGTGGAGCGCAACGTCGCGCTCGTCCCGTCGCTCGAAGGGTGGCCGGAGGCGCGTGTGCGCGAGCGCGTGCGCGAACTCCTCTCGCTCGTCGGACTCGACCCGGAGAAGTTCGCCGAACGACTCCCGCGCGAACTCTCCGGCGGGCAGCGCCAGCGCGTGGGAGTGGCGCGGGCGCTGGCCGCCGACCCGCCGCTGCTGCTGCTGGACGAACCCTTCGGCGCGCTCGACCCGCTCACGCGCGCCGCGCTCCAACGCGAGTTCGCGGCGCTTCAGCGGCGACTGGGCAAGACGGCCGTCTTCGTCACACACGACGTGCGCGAGGCGCTTACCTTAGGCACGCGCGTCGGGCTGATGCGGCAGGGCCGCCTCGTCGTCCTCGACACGCCGGAAAACTTTCTGCGCTCCGAAGACCCGCTCGCGCGCGCCTACCGCGAGACGCTGCAACTCCCGGCGATGGCGACAGCGGAGTGAGGGGAGATCAAACAGTACCGCGAGCGGTAGCGAGCGGGTCTGGATGCGCGACTCGGCACTCTTGTTATAGACACACCCGCTCGCTACCGCTCGCGGTACTGTGTTTGAGTTGATGACCCGACGAGCCGACCAATCAATCTTTGGCCTGCGATGAACGCCTTCGACTTCATCAAGACACACTGGCGGGAGGTGGCCGCGCTGACGGCGGAGCACCTGCTGCTCGTCGCCGTGGCGACCGCGCTCGCCGTCGCCATCGGGCTGCCCGTCGGCGTGCTGCTCACGCGCCGCGCCGCCTTGAAGAAACCCGTGCTCGCCTTCGCGGGCGTGATGCAGACCGTCCCCAGCCTCGCCCTCTTCGGCTTCCTCATTCCGCTCCCGCTGCTCGGCATCGGCGCGCGCACCGCCACCGTC
>DASVES010000502.1:0-3280 GCA_036380435.1 Pyrinomonadaceae bacterium | reverse complement strand
TGCGCCGCCACGTCGCCCACGAGATCGGCGCGCTCGCCCGCCCCGACGAGATACGCTTCTCGGACCAACTGCCCAAGACGCGCTCGGGCAAAATCATGCGCCGCCTGCTCCGCGAGATCGCCTCCGGCGGCGCCGTCGCCGGCGACACCACGACGCTCGAAGACTTCTCCGTGCTGGAGAAGCTGCGGGCGCAGGAAGAGGAGTGAAGTCAGGAGTCAGGAGTCAGGAGTCCGCGAGTCAGAATGAAGAAGGCGCTGAATGAAGAGGGCGCTCTTGCTTTTATTCTGACTCCTGACTCCTGACTCCCTTTCTTCGACAGAATGGGCTTTCGTCGTTTATCTTAGACACCCCCCATGTAGCTTGTTTTCTTCGGAGGAGAAACGGATGCCCGCCAACTTTGCGACAGAGCAGCGGTCCGGGCCGCGCTACCTCGTCCACATTGCCGTGCGCGCCGAGTGGGACGACGACGGCTCGGGCGAGCACTTCAGCGTCGTGGGCGAGACGGAGAACGTCGGCCCGGCCGGCGCGCTCGTCCATCTGGAGACACTGCCGCAGGTCGGCAGCCGCGTGCAGCTCATCGTCCTCGACGCGCAGGGCACGGAGCTACGCACCGTCACCGAGGTCATCCGACTGGAGCGCAACCCCGTCCAGCCGCTGGCCGCGCTCCTCCTCATCGACGCCACCGACGAGTGGCGCGGCCTCGTCTGGGAACCCTCCGCGGCCCTCGAATCCAAGTCCGACGAGGACTACGAGAGCGAGTACGAACACTGAGTAAGGGATGAGGGCGGAAGGATGAGGAAGAACAGTAAGCAGTGAGCAGTCAAGACGCAGGAATCTCGGCCGGCATTGACTGCTTACTGCTCACTGCTTACTGCTTACTGCCTTTCATCCTTCCCCCCTCATCCCTTCTTTGTAAACCCCCTCCGAGTAGTGCATCATTGCGGGCAGGATTTACGTTCGGCGCGCGCCGTCAGTTTAATTAAGGGGCGAAGACTTGAGGCTTGAAGGCGAGAGGGACGAGACGTTGGCTTCTGTGGACCACGACACCGATGAGCGACCGGAGGGACCGCCGGTGGTCGGGGCCGAGGAGCTGGCCGCGGTCGAGGAGAAGACGCGCATCGTCTTGCGGATGGCTTCGCGCAAGCTGCTCCGCATCGTCTTAGTCGCCATCGTCCTCTTCTTCCTCATCAAGGGCGCGCTGTGGGTGCTCTACGCGCTGACGGGCGTGGTGCTGCTCGTGGTGCTCTCGGTCTTCTTCGCCTATCTCATCGCGCCCTTAGTCGAGATGGTGCGCCGGCCCTTCAAGGTGCGGGGCCGTGAGCGCGAGATGCCGCGCGTGGTGGCCATCGCCATCGTCTACGTCGCCCTCTTCGGCTCGACCTTCCTCGCCTTCCAGATACTCAGCCCGCGCCTCAGCACGCAGTTGGAGCAACTCGTCCAGAAGGCCCCCGAGTATCTGGAGAACTCGCGCGCGCGCGCCTCACGCCTCAACGAGATGCTCTCGCAACTCAACCTGCCGCCGGCCGTGCGCCAGTGGACGTACAAGCAGGTCACGACCAGTCTCGACGACGCGGGCGAGTACGTTAAGGGGCAGGGCTTTCAGAGCGCCGTCACGTTTTTAGTCTACGTGCCGTGGCTCGTCCTCATCCCTATCCTCGCCTTCTTTCTCCTCAAGGACGCCGACAGCTTCCGCCGCTCGGCCCTCCAGATGATCCCGCAGGGCCGCCTGCGCTGGCGCGGCGACGAGTTCTTCCAGGACGTAAACTCCACGCTCGCCGCATACATCCGCGCGCAGCTCATCGCCTGCCTTTTGATCGGCACGGTCTGCACCATCGGCTTCTACATCATCGGCGTGCAATACGCTTTGGTGCTCGGCGTCGTCGCCGGCTTTCTGGAGTTCATCCCGCTGCTCGGGCCGCTGGTGGTGGCGGTGCTGGCGGTCATCGTGGCGAGTTTCTACTCGGTCAACCAGATCATCGGGGTGCTTCTCTTCCTCGGCGTGCTACGCATCATCCACGACTACTACACCTACCCGCTCATCATCGGGCAGGGCGTACACCTGCACCCGCTCGCCGTCATCCTCGCCATCCTCGCCGGTCACGAGATGGCCGGCGTGACCGGCATCTTCCTCGCCATTCCCGTCATCGCCATCCTCACCGTCACACACCGCCACTGGCTCGAACACCGCGGCGGACAGGGAATCGTCGCCGACATCCTCAAGCCGGCAGAGCAGGCCGTGGGCGCAACTCAAGAGGGCGACCACAATCAACTGAACGCGCCGGCACAGGCCGACCAGCCCGCGCCCGCTCCGACATCGCCACATGCCCCCGCAACCACCCAGCCCGCCCCGACCGACGCCTGACATTCACGGCGCGGGCCTGTCACTGCCGGCCCGTATCGCGTCTTCCGGCACTTGCGCGTTTTATTGCAACAGACAGTAAAACTCGCGGCGGCCGGCACTTACCCGAAAACGCAGAAGGTTATTGCTTTGCGCGCCGCGCAGGCGTAATCTCACGCCTTCTGTGAGTGCCTCCTCGCCGGGCACACCTCGGCTCTACGGCGCTCTCCCAAGCACACGTATATTCGGCCGCGACGACCCGACCCGTCGCAGCCCGAAATATTTCAATTACACCGAGCCGCTACAACAGCGCCAGAACGCTTTGCAGCAAGCTCAACCCGATTTCCGCGCCGTGACTCAGCGATGCCGCCTCATTCGACGCCTCATCCGTATTGAGCGGCGTCTCCATCCCACCGGTCATTGCCGAAGACTGCTGTGGCGGGGGTGGTGGTGGCGCAGTCACTAGTCCGGTTGAAATATCACCGGCAAAAGCGGTCATCGTGAGAATGAGAGTCATCGCGATAGCCGCGCAGGGACGTTGCAAGCTTTTCATAATGTTCTCCAGAAACGTGAAGTTATGGGTGGCAAGTGCCAACAATCACGGCCAGAACAGCCACCCAGGAGGAGTTTCGCGGGCGCATCTTAACATCCGCCAGACAACCCCAACGAGGGAACCATCACCCACGCTTTACGCGATGCAACTTTATTGTCAATCGCAAAGAAGGGAAAGCCTCACATGGATTTAGCGGAACAGCTAATCGAACGGATTGCCGACCCATACCTTACTCATTGCGAACGGTCGCATCTGCGTTGCCAGCTTGCAAAAGCTCTAGCGGAGTCGGGCGATTACGAAGGCGCCCGTAAGGCGCTGGGCGAATTGTGGTCGCGCGTCGGCGAACGCCCCCGACTAGATGAGCTAGACCAGGCGACGGCGGCGGAAGT
>DASVES010000501.1:0-13223 GCA_036380435.1 Pyrinomonadaceae bacterium | reverse complement strand
GTCGGCGATGGCGCGCAAGCGCAACAAGCGCAAGCAGCGCGGCTTCCGGCGTAGCTAAACGCCGCTCACAATAAACAAGAGCGCGGGCGCGGGTCAAATCAATCGACCCGCGCCCGCGCCCTTTTCTGTTCCTTTTTGAGTGATGCTTTTTGTTGAGTGTGAGGAGAGTAGGACTCACCGCAGAGGCGCAGAGGACGCAGAGGGGGCGCCGCAGGCTTGAGCGACACACTCGACGTAGATCGTAAGGCTCAACCCTCGGCGTGAACTCTGCGCCCTCTGCGCCTCTGCGGTGAATCGCCTTACGCCACACGCAAGTAACGAGCTTCCGCCACCTCACCTATCATCCAGGCATTCAACAGATGTCTAAACTATAAATTCTCAATCAACACCGGCTCGATGCGCTCGGCTGGCTCGAAGCCGAAGACGCGTGAGTAGAAGTAGAACTCGCCGTCGAGCGCCCGCCGGATGTTCTCGGCCATGCGGAAGCCGTGCTGCTCGCCCTCGAACGGGACGTAGGCCACCGGCAGGCCCTTCTTCCTCAAAGCCTCCACCATCAACTCCGCCTGGTTGGGCGGAACCACTTTGTCTTCGAGTCCCTGAAAGAAGATGACCGGGCACGACAGACGCTCCGTGAAGTTGATCGACGAGCGTTCGCGGTAGAGGTCTGCGCGCTCCGGGTACGGCCCGATCAGCCGGTCGAGGTAACGCGCCTCGAACTTGTGCGTGTCCTCGATCAGCCCCTTGAGGTCGCTCACGCCGTAGTGGCTCGCGCCGGCGCGGAACTGTTCGCGGAAGGTGAGCGCGTTCAAGACCGTGAAGCCGCCCGCGCTGCCGCCCGTGATGGCGCAACGCTCGCCGTCGGCCTCGCCGCGCCCGACGAGGTGGCGCGCGCCGTTCACGCAGTCGTCTACGTCAACAATCCCCCACTCGCCGTTGAGGCGGCGGCGGTACTCGCGCCCGTAGCCGCTGCTGCCGCCGTAGTTCACGTCGAGCACGGCGAAGCCGCGGCTCGTCCAGTACTGCGTCTCCAGACGAAGCGAGGGAACGGTCGCGGCGGTCGGCCCGCCGTGGCACTTGACGAGGAGCGGCGGGCGCTCGCCATCGGGCGCGGCGTAGTCGCGGTTGCGCGGCGGGTAGTAGAAAGCGTGCGCCGTCAACCCGCCCTCGGTCGGAAACTCGACGGCGCTCGCCGCGGAGACGTAGCCCGCGTCGATCACCTGCTCGCTGGAACGTCGCAACACATCGGTGCGTCCCGTGTCGAGGTCAAGCGCGACGATCCCAGCGCGCTCCGTTGCGGAAGCGCCGCGGAAGACCACGCGCCCGTCGGACGCGCGCACGTAGGTGATGTCGGTGTAAGGAGTCTCCGCGTCGCGTAGTTCTTTGGTCGCCGTGTCGATGACGCACAGGCGCGCGGTGCCGCGCTCGACGCGGGCGGCGACGATACGCCCGCTGTCGGCGAAGGCGTAGATCGACATTCCGAAGCCCCACTGCGGCTGGCCGAACTCCGATTCCCTTCCGCAAATCGGTTCGACGCCCTCACCGACCGTCTCGCGGTAGAGATTCCACCAACCCGTCCGGTCGGAGCTGAAATAGAGCGTGCCGTCGGGCGACCACTCGGGCTGGAAGATAGATTCATCGACGCCCCCGGCGACCTTCCTCGACGAACGCACCAATCCATCGTCGTCCAATTCGCCGACCCACAGTTCGCTTCCGTCCCACGGCATGTTCGGATGGTTCCAGGTGAGCCATGCGAGCCGGCGGCCGTCGGGGCTGAGGCGCGGTGACGAGTAGAAGTCGTTGCCCGAAACCAGCACACGCCCGCCCGATTCGTCGCCGTCGGCGCGCACGCACACCACACAGTTGACGGCCTCGCGCGTCTTGTCTGAATGGTCTTCGCGGATGGCGTAGAGAAGCCCGCGGCGCGAGTCGAGCAGGCAATCGGCGTAGCGGTAATCGCCGGCGGGCGTGAGCGGAGCAGGCTGTTCGCCCGCGCTCACACGGTAGAGTCGCTGGTCGGCGAAGTTCGAGAAGTAAACTATGCCGGCGCGCACCGTGTAGTCGCCGCCGCCGTACTCGTGGACGCGCGTGCGCGCGTTGAAGCCCGCGGGCGTCACGTCGGCCGTCCGGCCGTCGGGCGTTCGCCGCACAACGACGCTGCGCCCGCCTTCGAGCGGCCTCATCTCGCTCCAGTACAAGTCATCGCCATCAATGAGGCACTGGCCCAGACCCACCGTGGCCGAGACGATCAGCTCCGACGTTATCGGCGACTCCCAGGAGCCGTAGGGCGCGACTTTGATTTGACTCATGCGTGTAATTTCCCCAGTGTGATTTGAAATTCTCAGAGCGGCGGGCGCTCGTGCGGCGGCGCGACGGCGCAGAAGTCGGCGGCGAAGCGGCGCGCGTAGTCGTCGAGCAGTTCCTCGACGCGCGCGAGGCTCGGCGAGCCGACGACGAGGCCGACGTGGTAAGCCTTGCGCACGCGCCCGACAATTTCTGCGTCCGTGTATTGAGACGTGTCGGGCCACTCCTGACGCGCGAGTGAAAGCGCGATGCCGCCGTATTCGCGTCGCGGCTGCGGGCGCTCTTCGGCCGCACGCGAGCCGCCCGCCAGTTCCAGACGCGCCCACTCGCGCCAGAGATTGACGCCGCTCGCCGCCTCCAGCGTCTCGGCCATGTAGGCGCCGCCGACGCGCGACGCGACTTCCAGGAAGTAGAACTCGCCGTCGGCCTCGCCCTTGATGAACTCGGCATGCGCGGCCCCGCTCTCCAGCCTGAGGCTTTTGAGCAGTCGCCGGTTGAACTCTTCGAGACGCGCGCGGTCTTCCGAGTCGTAGTCGAGCGTGTGAGAGATGTAGACGCCGCCCTGTTGGGCCACGTCGAGCGGAGGCCGCCCGTAGCGGTTGACGCCCGCGAACGTTACCTCGCCGTCCTCGACCAGCGAATCGACGTGGAAGACCTCGCCCGCCACGTATTGCTCCAGCACGTAGTAGGGCGAGCGCTCGTGCAGCGCGCCGCGCGCGTCGAGTTCGTCGATGGCTCGCCAGACCTGCTCCGGGTCGTGGAGCTTCTTGATTCCGATGGAAGACACGTCCGAGCGCGGCTTGAGCACCCACGGCGCGCTCACGCGCGTCATGAAGGCGTGGAGCGCTTCGTGGTTGAGGACGTGGACGAAGTCGGGGACGCGGATGCCGGCCTCGCGAGCGCGAACGCGCATGGTCAGCTTGTCGCGGAAGGCGCGCGCCGCCGTGCCGTGCATGCCGGGGACTTGCAGTTGCTCGCGCAGGAGCGCCGTGTTGACGACATCGAACTCTTCGAGCGCGACGACGCGGTCGATTCTCACGCGGCGCGCGAGATGGCTGACGGCGTAGAGGAAGAGGTCGAGGCTGGCGTCGTTCGGGATGGCGACGAGGTCGTCGATGGCCTCGCGCGGCCACTCCTCACCCAGCGTCCGCTCCCGCGTCACGAGGAAGACGCGCGCGCCGCGCGCGCGACACTCGCGCAGGAAATCCGCGCCCTTGAAAAAGCTGGCGACGCAGACGACGTTCTCGACGCGTGTGGGAGTTTCGGACACTGAAGCTACTCGCCCGAGTGGGCTTGGAATGACGGAGAGAGTATATACCGGCGGGCCTGCGCGGTCATCTGCGGTCAACTGTTTTCGTGAAGCCGTGGGCGTTGCTCAAAGGTAGGTGACGTGTCGCGAGTTGCGAAGTATCGCCCTCTGCCACGGGCGGAGTTTGACGCCGGGGCCGCGTGGGTGCATCAGGTTCGACGGGTCGCGGACGTGCCACAACCCGCAGGCGTGGCCGACTTCGTGCGCGAGCAGACGCGCCACGGCGCGGCCTTCCTCGTCTTCCCCGCAAGAGTCTAGCCCGCAGATGGCCACGGTCACGTAGTCCGTCAGAGGCCCGAGTGAGCAACCGCCTTTACCGCTTACGTCGCGCACGATGAAGACGGTGATGGGGGCGGCGTAGCCGGTCAGCATGACGGCCGCGTGTTGTCCGAGATAAGTCTCGAAGAAGTTGCCGGCCTCGCGCAGTCCTTCCTTCCACGCGTGGAAGTCGCAATGTACGTCGAGAGCGTCGGCGGGAGCGGCCGTGTCGAGGGTCTGGATGAAACTGCCCCGCGCGGGCGACACCTTGATTCGGGCCTGTCGCTCGAAGATTGCCCGCGCCGCTTCGACGGAGGGCATCACCTCGCGCGCTTCGGCCAGCGACCGCGACTGCTCATCCCTCAGAATGACGACGCGCAGCCGCAGCGTCTTGACCGGGGCCAGTCCTAAAACCTGACCGGCGAGGTCTGGCAGGCCCAACACTCGGTTGGCGGCCTCTTTGACAACGTTGAAGGATTGGACGAACAGACCGCTGGCGGCGAGGTCGGTTTTTCTGACTGCGACTTTGGCGCGCGCCCAGAAGGCCATCGAAGAAGCTCCTCACCTGCGGGGCCGCCGACCGGGTCGCCCGGCTACGCGGGCGGTCGTCACCACAGCAGATTTTTACGCCAGAGCGCGGCCAAGTCCATGACGATGGCGATGCTGTAGTGGATGGCCACGCCGGGCAAAATCGAACGGCTCTTGAGGCTCAGCGTGCCGAGTATCACGCCCGCGATGATCGCCGCCAGTGCTTCGAGGAAGGGCTTGCGGAAGTGGATCATGCAGTAGGGCATGGTCATCACGAAGACCGCGTAATAGCCGAAGCGATGTTTGAGGCCGTGCAGCATAAAGCCGCGGAAGAAGAACTCCAGCGCGAAGAACTGTAGGAAGTAGAAGACTTCCCACTGCCAGAAGTAAGGCAACAGCGACTCGCCCCGCGCCATTTGATAAAAGGGATACTTGGCCTGAAAACCCGCCGCGCCTGAGACGAGTAACACCACGGGAAACATGACGACGAACATCAGAAGATAGAGGCCGTAGTCCTTGAACGCGCCCCGCAGTTTGAGTCCGTAGTCGGACAGCGGCTCCTTTAGCGCAAGCCGGATGAACAACGCGGGAACGACGAAGTAGAAAACCACAGTGACGCACGCCCACCAGATCGGCCCCGCGAGCCTTTCGTTGGAGAAGTTCGTGAGGCCGCTCCATAGACGCTCGTCCGCGCCGGCCGGCCCGAGCCTGTCCAGTGCGTCGAGCACGTAGACGAGTTCGCCGACGTAGTTAATCATCGTCAGCGAGAGGGCGACGATGATGCAGACCGAGATGACCTTCAAGTCCACGCCTTGAAATCGCCCCGGTAGTCTCTGCTCCCGCGCCTCGGCCTCGGCCCGGAGATATGTATTGAGGAACACCCTTCTCAGCATTGGAGCACAGATTCTACTGTAGCGACGCGGGATGCGACAGTGTTCCGACCAGACGCCGTCGCGGGAAATAAGAAGGGCCACCCGGTTGCTTTAACCAGATGGCCCTTGTTCACAGACTTGAGTGAGCTTCGCGAGCTTTACGCGGCCCGCCTTAGTAGATGTTGAAGTTGTACTCGATGGTCACCCATTGCGAGACGGGGCGGCCGTCCTTCTGCGCGGGCGTGAAGGAAATCCGGCGGGCCGCCGCAATCGCCCGCTCCGTCAGACCGTCGGGCAGACCCTTGACGACCGAGATGTTCGACACCGAGCCGCCGGCGCCGAGGACGAGCCGCAGTTTGACGACGCCGGTGACATTGTTCTTGCGCGCTTCCTCGGTGAAGCCCGGTTCCGGCTTCGAGTTCAGGACGGCCTTGCGTGTCACGTCCTTGGCGTTGAAGGTCTTGTTGTAGTCGGTGCCGCCGCCGCCGCCGCCGGGGCCGCCGCCGCCGATTTTCCCATCACCGCCGCCGGTGTTGTAGCCGCGGCCCGGTCCGAAGCCGGCGCCCTCGCCGGGGCCGACGCCCGTGCCCTTGCCGTCGCCGATGCCGGCGCCCTCACCCGGCCCCGCGCTCGGCGTGGTCGAGGTTGACTTCGGGTCGCCGTAAGGAATCGGCCGGTTGTCGGGCGGGAAGAGCGTCGGGTCGGCAATGATGTGCGGCGTCACCGGCAGGCTCGGGTTCTTGATGGCCGGCGGGTGCGGCGTGATGGCGACGATCTGCGGCTGCAACGCGCCCGGAGGCACTTTGCCAAAGGAGGCCGGCAGGGCTTCTTTGCGTCCGCCGCCGCCGCCGCCGCCCGGCTTCTCCTGCTTGGGCTTCATGCCGCCGCCCGTGCCTTTGGCCCGGCCCGCCGGGCCTTCGTCGGGCTTCTCCTGCTCCTCGGGGATTTCGAGCATCGCCACGAGCGTCTCGCGCGTCAGCTCTTCCACCTTGAGGTAGGAAACGAAGCGGGCTTCGCCACCGCCCTCGGCCCGCTTTGCGGTGAAGGTGATGACGTTCGACGCGTCGCGGTCGATCCAACGCAGCTCACCGGGGTCGCCCTCCGCGGGCGGCGCCGTCTGCTGCTCGGCCAGACTCGCCTTGAGGAACTTCGCGTTCTCAGTGTTCGACTCGCCTTCGGTGAAGACTCTCCAGCCCCTGTCCTCAAGCGACTCGTCGAGGTTGCGGACGCTGGTGGCCAGCTCCCTCCACGCCTGTGGCGTGCGCGACAGCTCGACGTTGATCTCCTTGATCTTCTGCTCCTCGTTAACACTCAGCAGGTAAGCGCGCGCCCACTCGAACTTGAGGCCCTTGTTGGCCAGCTCGAAGTCGAAGCCGAGGTTCTCGCCGCTCACGGTCGTCAGCGTGCTGCCGTCGCCCTGCGCCGCGGCCGGCGCCAGCTTGAGCGTCGAGCGGCGCTGCACCTCTTCGAGCGTCATGCCGACATCGGCGACGAGCCGGCCGTCGGAGGCGAGCCACTTGTAGACGGCGTTGAAGGGGAAGACGAGCAGGGTGACTAAGATTGCCATGCCGAGGACGCCTGAGATGACGGCCATCGGGACGTAGGGCTGATTGAAGAAGCGCCGGCCCATCTGGCCGTAGCCGGTGGCCATGCGCTTGGTGAAGCCGCCCGGATCGCGCTTGAACTCGGGCCACGTCAGCTCGTACTCGTGCGCCGTCTCCCGAAGCTCCTTCGACAGACGACGCGTGATGCCCTCGTCCTGAAGCATCGTCAGGTGGTACTCGCCGCGCGGGGCGAACGCCTGCGACACGGCCGTTTCCTCGGGGTCGATTGAAGCAGGGACGGACGCGGACGGAGACGGCGTGTTGCCGTTGCTGCCTGACGCCGAAGCGGCGACGTGGTCGGCCGCGGGGGTCTCGACGGAGGCGACGTTCACGGCAGCGGCGCTGACGACGGTCGTGCGCTCGTCGGCGACGTATGCAGGTATGGCCGGGGAGGAAGGCTCAGGGGCGGGGGCGGTCTCGGCGACGTTTAGCGCCGAAGCGTCCACCGGGCAGAATACAAATTTGTCACTGAACTCTTCCCCACACGTTCGGCAAAGTTTCATCTCTCGCTACCTCCCGCTTCTAGCCATGCACATTATATCAGAGACCGTCCGCTGCGAGCATCGCCCGAGAGGGCCTGCCGTGTGTCGGAACGAGGTGTTCTTCGAGTGCCAAACTCCCCGGCGGCATGTCCAATCGAGGAGCCATTTCTTTCGAGGGCCGGAGGGTCGCCAATTGACGCCCAGCAAACCCTGATTGATTCGGATGCGGAAAAGAGCCGGAAGTTTGTCCTCCGATGCGCGTCAAAATGTTTTTGGTTTCACGCAATTAAGCCCTGCTCCCTGAGCGAGAATCGCAAATCCCGGACAGTTGACGGCCCCACGGCCGACATCTAAACTCGTCCGGCAAACGCGATTGCCCGCGGGCTTCCGTAAGAATCATCTTTTGTTCAGCTTATCGAACACGGACGGGGCCGCCGCCGAGCGCGCGGCCCGTGCGCAGTTTATGAACCCTCAGACACGCACATCACGAAAACCGTTGGCCGGGCCCCTCGCCGTGCTGCTGTTTTTTCTCGCCGCCCTCCCGGCCAACTGCGCCGCGCAGGCCGTCCCTGCGCCTCCGGCGGGCGCGGAGCAGCGCGAGCAGCTTTTAAACGGGCTGTTGATCGTGCTCGTCGAGCGGCCGGGCGAAGCGCAGACCGTTTTGCGTCTACGCCTGCACAACGGCGCCAGCTTCGACCTGGCCGGCAAGGACGGCCTGATGGCGCTCCTCGGCGACGCGCTCTTCCCCGACCCGCAGACGCGCGAGTATGTGACGGGCGACCTCGAAGGGCGTCTCTCGGTCTCGGTCGGCCACGACTCGATTGACGTGTTGCTCGCGGGCCGCGCCGACCAGTTCGAGCGGCTCGTGGAACTCCTGCGTAACGCCGTCGTCAACACGCAGCTCACGCCCGAGGTCTTCGGGCGCGTGCGCGACGCGCGCGTCAAAATCGTGCGCGAGCTTGGCGTCTCGCCCGGCGCCGTGGCCGACGACGCGATCTCGGCGAGGCTCTACGGGTCGTACCCCTACGGCCGGCGCGTCGCGGGCACGCCCGAGTCTCTGGCGCGCGTTGAGCGCGGCGATCTCGTCCAGGCGCGCGAGCGGTTCCTGATCCCGAACAACGCGACGCTCATCGTCTCGGGCGGCTTCGAGCGGCGGCGCGCGTTGCGCGCGCTCCGACAGTTCCTCGGCGTGTGGCGCAAGGGCGACCAGATCGTGCCGCCGACGTTCCGCCAGCCCGAGGCGGTCGATCCGCGCCCCCTCGTCGTCGATTTCCCCAACCTGCCGGACGCGGAGGTGCGCGTGGCGGTGCGCGGCGTCGCTCGCTCCGAACGCGACGCGGCGACCGGCGCCGTCCTGGCCGAACTCGTGCGCTCGCGCTGGCTCGCCGCCGTGCCCGAACTCAAAGGCCGGGCCGTCACCGTCCGACACGACGCGCGCGCCCTCGACGGCGCCTTCCTCCTCGGCGCCTCCGTCCCGACGACTTCCGCCGCGGCGCAGGCACTCGAAGCGGCGCGAAAGGTTATGGAGTCGCTGGCCGCGACGGCCGTCCCGGCCGACGAGCTTGAGACGGCGAAGAAGTCGGTCGTCGCCGCCTTCAACAAGCAGGCCGAGAGCGGGGAGCAGCTCGCCGACGACATGCTCGACTCACAGACATACGGCACTGCCCAGGCGTCCATGTCGGAGATGGCGCGCGCCGCCGGCTCGCTCACCCCGGCCGACGTTCAGCGCGTCGCGTCCAAACTCTTCCGCGTTCAGGCGGCGTCGGTTGTCGTCGGCGACGCGGCGCGTCTGCGCGCCGACCTCGCGCGTTTAGGCGAGGTTGAAACAAGCGGCGACGCGACGGCTAAACCAACCCCGAAGCCGGCGCAAGCCTCCCCGTTCAAGTCGCCCACGCAGCGTCGGCCGTAGCCGAATCACAAAATAAACGCAAAGCGTCCGCAACCATACGACTCCCGTTTAGGTATATTTGTGTTAGCCAGCAGACAGCAACTACAAGTGACAGGCTCGGAGGGCGAACATGCGCGGCGTGTGCGCGGGATGTTCGCACGCATCGCCGGCCGCTACGATCTTTTAAACCACCTGCTGTCGGGAAACACCGACCGGCGCTGGCGCCGACAGGTGGCGAAGCGACTCTGCGCCGCGCTCGCGCCGGACGCGCGTGTCCTCGACATTGCCTGCGGGACTGGCGACCTCGCCCTCGCCGTGCTGGAGGCCGCACCCGGCGCGCGCGTCGTGGGCGTGGACTTCTGCCGGCCGATGCTCGAGCTGGCCGCGCGCAAGGCCGGCACTGACGGCAGGCGCGTGCCCTTCGTCGAGGGAGACGCCTTGCGTCTGCCCTTCGCCGACGGTGCTTTCGACGGCGTGACCATCGGCTTCGGCCTGCGCAACCTCGCGAGTGTGGAGGAGGGTCTGCGCGAGATTCGGCGCGTGCTCGCGCCGGGCGGGGCGGCGGCGATACTGGAGTTTTCCAGACCCGTCGTGCCGGGCTTCCGCGCTCTTTTTCAGTTTTACTTTTCGCGCCTGCTGCCGGCGGTCGGCGGTCTGTTAAGCGGCTCGCGCGCGGCTTACGAATATCTGCCGGACTCGGTCAGGAATTTCCCTGACCAGGAGCGACTCGCCGCCATGATGCGCGAGGCGGGGTTCGAGCAGGTGAGCTTTGAGAATTTGACCGGGGGGATTGCGGCGCTTCACGTCGGAAGACGCGAGGCGTAACGCTTCTGCCTCCCTCCGAGACTGGTTGCGTTGAAACATACGCAACCCCAAACGTAGCCCGATGGGCTTGATTCGTTCGGTGGTTGTCGGGGCCGTCGTTCGGAGAGAGTTCCGTCGGGCTACGTGCTTTCTAAAGTCGGGCGGAAGCCCGACCGTCAGGGAGGGCATACTCACGCCCAAGTACGCCCTCCCTGACGGTCGGGCTTCCGCCTCTTTCGTGTAGGGCTGACGGCCCCGCCGCTTCGGTGCTATCATCCGTCGCGTCCGACGAAATTAATTTCCCGTAATCGTTACGCCGCCGCGAATGAAGTATAAGCTTCAGGACATCCTGCGCCGTGCGCTCGTCCTCCTGCTCGTCGTCTGGACGGTCGTCTCCCTCGTGACCATCCTGATCGAGCTGGTGCCGGGCGACCCGGCCGCGGCCATCCTCGGCGATCAGGCGCGCCCCGAAGACCTCGTGGCCTTTCGCACCCGCCACGGCCTCGACCGCCCGGCCTTCTTTTTCACCTTCCCCGAGACGGCCGGCGGCGCGCGCACCTTTCGCTGGCACGGCTGGGACAATCGCTACGTGGAATACTGGCGCGGCATCCTCAAAGGCGACATGGGGCTGTCGTTTCGCACCGACCGGCCTGTGCGCGCGCTGATCCTGTCGCGCTACGGGGCGACGATTCAACTGGCGGTGGCCGCGCTCCTCGTCGCCGTAGCTATCGCCGTCCCGCTCGGCGTCGTGGCCGGGACGAACCGCGGCAACTGGCTCGACAACGTCCTCTCGGTCGTCGCCCTCTTCGGCATCAGCCTGCCGAGCTTCGTCCTCGGGCCGCTGCTGATGTTCGTCTTCGCCGTGTGGCTCGGGTGGGTCGATCCGTCGGGGCGCTTCGAGTGGAAGAGCATCATCCTGCCGGCCGTCACACTCGGCGCGGCGCTCTCGGCGCTCCTGACACGCATGGTGCGCTCCTCCGTCATCGAGGAGATGGGCGAGGACTACGTCCGCACGGCGCGCGCCAAGGGTCTCAGCGAGCGCAAGGTGGTCTACAAACACGTGCTCAAGAACGGGCTGATACCCGTCGTCACCATCCTCGGCCTGCAACTCGGCGTCCTGCTGGCCGGCGCCATCATCACCGAGAAGATTTTCAACTGGCCGGGCATTGGCCTGCTCTTGGTCGAGGAGGGCATCAACAAGCGCGACTACCGCGTCGTGCAGGGCTGCGTGCTCGTCATCAGCGTGACCTACATCCTCGCCAACACGCTCACGGACTTGCTCTACCGGCGGCTCGATCCAAGGATAAGGCTTTCTTGATAGTTCAAAGTTCAAAGTTCAAAGTTCAAAGGAACAACCTCTTTCTTTGACTTTGAACTTTGAACTTTGAACTTTGAACTCGACATGAACCGCTTAGCCTATTTCGGAATCTTCTTTGTCGCGGTGCTCGTCATCGTGGCGGCGTTCGCGCCGGTGATTGCGACACACGACCCCGGCGCCAGCGACATCCTCGCGCTCAATCTTAAGCCGTCGGCCGCGCACTGGTTCGGCACCGACGCCATCGGGCGCGACGTATTCTCGCGCGTCGTCTACGGCGCACGCATCTCTCTGACCGTCGGGATAGTCGTCGTGGCCGTCTCCTCCGTCGTCGGCACCGTCATCGGGGCGCTCGCCGGCTACTACGGCGGTTGGATCGACAGCATCGTCTCTGGCTACCTGTTCAACGTCTTCCTCGCCTTCCCCGGCCTGCTTCTCGCCATCGCGCTCGTGGCTTTCTTAGGCGGCGGCTTAAACAAGCTCATCCTCGCGCTCTGCATCATCGGCTGGGTGGGCTATGCGCGGATGATTCGCGGGCAGGTCTTGAAGGTGCGCGAGTACGACTTCGTGCAGGCGGCGCGGGCGCTCGGCGCGGGGGGCCTTCGCATCCTCTTCGTCCACATCCTGCCAAACGCCATCCAGCCGCTCATCGTGCAGGCGAGTCTCGGCATGGCGGGCGCGGTGTTGTCGGAAGCGGCGCTTTCATTCCTCGGGCTGGGGCTGCCGCCGCGCGCGCCGTCGTGGGGCCGGATGCTCGAAGAGGCGCGCAGCATCACGGTGCTGGAGCGCGCCCCGCACACGATGATCTTCCCCGGCGCGGCCGTTGCCCTCACCGTGCTCGCCTTCAATTTCCTCGGCGACGGCCTGCGCGAGTATCTCGACCCGCGCCAGCGCAAACGCTGACCGAGCCGATGAACGACCCTCTCACAGAAAAGGCCGACGCAACCGCGCACAGGGAAGACGGCCACACCGTCTCGGGTCGCGCCGCGCCGCGCCCCGAACTTTCGTCGGCGGCCCCAGCGGCCATCTCCGTCGAGCACGTCACGCACGTCTACCCCGTTCCGCTCGCCCGCCTCAAGCAGCTCCTCCGCCGCTCCGTCAACAGCACGCAGGCTCTGACCGACGTTACTCTCAACGTCCGCGAGGGCGAAATCTTCGGCCTCATCGGACGCAACGGCGCGGGCAAGACGACGCTCACCAAGATTATCTCCACGCTCATCCAACCCACCACGGGCACGGTCAGCGTGCGCGGCTTCGACGGCGTGCGCGAAGAGGAGCGCGTGCGCGCCCAGACGGGGCTGGCGAGCGCCGAGGAGCGGAGCTTCTACTGGCGTCTGACGGGCGAGCAGAACCTCTTGTTCTTCGCACGGCTCTACGGCATGAGGACGCGAGACGCGCGCCGGCGCATCAGTGAACTGCTCTCCCTCTTCGAGCTTGAGCCGGCCGCACGCAAGCGGTTCGGCGAGTTGTCCACCGGAAACAAGCAGCGCATGTCCATCGTCCGCGCGATGCTCGCCCGCCCGCCCGTCCTCCTGCTCGACGAGCCGACGCGCTCGCTCGACCCCGTCGCCGCCGCGCGCATGCGTTCGATCATCGGCGAGCTGGCGCGCGCCACGCCGCCCGTCAGCGTCCTGCTCACCTCCCACAATCTCGCCGAGGTGGAAGAACTCTGTGAGCGCGTGGCCGTCATTAGCCGCGGGCGCATCCGCGCCATCGACACGCCGGCGGCCCTGCGCTCGCTCAACCGACAGCGCGAGACCGTCAGCCTCCGGCTTACCCGCACAACCAGCGAGCGCGCCGAGAGTGTGCTCGCGGGCGCGCTCGACGACCTCGCCGTCTCGGACGAAAGCGGCGGAAGTGTC
>DASVES010000500.1:0-18169 GCA_036380435.1 Pyrinomonadaceae bacterium | reverse complement strand
TCTCGGTGCTGATGCGGATAACTTCGTCCCGCTCCTGGGCGGGGGCGGGCGTCTGCGGCGTTTGCTGGGCGGGCGCGGGGGTGCAGAGGAGCAGAAGTGTGAAGAAGAGCGAGGCGCGGGAGCGTTTGAGTTGAGAGGAAGCGGACGGCATAACCGAGAAACCCTTCGTGTTTCCGGGCGGGAGACTTGCGGCCCGTGCATCTTAACACATCGTCAGACCCGGAAAAGCGGAGCGGCCTTTGGGGGCGTCTAAACTTTCGCCGCCCGTCTCCCGTATAATCCCACGAGTTTTTAACCCTCGCCCGTGAGATGCGCGCCGCGGCGCAAACGGGTTGCCCCCGCCGGAGGTAAAAATCCACCAAGTGAGCGACCCCAGCCAGCCCACCCTCCTCCTCGACCGCGTCACCAAAAGCTTCGATGAGTTCGTCGCCGTTGACGATCTGAGCATCGCCGTCCGGCCCGGAAGAATCTTCGGTCTGATCGGGCCGAACGGGGCGGGGAAGACCACCACCATCCGCATGATCGTCGGCATCACGGCCCCCGACTCCGGCCGTGTCGAAATCTTCGGGCGACCCATCGGCCCCGAGATGCAGAACCGCATCGGCTACCTGCCCGAGGAGCGCGGCCTCTACAAAAAAATGAAAGTCGGCGAGCAGCTCCGCTTCTTCGGCGAGCTGAAGGGCATGGCGGGCAGTGAGGCCGACCGCGCGGCCGACCGCTGGCTCGAACGCATGAAGCTCTCCGAGTGGCGCAAGAAGAAAACCGATGAGCTGTCGAAGGGGATGCAGCAGAAGGTGCAGTTCATCGCCACCATCATGCACGACCCTGATCTGCTCATCCTCGACGAGTTGTTTTCGGGTCTCGACCCCGTCAACGCCGGGCTGATGGAGGAGATCGTGCTGGAGCTGAAGGCGGCGGGGCGCACGATCATCTTCTCGACGCACATGATGGAGGCGGCCGAAAAACTCTGCGACGACATCTGCCTGCTCAACCGCTCGCACAAAGTTCTGGAGGGGAGCCTGCGCGGGGTGCGGGAGGGTTTCGGGCGCAACGCCGTGGCGCTCAGAATGGAGGGCGGCGACGGGGTGCTCGATGACGCGGCGCTCGTCGCGAGCGTCAAGCCCTACGGCGACTACTCGGAAGTGCTGCTCGCCGAGGGCGCCGACTCGCAGGAGCTTCTGCGCCGCCTCGTCGAGCGCGGCGCGCGCGTCTCCCGCTTCGAGCGCGTCGAGCCTTCCCTGCGCGACATCTTCATCACGAAGGTCGGTGAGCACAACGCATGAGCAAACTCCTCTCCATCATCAAGCGCGAGTACGTGCAGGGCGTCCGCAGCAAGACGTTCGTCGTCTCCACGATCCTCGGCCCCGCGATGCTCTTCGTCTTCGCCGTCGTCCCCTCCCTGCTCTTCGGCATGAAGGCGGGCGGCGCGACGCGCGTCGCCATCCTGGACGAAACGGGGAGGCTCTACGAGTCGGTGCGCGAATCGGTCACGCGCAAAGACGAAGGGGAGTCCACGCCGGGTGCGGGACGCGGGCCGGAGTCGGCCGCCCGTCGCGCAGGGCGCGACATGGAGGCGAGCTACGTGGTGGAGCAGGTCGCCCTCCCCCCGGGCGGCTCGCTCGAAGAGGCGCGGCGCGACCTCAACGGGCGCATCAAGTCACAGACTCTGGACGCTTACGTCATCCTGCCGCGCGACATCATGGAGACGGGCCGCGCGCGCTTCTACTCGCGCAGCCTCGGCGACGTGATCTCCATCGCGCGGCTCGAAGACCGCCTGAGTCGCGCCGTCAAGGAGCAGCGGATGCGCGACTCGGGGATCGACCCCGGCGTGGTGCAATCCGTCAACCGCGAGGTCGAGATGAGCCGGCACAAGCCCGGCGAGGAGGGTGAGGAGGGCACGGAGAGCAGCCTCTTCCTGGCCCTCACCGTCGGCATGTTCATCTTCATCGCGACCATGATGTATGGCCAGGCGATTCTCTCGGCCGTGGTGGAGGAGAAGACGACCCGCATCGCCGAGATGCTCTTCTCGTCCACTGACGCCTTCACGCTGATGGCCGGGAAACTGGTCGGCGTCTCGCTCCTCGGCCTGACGCAATACGCCCTGTGGGCGCTCCTGTTCGTCGGGGTGTCCGTTTTCGGGGTGGGGGCTTTCTCCGCCGGGGGGATGGACTTCACGCTGCCGAACATCCCGCCAGTCTTAGCCCTCTATGCGCTACTCTTCTTCCTCCTCGGCTTCTACATCTACGCCACCATGTACGCCGTGGTCGGCGCGATGGTGTCCTCGGAGAAGGAGGGAGCGCAACTGGCCTACGCCGTCATGATGCTCCCGATGGCGGCCATCTACCTCGCCTTCCCCGTCATCCGCAGCCCCGGCTCCGACTTCGCCTTCTGGGTCTCGATGATCCCGTTCTTCTCGCCCATCACGATGATCGTCCGCATCGTCGCCGAGACGCCGCCCTTCTGGCAGATCGCGCTCTCGCTCGCCGTCGGCCTCGCCACGGTCGTCGTCCTCGTCTGGGTGGCCGCGCGTATCTATCGCACGGGCATGCTCATGTACGGCAAGCGCGCCACCATCCCCGAAATCATCCGTTGGGCGCGCCGGGCGTAGGACAGGCATTCCTGCCTGTCACGTGGACGTGATAAGCTCGGCTCGATTAGAACCTGAAAACGACAGGCAGGAATGCCTGTCCTATGGCAATGTTATTCTATCGAAGGCACCTACCTCACTGGCTGCCAGAAGGAGCCAGTCTCTTTGTGACGTGGAGGCTTCACGGCTCGTTACCCGCGAACTTGAGGACGCCTCGGCGTGAAGAGACGGACGCCGGCCGTGCTTTTCTGGCATTCGACAGGCATTTGGATCGTGCGGCGAGCGGCCCGCTCTGGCTGAAAAACCCCCCAATCGCCGGAGGCATAGTTGAAGCCCTGCATTTCGGAGATCATCTCCTGAATCTCTACCGCCTACTTGCATACACCGTCATGGCGAACCACGTACATATCTTTATCCGCCCCCTGGTTCCGCTTCCAAAGATCACAAAGACTGTCAAAGGTTATACAGCCCGGAAGGCAAACAAGATTCTGGGACGAACAGGTAGGCCATTCTGGCAGGATGAGTCTTACGATCATTGGGTTCGTAACGACTTGGAGGCTCAACGAATCATCCGGTACATCGAGAGAAATCCAGTCTCAGCCGGACTTGTCGAGAAAGCTGAGGAATGGCCCTGGTCGAGCGCGGCTAGGTCTGACAGGCAGGAATGTCTGTCAGACCTGTGATTTAATGTGGAGGTCATTCTTACCGAAGTTTTGTGCCTGCCTGCGGCAGGCTGACAGGCAGGAATGCCTGTCCTACTACGCCTGATGTCCATTGAGATTGAAAAAAAGTACAGGCTAACGCGCGACCAGAAGGAAACGCTCGCGCGCCGGCTCGCCGAGATCGGCGCGACTCGCAAGGGCGCGGAGGAGTTTGAGGAGAACGTCATCTACACCGGCCCCGGTCTCGACCCGCGTAGCCGCGTCCTCCGACTCCGGCTCACCGACGCGCGCGCGACCTTCACCTACAAGGAGCGCCGCGCCACCGAGTCGGCCATCAAGCATCAGCGCGAAGAGGAGACCGAGGTGAGCGACGCCGGCGCGCTGGCGTCCATCCTCGACGCCCTCGGATACAGCCCCGCCCTCGTCTACGAGAAGCGGCGCGAGACATGGCGCGCGGCCGGGGCGGAAATCGTGCTGGACGAACTGCCCTTCGGGACGTTCGTGGAGATAGAAGGGGAAGAGGAGTCGATTCTGAAGGCGGAAGAACTGCTCGGCCTCTCGTCGGCGGAGGCCGAACACGCGTCGTACCCGGAGTTGACCGCGCGGCTCGGGAAGAATAACGGCGGCGTGTTCGAGGCGCGGTTCACACAAAGCGCGCTTAGTGATGAACAGTGCCGCGAGAGGTAGCGAGCGGGACTGCTCTCGCAACCAGACCCGCTCGCTACCGCTCGCGGTACTGTCTGTCAGTTGATAAAAAAAGCGGCGTCGCTCTCATTGAGAGCGACGCCGCTTTCAGCGTTTCGGCGGGGCCGCTTACATGCCCATGCCGCCGCCCATGCCGCCGGGCATCGCCGGGGCCTTGTCGTCCTCGGGAAGCTCGGAGACGAGCGCCTCGGTCGTGAGCATCAGGCCCGCGATGGAGGCCGCGTTCTGGAGCGCCGTGCGGGTGACCTTCGCCGGGTCGATGACGCCGGCCTTGACGAGGTCTTCGTACTTCTCGGTCGCCGCGTTGAAGCCGTCGTTCTCGCCCTTCGCCGAGCGCACGCGCTCGACGACGACAGCGCCCTCGACGCCCGCGTTCGCCGCGATCTGCCGCAGCGGCTCTTCGAGCGCGCGGCGCACGATGTTTACGCCGATCTGCTCGTCCGAGTCGCCCTCGCCGTCCTCGTTCGCCTTGAACTTGTCGAGAGCCTTCGCCGCGCGCACCAGCGCGACGCCGCCGCCGGCGACGATGCCTTCCTCGACTGCCGCACGCGTGGCGTGCATGGCGTCCTCGACGCGCGCCTTCTTCTCCTTCAGCTCCGTCTCGGTGGCCGCGCCGACCTTGATCACCGCGACGCCGCCGACGAGCTTGGCAAGGCGCTCCTGCAACTTCTCGCGGTCATAGTCCGAGGTGGTGTCCTCGACCTGTGCGCGGATGGTCTTGACGCGGCCCTCGATGTCCGAAGACTTCCCGGCGCCCTCGACGAGCGTCGTGTTGTCCTTGTCCACCGTCACCTTCTTGGCGCGACCCAAGTCTTCGAGCTTGACGTTCTCCAGCTTGATGCCGAGGTCTTCGCTGATGACCTTGCCGCCCGTCAGGATCGAGATGTCTTCGAGCATCGCCTTGCGGCGGTCGCCGAAGCCGGGGGCCTTAACGGCGCAGACGTTGAGGGTGCCGCGCAACTTGTTGACGACGAGCGTCGCGAGAGCCTCGCCCTCCACGTCCTCGGCGATGATGAGGAGCGGCTTGCCAAGCTTGGCGATCTGCTCAAGCAGCGGCAGCAGGTCCTTCATCGAGCTGACCTTCTTCTCGTGGATGAGGATGAGCGGGCTATCGAGCACCGCCTCCATGCGCTCGGGGTCGGTGACGAAGTAGGGCGAGAGGTAGCCGCGGTCGAACTGCATGCCCTCGACCACGTCCAGCTCCGTCTCCATCGTGCGCGACTCCTCGACCGTGATGACGCCGTCTTTGCCGACGGTCTTCATCGCCTCGGCGATCAGCTCGCCGATGGTGCGGTCGCCGTTGGCGGAGATGGTGCCGACCTGCGCGATCATGTCGCCCTTCACGTCCTTCGACATGCGCTCGATCTCTTTCACCGCGCGCTCGACGGCCTTGTCGATGCCGCGCTTCAGGGCCATCGGGTTGGCGCCCGCCGCCACCGTCTTCACGCCCTCGCGGAAGATGGCCTGCGCGAGCACGGTCGCCGTGGTGGTGCCGTCGCCGGCCACGTCAGAAGTCTTCGAGGCAACCTCGCGCACCATCTGCGCGCCCATGTTCTCCATCGAGTCCTTCAGCTCAATCTCTTTAGCGACGGTGACGCCGTCCTTCGTGATGGTCGGGGAACCAAACTTCTTGTCGAGGACGACGTTGCGACCTTTGGGCCCGAGCGTGATCTTAACCGCGTCGGCGAGTTGGTTGACGCCGCGCAGGATCGCCGCCCGCGATTCCTCTCCGTGTACTACTTGCTTTGCCATGACAGTAATCTCCTCAAGCTATAATTATCGGTAATGCTCTAAATGAAAAAGCGGCCCGCAGTCTCTTCTGAGACTACTTGCCGCTCTTTTTGCCGGAGGCCGCGCCGGCGCGCTCGATGACGCCGAGGATTTCGTCCTCGCGCATGATGAGCAGCTCCTCGCCGTCGATCTTGATCTCCGAGCCGCTGTACTTGCCGAACAGCACGCGGTCGCCGGGCTTCACGTCAAGCTCCTGGCGGGTGCCGTCTTCCTTGTACTTGCCCGCGCCGGCGGCGATGACCTCGCCCTCCTGCGGCTTCTCTTTCGCGGTGTCGGGAATGATGATGCCGCCCCGAACCTGCTCGCCCTCCTCGATGCGGCGCAAGATTACACGGTCGTGAAGCGGTCTGATGTTGGTCGCCATGCTAACTCCTTTCCGAAATTCACCTCTCGATTGGTGATGTGGGTTTGATTGCTTAAGAACGTTCTCTTCAGAACTTGATGACCCGCCCGAGTCCGCGCACAGCGTGACCGCCTTTTTGCTGGCGAAACGCACAATTCTTAGCACTACCTCGGGGCGAGTGCTAACAATAATGCAACACGGGGTGGCTTGTCAATCAGGGGCCTGGAAAGGCGTTTGAAAATGCGCGTCGGGGGGCAATCTGAGAGGAGCTGGCGGCTCTGGCGGGAAGGGAACGGGCGGCGAAGATGTGTTTGCTGGATGCGAAGTGGCGGGCGCGTCAGGGTGAAGACGTGCCCGCCACGGGTCGGAACTATTTAGACGGGGCGGTGGGTGCGATTTGAGGCGACGAAGGTCGGGCGCATCCTGCTATCTCATACGCGCGCCGCTCTTCTTCGCGCCGGACTTCTTCGCGCCGGATGCGCTTCTCTTTGCGCCTTTGCCGGCCGCTGACTTCCTCGACCCGGCCTTCGACTTTGACGCGGACTTCGCCACTGACTTTGCGACCGACTTCTTACCAGCCGACTTCTTCGCGCCGGATTTTTTACTGCCGGACTTCGACGAGCCGCTGGCTGCCCTGACGGTCTTCTTGGCGGCCTTCGCGGCGGACTTGGTCGCGCGTCCGGCGGCGCGGTCGGCGGCGTCAGCGGTGCGCCGGGCGGCGCTACTCGCGGTCTTGGTCGCCTGCGAGACAGCGCGTCGCGTCTGGCGCGCGCCGCGATCAACGGCGCGCTCGGCGGTACTGGAGACGCTGCGGCTCGATCCTGACCGCGAGCCTTCGCGCTTGGGTCTCATGGTGCGAGCGGCGGTCGGGCTGACGGTGGAGGCGGCGCTGGCGGCCGTCTCGCGGGCCGTGTTGGCGAGGCCCGAGACCTGATCGACAACGGTGCTGGCGGCGCGGCCGGCTGTGTCCATGAGGTCTGAGACGATCTTGCTGGCGGTGTCCAAAGTCGAGCGGTCCTGTTTACGTTTGGTGGCCATCTGGTCTTCTCCTGTATGTAAGTTTCCCCGGCGGCGACGGCCGAGTTGCCTTCTCATCTTGTCCTGAGTCTTCAGCAGGTGCCGTTTCACCTTCTCCCGACGTAGCAGGAAGCTGTCGTCGCCGCCGAACTCGTCTTGAAAGTCGTCGCAGAGCTGACCGTAACCGTCGGTGAACTGAATGCACCAGCCGCTCTTGCCCGAGGGGTGCGAGACAGAGCTGACTTGGCAGTTGGCCTGGAGGTCTTTGATCGCGGCCTCGGCGGCCTCTGCGACTGAGCGCTCGTCCATGTGAATTCGATTTGGCTCTTGCGAAAACTTGTCGGCGATAATACTTCAAAACAGCGAGCGCGGGTGATAAAAAATTTCAGCGGCGCGGGCGGGAGTTGGGACGATGCGCGGGCGGACGGGCGGCGCGCTCCTGCGTGCGGTAGGTGGCGACGCGCTTCGAGAGCGTGTTGCGGTGGATGCCGAGCGTGGAGGCCGTCTGCGAGAGGTGTTCGCGGTGGCGCGCCAGCGCCTTCTGAATGTAGAGCTTCTCGAACTCGGCGAGGGCTTCGTCGAGCATGATCTGGCCGTCGAGCATCTCGTCGATTAAGGCTTCGAGGCGGGCGCGCATCTGCATGGCTTGAGGCTCCAGTATGGGGGATACTTCAACACGGGGCCGAACGCAAAAACTATCGAACGCGAAAACAGTCGTCGAGCGCCGCAAAGGCGTGGAGAGTCACGGGCTGTGAAGTTCGTCGCCCGTCAGTAGACGGTAAGCCTGAAGGTAGCGCTCCGTGGTGGCCTCGACGACCTCGGGCGGGAGCGGCGGCGCCGGGGGGCGCTTGTCCCACGCGAGCGTCTCCAGATAATCGCGCACGAACTGCTTGTCGAAGGAGGGTTGCGCTCCGCCGGGGCGGTACGCTTCGGCGGGCCAGAAGCGCGAGGAGTCGGGCGTCAGCGCCTCGTCGATGAGGAGCACGCGCCCACGCGGGTCGCGCCCGAACTCGAATTTCGTGTCGGCGATGATGATGCCGCGCGCGCGCGCATGCTCCTCCGCCTCGTGGTAGAGCGCGAGCGCGAGGCGGCGCAGGGCTTGCGCGTCCTGCCCGCCCACGATGTCGGACATGCGCGCGAAGCTGATGTTCTCGTCGTGCCCCTCTTCGGCCTTCGTCGCGGGCGTGAACAGCGGTTCTGGGAGCTTGTCGGATTCACGCAGTCCCACGGGGAGGCGTATGCCGCAGACTTCGCCGGTGCGCTGGTAGTCTTTCCAGCCTGAGCCGGAGAGGTAGCCGCGCACGACACACTCGACGGGGAAGACCTCCGTCCGGCGCACGAGCATCGAGCGCCCGCGCAGGGTCTCGGCGTGACGCCGCACCGGCTCGGGCATCTCCCCGATCTCGGTCGTGATGAGGTGGTGCTCGGCAACATTGGCAAGACGCTCGAACCAGAAGCGGGAGAGGGCGGTGAGCACTTCGCCCTTGCGGGGAATCTGCGTGGGCAGGATACAGTCGAAGGCCGAGACGCGGTCGGTGGCGACGACGAGCAGGCGCTCTTCATCAACTTCGTACACGTCGCGCACCTTGCCGCGGCGCAGGAGCGAGAGTCCGGGGAGTGTGGTCTCGGAGACCGTCTGGGTGCCGTTCATAAAAGGGGGGCGCGGCGCGGTGGCTTGGTCGGGTCGCTTGGGCGCGGGCGCCGGAGGCGAGCCGCGATTGTGCTCGCGTCGCCGGATTTTTGTCAAGAACGAAGATACGGGGCGGGAAAGCAAGGATGAAGGATGAGGGATGAGGGATGAAGTGAAGACAAGATGCCTTCTTTCATCCCTCATCCCTCATCCTTCATCCTTTCCTTAGCTCAAGCATGAATAGACCTTGACGGTCGGCCCGAGACGCAGGGCCGGTGCGGCGGGTTAAGCCCGCTACCGAACATTAGCAAATAGACAACTTAGGGCTTGAGTTTGCCGCCGCTGTACTGTTATATTTTTAACGTAGCCGGTGCGGCGGCGTCCCTGCCGGTGCCCCCTGCCTTATAAACCTTCGTTCCGGCCCTTGCCCGACGACGGCCAATCAATGACCAGTAAACCTGCCGCACACACTGCCAACTCCAACGACGGGGAGGAATTTCGCCCCGAGGCCGGCGACCGCAAGCTGAACCTGCTCGTCATCGAAGACGATGAGAAGATTCTCGAAGCCATCAGCGAGTACTTCTCGCGCGCCGGTTACAGCGTACATACGGCCGAGGACGGGGTGGCAGGAGTGCAGGCGGCTTTGAACGACCGGCCCGACGCCATCGTCCTCGATCTGATGCTGCCGAAGATGGACGGCCTCGCCGTCTGCCGTGAGCTGCGGGAGAAGGCCCCTTACATCCCGATCCTGATGCTGACGGCGAAAGACGACGTGGTCGATAAAGTTCTCGGTCTGGAGATGGGCGCTGACGACTACATCACCAAGCCCTTTAGCTTGCGCGAGCTTGAGGCGCGCATCAAAAGCGTGCTCCGCCGCGTCCGGCAGGCGACCCGTACGGAGACGACGGGCGACGAGGCTCCCATCCTCCGTGGCCGTCTGCGTATCGACCCGGCGAAGCGCGAAGTGACCATCGGCGACCGCCTCGTCGATCTCACGCCGAAGGAGTTCGAGCTGCTTCGGCTGTTCGCCTCCAACCCCGGCCGGGTCTTCCCACGCAAGTACCTCCTCGAGAAAATCTGGGACTACTCTTACGAGGGCTACGACCGCACCATCGACTCGCACATCAACCGCCTGCGTGCGAAGATCGAAGAGAACCCCGAGAACCCGCAGATGGTGCTGACCGTCTGGGGCATCGGCTACAAGTTCGGCGACGAACGCTGAAGGCTTGAGTTCCCAACTCTCCTTAAAACGTCTCGCCCGTTAGTCGGCACGGCGACAAGCTGAACACGCCCCACGTCGCCGCCTCCCGCGTCCACAAACCATCCCTGCTGCCGCCGCCGCCGAATCCTGTAGGCTAGGCCGCAACCCCTCACTCTTCAAAAGGCACGCTGCTGCAAGCGTCCGCCGGAATCACCGCCATGAACACGCACACCTCTTGGTTGAAACACGTCTCGCCGAAAGTCGCCGGGTTGCGCGGCGCGCGCCGCGCGCGCGGCCTCGCCGTCGTCGCGCTCGTCGTCGCGCCCGCACTCTTCCCGCAGACGGCGCCGCGCGCGCAACGCGCCAAGGAGGAGGGAGCGAGCCTCAAGGGCGTGAGCGCCTCGCGCCAGGGCGGCGAGACGACCGTCTCGATCACCGGCGAGGGCGCGATGAACCGCGTGCAGACGTGGCAGGACGCGGAAGGTTTTCACGTCGTCTTCCCGAACGGTAAGGGCGCGCCGGGGCGTCTGCCGAAGGGCGTGAAGACGCAACGCGTCGGCAACTCGCTTGAACTCGTGGTGCCGACCCGCCCCGGCGCGAGCGTGACCGTGCAACCGGGAGCGGGCCGCCTCGACCTCGTCGTCAGCGGCGACCTCGACGAAGGCTCCGGCGCAACGGAAGCGACACCCGCCGCCAGCGCTCCGGCGAAATCGCCGCGCGCCGAGACGCGCGAGCGCGCCGCCGTTGAGGAGCAGGAGCAGCAACAGCGGCGCGCTGAGGAGAACGCCGCCCGCCAAACGTCGGAGGCCGAAGACCGCGCAACGCAGAAGAGGGACGAGCCGGCGGCGGCCGGCGGCAACTCTTCGGAGCGCCCGAATGCTTCCGAGGGCGGCGCCCCCACGGCCGCGCAGGCAGCCACGGCCGCAAACTCGGACACGATACCCAACCCGAACGCCGCCCCCGCGCCGCCGCCGCTTGACGCAACGAAGGCGGCCGCACAGACGAAGATCGACGCACGGGGCGGCGACTCCTCATTCCTCTCGGCGACCGGGCTACTTGTGCTTCTGTCCGTCGCGGGTCTCGGCGGAGGTCTCTACTTCGTGCGCCGGAGGCGCGCGTCCGGCGCGTCTGGCGGGATCAGCAAAGATAAGAAGGCGAAGAAAGAGAAAGAGAAGAAGTCGAATGCGCCGGCGAAGCAGGATGCGTTGGTGAAGGTCGAGGCGGCGAAGCCGGTCGAGCCGTTCGAGCTGCCGCCGCCCTTCGAGCACACCATGGGCGACCGCCGCCGCGGCAGCGTGCCGGTGGCCCAAGACCGCCGGCGCAGCGGCGCGGGCGCGACCGATGTCGGCTTGCACTACAACCTGACGGCCAGCGGCTTGCTTGCACCCGATGGCACGGCCGGCGAGCCGGCGCGTAAGCCGGGCGCGGCGACGCAGTGGAGCACGCCCACCGTTCTGTTCGGCGCGTACCGCATCGAACAGGAGGTCTGCAAGCTCGTGCAGGGTCAGCCGCACAGCATCGACGTGCTCGCCTCACGCGCAACCGACGACCGGCGGGCCATCGAGACCTCTCTCGTCAAGGCGCTGAACTCGCATGAGACGGGCGAGGACGGACACTGGCGCGTGCGTCAGGCGCTCGAAGACTACGGGTTCGTGGCGCGACAGAGCGCGTCGCTGCTGCTCTCGAACGACGCTTACGAGCGAGTCTCGGCGGCGCGCGTGCTCGGACAGATCAAGTCGGCGGCGTCGCTCCCGTTCCTGCTCGAAGCACTCTACGACATGACGCCGGTCGTCCGCACCGAGGTCGTCGCCACGCTCGGCTCGCTCGGGCTGCCGCGGGCCATCGGCGCGCTCATCGACATGGCCCGCCGCTACCCGGAAGTCCCCGAGTCGCTCATCGCCCCGGCGCTCACGGCCTGCTCCTTCGAGGCGCAGGAGTGGGCGTGGAACGCACTGACGGACGGCCGCGCCAACGACATCACGGGCGAACACTCGGCGGGCGGCCCCTCGCGTCCCGACTCGTGGGTCGGGGTTGAAGAGCTGCCCGAGTGGCTTGAGGCCGAGAGTTTGGCCGATGCCATCGAACATCTGGAGAGCGCGGACATGGAGGCGCGCATCTCGGCCGCGCAATCGCTGGCGCAGTACCCGGCGCGGCGCTCCGTCGATGCGCTGACGGCCATCCTCGTGCGCGACGAGAACCCGGCCGTGCGCGCGGCGGCCGTCACGAGTCTCGCGGCCATTGACCACGAGACCGTCTTCGCCCCCGTGCTCTACGCGCTGGCCGACGAGGCGCGCGAGGTGCGCGCGGCGGCCGCCCGCGCCTACTCCGGCGCCACCTACGACCGCGCCGACGCTTCCGCCCGTCTGGCCGAGACGGGCGACCGTGAGACGCTGGAAGATTTGGCGCGGGCGTGCGTCAAGTCGGGGATGGCGGCGCAGGCCGTCGGCCGGCTGGCGAGCGAAGACGGGCGTCAGGCATACGAAGCTTTCTCGATGCTCTCGCTGGTGGTGAGGGGCGGAGAGACGGCGCCCGTGATCGAGACGGTCGCGGGCCACCGCGATATGAGCGTCCGCCTCGCGGCCGTGCGGCTCGCGTGTCTGACGGGCGACGCCGGGCTGTTGAAGAGCCTGCGCGAGCTGGCCGCGTCGGGCCGTCTGCCCGAAAACTTGCGCGCCGCTATTCTGGATGCTTCCGAGCAGAACGCGCAGACGCATCGCTAAGGCGCGGAGAATTGTTTAATGACAAAAGTCGCGCCGCTATTGCATAATGCCCCGGAACACTTGCCCTGACTGTTGAGCTACCGCAATGCCCCAAAACAAACCTGCTAATCCAAACAGAATTCGTCACCGCTTTGCCGCACAGGCGCTCTCCGCGACGCTCTTCGTCGCCGCGTTTATCAGTGCGGCCGGCGACGCGACGACGGCGCACGCGCAGCGCAACCGAAGGCCCGCCCCGCAGGGCACACAGACGACCGGGGCCGCACCGCAGCAGAGCCAACAGCCCGCGCGACCGCAGGCGAAACTCACGCCCCTGCGCACCAGCGAAACCTCGCAAGGCTCGCGTCTGACCATCACCTCCACCAACGCGCTCAGCGACTATTCAGCCTACCGCAGCGGCGACAAGTTCTACGTCGTCATCCCGAACGCCGACGCCGACGCCGTCCGCGGCGGCGCACGCGGTCGCGGCTATGAGGGGGCCGACGTGCAGAAGCGCGGCAACGACGTGGTGCTCTCATTCAAGCTCAAGCCCGGCGCCAAGCCGCGCGTCAACCAGAGATTCAACCAGCTCGACGTGGTCTTCGCCGCGACGGAGGGCGAGGGCACGGCCGCGCAAGCCGACGGCGGCGGCACGTCCAACAGGACACAGCCGAGCGAGACGCAGAACGCCTCTACCACAACGACCCCGCCGACGCCGCAGCCGCAACAGCAGGACGACCGGACAGCGCCTTCCACTTCAACGACTGAGCAAGCGTCGGCCGCGTCGAATGCCGCCCGCAACAGTCAGGCGACCTCGAACGCGCCACCGGCGGGCGCGGGCACTGGTACGCAACCTCCCATCGACATCAACTCGCTTCCGCCCGCCGGCCCCGTGGCCGCCGCTTCTCCCGAGGCGACGCCAGCCGACGCTCCGGCCCCGGAAACACAGATCGCACAGGCAGCGCCGCCCGCGGGCGCCGCTGCTCCCACCAGCATTACCGCCGCGCCGCAGGTGCAGCCGGGCACGTCAATCGCCTCGGCCGTCCTTCGCAACTGGCCGCTGACCGTCATCGCCACGCTCCTGCTCGTCGGCCTCGGACTCTTCCTCGCCGCGCGCCGCTCGTCGGCAGCAAAGCAGGATCCCCCCGCCGCGCCGCCACTGTTAGAGGAAAGAAAAGTCGCCGCGATCAAAGAGAAGCCGGCGCCCGCGCTGAAGGCTGTCACAACACCTGCGACAGCTAAGGCCGCTGCGCCGACGACACCGAAAGTCGCCGCGCCGATAACTCCGAAGGCCGCCGTGCCAACTGTGTCGAAGGTCGCCACGCCGCCGGCCGCGCCCCCGCCCATGTCGCCGCTGCCGACAACGGTTGAAGCGAAGACCGCGACGGAAGTCGCACCGGCCGCGACGGAGGAATTAGTCGCGCCCGTCGTCGTCGCGGCCACGACCGCGGTCGTGTCTCCGCACAAAACTTCCAAGGCGGAGAAGAAGAAGAAGAGGCGCGGGAAGAAGGGGGCGGCCGCAACCGTGGTCGCCGCGACTCCCGCCACCGTCGAGCAGTTGAAGGAAGAGACGGCGGTGCAGGAAGCGCCGGAAGTCACCCTCGTCGAGGAGCAGACGGCAGAGGTCTCGACTACGTTTGAGGAGCCGGCCGCGCCGCAAGTCGAAGAGTCGTTCGCGCCGCAAATTGAAGAGTCATTCGCGCCGGAGCCGGCCATCGATGAACTCCCGACCGCGACGGAGCCTGAGACGGTCGCGGAAGCGGAGCAGCTCGCCGCGGAGATGGAGACAGTTGAAGAGACCATGCCCGTCGCGGAGACTCAGTTCGTTGCGGCGGCTCCGTCCGTCGAAGAGGTCGAACCCGTCACCGAGATCGAGCCTGTTTCAGAGACACTGACGGAGGCGGAAGCATCAGCCGCCGCCGAGTCTGTAGCTATCGAGCCGGCCGCCGCCGACGAGCAGACGTGGGCCGCGCCTCCAGCGGCAACTGCCGAGATTGCGCCCGCCGCCGTGGAGCTTAACGCCGCCGTCGCGCACGCCGAGACGCTTCGCCTGCTCGACGGCGAGGCTTACGACAAGAGTCTGGCCGCCGTCTCCGACGCCATGACGCGTCAGATCGTCGCGTCGGAACTTCTGGCCGCGCTTTCCGGTCGCAATGCCGAACGCCGCGCGCGCGCACACACGGCCTTCATCGAGCATGGCTACTTCAACGAGGCCGCGCACAACTTGAGTCAGGCGGAGGCCCCCGTCGAGCGCGCCTCGGCCGCGCGCGCACTCGGGCTGGCCGGCGACCGCCACGCCACGCCGCAACTGATCGAAGCCCTCGAAGACCCTTCGATGGAGGTGCGCCGCGCCGCCGTCGAGTCGCTGGCCCACGTGCGCGACCCCCGCGCCGTCGGGGCGCTCAGGGCGCTTCAGGAGCGCGAAAAGACGGAGCGCATCAAAGTCCCGCGCCGGCTCATCGAGCACGCCGTGCAGGTCTGCGAGGAGGCCCCCGCAGAAGTTGAGCACACGCTGGCGGAAGACGCCGCCGCGTCACTCGGCGCGCCCGCGGAGGAGTTCGTGGCGGCGCCCGCCCAGGAGCCGCCCGCGCTCGTCGTCCCGGAAGAGACGGTTGTGGAAGAGGTCGCTCCGGCCGAGGCGCTTATGCCTCAAGCCGACGCGGCGGAGACTTTTGAAGAGGCGGCCCTCTACGTCGAGACGCCCGAGGCCGACGCCGAAGCGAGTCTCTTCGAGCCGGCAGCGGAAGTGAACACCGTCCCGGTCGAGGAGACGCCGGCGGCCGTCGAAGAGTTCGCGCCTGAGACGGACGAGACGGTCGAATCACCGGCCTTCGAGGAGTGGGCCGGCACGGAGCCGGCCGCCGTCGAAGAGGAGGCGCAGCCTTTCGTCGGATTTGAAGAACAGCCGGCCGCGGCGGAAGTCCCGACAGAGTTGGCGGCGGAAGACGAGATACAGTTGGAGGAGCCGGCGACGGGCATCGAAGCGTTCACTCCGACGGAGGAATTGGCCGAGCCGGTCGCGCCGGCCCAGCTTGAATTCGAGACGTATCAGGCGGAGACCGTCGCGGAGAGGGCCGTGGCTCCCGTCGAGGATTTTGAGGCGACGCATACGGATGCGGGAGCGGTCGCCGAAGAATGGATTGAACTCGACGTTGAAGACGTGAGAGTCGAGTCTGGCGAATCGGAGGAAGCGTCGTATTCGAGGGCCGTCGTCCCCGTCGAACAGTTGGAGGCGGAAGAGACTGAGGCGGCCGAGGCCGGAGAGTTCACCGCCTCGCCGAGCGGCGGCGCACCGACGGTCACCGAGATCGAAGTCGCGCACCTCTCGTCCGGCGTGGAAGAAGCAGCCGCGCGCTTCGACAATTTGACAGACGCGCGCGCGCCGCGAGACGCGGGCACGCCGGAGGGCAAGGGCATCGCGCCGTTCGTCGAAGACGACATGTCGGCGGTGCCGAAGGCCATCCAGATGCGCCTCTCCAGCGAGGAGGCCGAGGAGCGTGCCGAGGCCATCAAGGATTTGGGACGCGTCGATAGCGGCGACGCCTTCCGCGTCATCTGCTCCGGGTTCGACGACCCCTCAGTCGAGGTGCGCGCGGCGGCCGCCCGCTCGCTGTTTGGTCTTCAGGAAGATCGCGCCGAGGCCTTCACGCGCGCCCTGCGCGAGTCGAACCCGCAACGCCGGCGCAACATCGGCGCGGCCATCGCTTCCTCGGGCCTCGCCGGCGAAGCCATCTCGCACCTGACGGGCGAGAGCCGCGAGCGCACCTACGACGCCTTCTCGCTGCTGTTCCTGATGGCGAAGGCCGGCGAGGTGCAGCCGCTCATCCGCGCCATCGAGGCCCACCCCGACACGGAGGTGCGTCTGGCCGTCGTCAAACTCCTCGCGCTCTCAGGTCAGAAGGAAATCCTCCCGGCCTTCCGTCGTCTCGCCGTGCGCGGCACGCTTCCGGCGGAAGTGCGCTCGGCCGTCATGGAGGCCATCTACCAGATCAGCAGCAGCGGCCAGCCCACCACCACGGCCTGACGCCGCCGGCGGGCAATTCATTTTCTCGAACCAGACGGGCGGGGGACGACGTTCTTAACAACGGTGTCCGCCGCCCGTTCACTTTCCACACGAGGCCGCACCGCGAAACGCGCCTCACCGAAACGACACGAGACAGGAGACGCCACAGATGTCCAGCAACTCACCGACGACATTCTTGACGGGGATCGATGTTTCACACTATCAGGGGGCTATCCAGTGGGATGAAGTGAAGGCGGCCGGCTACGCATTCGCTTTCGCGAAGGCGACCGAGGGGGCGGGCGTCGTCGATCCCATGTTCGCCGCCAACTGGAACGGGATGCAGCGGGCCGGCATTCTGCGCGGCGCATACCACTTCTACCGGGCCGAGCAGAACCCGGCCGCTCAGGCCGAGCACTTCGTCAGCACGGTGCAGTTGGCGGCCGGCGACCTCCCGCCGGTCATCGACATCGAGGTCAACGACGGCGTCGTCGGCACGCCGCTCGTCTCCGGGGTGCAGACGTGGCTGGAGACGGTCGAACAACAGACGGGCGTGCGCCCCATGATCTACACCGCCGCCTCCTTCTGGGACGCGCACTTCCCCGCGGAGTTCGGTCAGTATCCGCTCTGGATCGCCCACTACGGCCCGCACGCCACGCCGCTGCCGGGCGGCTGGACAACTTGGGCCTTCTGGCAGTACTCGCAGAGCATCCCCGCCGGCGGCGTTCAGGGCGCGGCCGACCACGACTACTTCAACGGCCAGCAGTCCGACCTCCTCGCCCTCATCGCCGCCGCCCGCACGCCGCCGCAAACGACATGAAAACCGTGAACAGTAAATCGTAAATCGTGAATCGTAGAACATCTCTCAGCTAATAGCTGAAAGCTAACTGCTAACGGCCGTTTTACGATTCACGATTTACGATTTACTATTCACGAGTTATGCCTTTCAAGCTTCGCTCCGAATTCAAGCCGCAGGGGGATCAGCCGGCGGCCATCGACGCGCTGGTGCGCGGACTCGACGGCGGCGTCAAGGATCAGGTGTTGCTCGGCATCACCGGCTCGGGCAAGACCTTCTCGGTGGCCACCGTCATCGACCGCGTGCAGCGCCCCGCCCTCGTCATCGCCCACAACAAGACGCTCGCCGCGCAACTCTATCAGGAGTTCAAAAGTTTCTTCCCCGAAAACTCGGTCGAGTACTTCGTCTCCTACTACGACTATTACCAGCCGGAGGCTTACGTCCCGGCTTCGGACACCTACATCGAGAAGGAATCGACGGTCAACGAGGAGATCGACCGCCTGCGCCTCGCGGCCACCCGCGCCCTCTTCGAGCGCAGGGACGTGATCGTCGTCGCCTCCGTCTCCTGCATCTACGGCCTGGGGTCGCCCGAGCAGTACGGCAAGAAGACGATCGGCATTTCGGTCGGCCAGTCGCTCGATCGCCGCAAGTTCCTCCTCGGCCTCTCCGATATGCAATACGCGCGCAACGAAATCGCACTGGAGCGCGGCAACTATCGCGTCCGCGGCGATGTGATCGAGG
>DASVES010000499.1:0-6593 GCA_036380435.1 Pyrinomonadaceae bacterium | reverse complement strand
AGGACGCCCTCGCGGTCAGCCTTATTGATGACGAAAATATCGCCGATCTCCATGATGCCGGCTTTTATCGCCTGAATGTCGTCGCCCATGCCGGGCACGAGCACGACGACGGACACGTCCGCCGTCTTCACGATCTCCACCTCGTCCTGCCCGACGCCCACGGTCTCGACGATGATCTTCCGGTAGCCCGCCGCGTCGAGGATGGCCACGGCGTCAACGGTCGCGCGCGCGAGGCCGCCGAGTTGCCCGCGCGTGGCCATCGAGCGGATGAAGACGCCGGGGTCGAGGCCGAGCGCCTGCATCCTGATGCGGTCTCCCAGAATCGCCCCGCCCGAGAACGGACTCGACGGATCGACGGCGACGATGCCGACGCGCTCGCCCCCCTTCCGATAGAACGCGGCGAGCTTATCCACGAGCGACGACTTCCCCGCCCCCGGACTCCCCGTGATGCCCACCACCAGACCTTTGCCCGTGTGCGGGAAGACGCCCTTCATCAACTCGAATGCGCCCGCCGTCCCGTCCTCAACTTTCGAGATGGCGCGAGCGACGGCGCGCGGCTCGCCGGCGAGGACGCGGGACAGTAGATCGTCGTTGGCCATAACGGGAAGGTCAGACGGCGCTCAGAATTTGTTTGGCGATGATGAGTCGCTGGATTTCGGACGTGCCCTCGCCGATGGTGCAGAGCTTGGAGTCGCGCCAGTATTTTTCGGGCGGGTAGTCCTTCGTGTAGCCGTAGCCGCCGTGAATCTGGATGGCCTCCTCGCAGACCTTGACGGACATCTCCGAGGCGAAGAGTTTCGCCATCGACGACTCCTTCGTCATCTTCCGCCCCGCGTCCTTCATGGCCGCGGCGCGATAAGTCAGCAGGCGCGCGGCTTCGAGCTGCGTGGCCATGTCGGCGAGCTTGAACTGGATGGCCTGAAACTCCGAGATGGGCTTGCCGAACTGCTGTCGCTCCTTTGAATACTTGACGGCCGACTCGTATGCGCCCTGCGCGATGCCGACGGCGAGCGCGGCAATCGAGATGCGCCCGCCGTCGAGAATCTGCATCGCCTGAATGAAACCAAGTCCCTCGGGGCCGAGCCGATTACTGTCGGGGATGTGGCAGTCCTCGAAGATGACGCTCGCCGTCTCAGAGGCGCGCAGGCCGAGCTTGTCCTCCTTCTTGCCGGGGAGGAAGCCGGGCGTCCCCTTCTCGAAGATGAAGGCGGTGATGCCCTTCGAGCGCATCGCGCGGTCGGTCGAGGCGACGGCCACGCAGGTGTCGCCCGCGATGGCGTGCGTGATGAAGTTCTTCGAGCCGTTGACGACCCAGCCGCCGTCGCGCTTGACGGCCGTGGTGCGCGTGCCCGAGGCGTCGGAGCCGGCCTGCGGCTCGGTCAGTCCCCACGCGCCGAGCTTTTCGCCGCGCGCGAGCGGCGTGAGAAACTTCCGCTTCTGTTCCTCGGTGCCGAACATGTAGATGTGATTCGAGCACAGTGAATTGTGCGCGGCGACCGAGATGCCGACCGAGCCGTCCACCCGCGACAACTCCTCGATGATCGTCACATACTCGACGTAGCCCATCCCCGCGCCGCCGTACTCCTCGGGGAAGATCACGCCCATGAAGCCCTGCTCGGCGAGCTTCGGCACCAGCTCCACGGGGAAATGCTGCGACTCGTCCCACTCGCGAACGTGCGAGCGGATTTCGCCCTCGGCGAACTCCCGCACGCTCGCCTTGATCTGCTGTTGTTCCTCGTTGAGTTCAAAGTCCATGAAATAAAAGCCCCGCCCGGTTAAAAAGATTTCACACACGGAAAAGCGCGCGGTGGCGTAAACCCCTGTAGCCTTCGGCCGCGCGCTGACGCGTGTTGTTGATTTGATTATTCTACTTGGAGTCTGACTTTAAACGAAGTGCGGAAGGGGTGCGCGAAGGCGCGGCCGGCATACGACAAAAGGCGCCGCGCTCAGAATACTTTTTTGAACTTGCCCTTCGCGTCGAAAGTGACGTGCTTGCTCTGCCAGTTCTCGCCGGGCTTGCCGGTCTCGACCATCACGCTCCACTCCGGCCCCTCGCCCTCGTACCTGATGAAGGGGAGTTTGAAGCCCGCCGAAGAAGCCTTCGAGTCGGGCAGCGCGGCGCGCTCCTTCGCCTCCTTCGCCAGCTTCGGGATGAGCGACAAGTCAACGTCGCTCAGCTTCAAGAGATTGTCTTCGAGCTTGCCGTCGCCCGTGAGTCTGACCTCCAGCGGCCCGTCGATCTCCTTCTTATTCGTCGAGCGGCGATACTCTTTCACGCTCTGCCCGTCCGTCGAGACCTTCGCGAAGACGCCCTTCTCGTGGAACCACACCTCCAACAAACGGAAGTCCTGGCCGACCGCCTGCTTGATCTGTTCGAGTGACTCCTGCGGCAACGTGCTGTCGAACATGTCGCGCGTTTCCGCGACGACCGGCTCGGCCGAGGGCGCGGCCTCGGTGCCTAGCGTGTTGTGCATCGAAAGCCGTCTGAACAGCTCCTCGCGCTTTCGCTTCTCGGCCTGCTGGTAGGAGTAGCGCGCCCACATCCCGAAGATGCTCGAGACGATGAACAACACAAGGATGATTTTTCGACTTCGGCTCAACTGCGTCCTCCGAGATTTAAGGCGACTGATAGAACCAATGGCGGTGAACAATTATGTATGGGCAGGGCAAGTCCGCGGCCCTTAGCTACAGAGCAATTAACATGGATGGACAGGATACGCAGGATGAAGAAGGAGCTGATTTGAGATTCAAGATTTGAGATTTCAAATTTCAAATCTCTTATCCTGATCATCCTGCCCATCCATGTTAATTCTTCTGTGAGGAAGGGCCGCGGACAAGCCCTGCCCCTACAGTTTTGTTAAGTCCTACCTTTTCAGACGCCCCTTGCTCGCCGCCTTCACGGCCCCGGCCGTCGTCGTTGCGCCGGCTTTGGCCGCGCGCGTCTTGCCGCGCCCCTTGCCCATCAGCCGCGCCACCTCCTGCGGCGCCAGCATTCGGAACTCGCGCGTCCGCAGTTGTTCATCCGTGATGTCGCCGATGCGGACGCGCCGCAGCTTGACGACCGAGTGGCCGACCGCATCGAACATCCGACGAATCTGCTGGTTGCGCCCTTCTCTCAGCACGACCTCGTACCACGCGTTGTTTCCCGTCTCTTCGACCAGCGTGATCTCGGCCGGTGCGGTACGCACGCCGTCGTCGAGCCTGATGCCGCGGCGCAGACGCGCGACAGCCTGTTCGGGCGGCACGCCCTTGACCTTCACCTCGTAAACCTTCCGCACCTTATTGCGCGCGCTCGTGACGTAGTTCGTCAGCTCGCCGTCGTTGGTGAGGATGAGCAGGCCCTCGGTGTTGAAGTCGAGGCGGCCGACGGGGTGAAGGCGGCCGAGCGAGGCGGGCACAAGCTCGGTGACGAGCGGTCGGCCCTCCGGGTCAGACGCGCTCGACAGATAGCCGCGCGGCTTGTTGAGCAGCACGTAAACCTTCTCACGCGCGGCAAGACTCGGATTGATGAGACGCCCGCGCACCTTGATGTGGTCGCGCGCGGGGTCGGCCTTCGTGCCCAGCTCGCGCACGATCTTTCCATTCACCGTCACTTCGCCCGCCGCGATCATTTCCTCGGCGTGGCGGCGCGAGGCGACGCCGGCGGCGGCGATTAGTTTTTGCAATCGTTCTTCCATGATGATTTTACGGGGCGGAAACTTCTCGGAGTAGGACAGGGCAGTAGCCCGACCGTGAGGGAGGGCGCATCGACGTGACGCCCTCCCTCACGGTCGGGCTACTGCCTTGCGCGCGCCTCCGTGGAATCTCAAATCAGATCTTTCTTTATTGTCCAGACTTGAGTAGCTTCCGCAGGGCGTCAAGATGACCCTGCGTCAACTCGAAGGCGACGCGCCCGAACTGGACGGTGACGGGCTTGCCCGTGAAAAGCTGCTCGAAGTCGTGCGCGGTGAGCGTCTGCGCGACGACCGCATCGGTGACGTTGCCGGCCGCGCTCTCGGACTGGTAGGCGCTGCGGTCGGTGCGGCAGAGCAGTTCCTCACCCACTTTGATCGCCGGCCGCTTGAGTCGGACGGGCGCGGCGTCGCTGCCGTGAATGACAAACTCGATGAGCAGGTCGCCGCGCCGGCGATCCTCCTCCGTCTCGACCAGGTAGCAGACGATGAGATCGAAGCTCTGCTCGCCCTCCCGGTGGACGCCCGGCAGGGCGACCCGCTCGCCGGCTTTCACGCCAGCGCCCAGACATTTAATCGCGAGCTTAGCGCCGCCGGCGACGGAAGCCGGTGCGGGCGCGCTCTCCGCCTGCCCGAGACACGCGGACGTGAAAAGCACCGACAGGCAGAAGCAGCCGAGAGTGTTCTTAAGTGCGCGCATCGTCGTCTCCTCCGCGACAGCGGCTCACGCCCCGCCGCCGGCCAAGTCCTCGAAGTCTTCGATGCTTGGCAGCTCCGTCAAGTCCTTCAGACCGAACTGCAAGAGAAATTCTTTCGACGTGCCGTAGAGCATCGGGCGGCCGACGACCTCCTTGCGCCCTTTGGCGACGATGAGTCGCTTGTCGAGGAGCGTCTTGATGGCCGAGGAGGATTGCACGCCGCGGATTTCCAGAATCTCCGGGACGGTGACGGGCTGCTTGTAGGCGATGACGGCCAGAGTCTCCAAAGCGGCGAGCGACAGTTTCGCGCTCGGCTTCGACTTCAGGTAGGCGCGGATGTGCTCGTGGTGCTCGGGCCGCGTGGCGAGCTGCCAGCCGCCCGCCACCTCGCGGAGCATCAACCCGCCGTTGCGCTCGTTGAACTCCTTTGCCAGCTCCTCGCAACCTAACTGCACCCAGCCGCGCTCCTCCTTGAGCACGGCCGCAATGTCTTTCGCCGTCAGCGGCTCGTCGGAGACGAAGACCAGCGCCTCGATAATCGACATCAGCTCGGCCATGCTCCGCTGGCCGCCGCCGGGCGCGACCTCGCCGTCCTCGTCGGCCGCCTCCACGCCTGCCCGCATGGCTTCGAGCTGGCGGGCGCGCTCCTCGCCGCGGTCTTCGGCGTCGGCGTCGTGGACGAGGAACTCCGGCTCGTCCTCGTCGTCCGGTTCATCGTCCGACGTGAACTCGGCGCCCCCGTCAAGGGCGTCCTCGTCCGCCCCGTCGTTTCCTTCCAGCTCCGCCGGCAATTCTTCGGCGACGGCGGGGGCTTCGCTTTCTTCGTTTCGCTTCGTTCTCTTGGCCATCTTTTTAACTGCTCACGCGGGCGACGATGTCGCCGAAGGTCTCACTCTGGAAAAGTCTGACTTCGGTGGTGCGGACGAGTTCGAGCACGGAGAGGAAGGCGAGCACCAGCTCGCGCCGGCTGCGCGTGTGCTCGAAAAACTGCCGGAGATTCAGCTCGCCCGTGGAGAAGACCATGTTACGCAGGCGCTCCAGCATCTCCGTCATCGTCATCTCGTCGCGCTCGATCTCCATCAACACTTCTTCCTTCTTGCGCGTCAGTATCTCCTGAAAGACGCGCAGCAGGTCGAAGGCCCCGGCGGACACCTCGGGGTTCGTCTTGTCCGTCTCAATCGGCGCGCGCGCGTAGACGGCCTGCTCCACGGTCGCGCGCGACCACAGCATCTCGGCCGCGGCCTTGTACTTCTGGTGTTCGAGCAGCCGGTCGATGAGTTCGCGTCGCGGGTCGTCGGCCTCCGCATCCTCCGGCGAAAGACTCGGGTCAACCGGGAGCAGCATCTTCGACTTGATCTCGATGAGCTGCGCCGCCATCACGAGGAAGTCGCTGGCGACGGCGATGTCCATGCCCTGCATCATTCGCAGGTAGCCGAGGTAGGCGTTCGTGATGCGCGCCAGCGGGATGTCGTAGATCGAAACCTGCTCCTGACGGATGAGGTAGAGCAGCAGGTCGAGCGGCCCGGAGAACTCGCCGAGGACGAGCTTCAGCTCCTCGCCGCCCTGCGCCGTGGAAATCTCGGGGCGCGCGCCGGCGACGTTGATCTGTCCGCCCTCGGCCGCCGCCGCCACGGTCGCCGCCGTGTCCGCGTCCTGCGCCTCGGGCTGTTCCATCTCTGGTGTCTCGCTCGCCAAGATTCTCAAGCCCCCACAATCCCGAGCCGTTCGTAGACCCGGCGCAACGTCTCGCCGGCAATCGAGCGCGCGCGGTCGCGCCCATCGGCGAGCACGCGGTTCAACTCCTCGTCCGTGATGGCCAAGACGCGCTCGCGGAAGGGCCGCAGATACTCGACCGTGGCCTCGGCCACCTCCTCCTTGAGCTTGCCGTAGCCCTTGCCCTCGAAGTGCGATTCTATCTCGGCGGGCGCGCGCCCCGTCATAATCTGGTAGACGCTGAGGAGGTTCGTGACGCCGGGGCGCGACTCGTCGAAGCGAATCTCACTCCCTGAGTCGGTGACGGCCCGGCGGAACTTGCGGCGGACGGTGTCCGGCTCGTCGAGCATGTTGATGCGCGAGTTGTCGTTCTCCTCCGACTTCGACATCTTCTTCGACGGGTCATCGAGCGCCGCGATCTTGGCACCGACCTTCGGGATGAAGACTTCGGGCAGGCGAAATGTCTCGCCGTAGTCGCGGTTGAATCGCTGTGCGAGGTCGCGCGTCAGCT
>DASVES010000498.1:0-7427 GCA_036380435.1 Pyrinomonadaceae bacterium | reverse complement strand
TTGAAGATGTACGTGCCCCAGTCGGGGTGCTCGCCGAGGCGCGGGTCGAGGTGTTCGTAGAGGGCGGTGCCGTCGAAACGCCCAAGCGCCCACGCGTCTTTCGGGAAGTGCGCGGGCACCCAGTCCATGATGACGCCGATGCCGCGGTTATGTAGGTAATCGACGAGGTAGCGGAAGTCGTCGGGCGTGCCGAAGCGCGCGGTGGGCGCGAAGTAGGACGTGACCTGATAGCCCCACGAGCCGCCGTAGGGGTGGCCCTTGAGCGGAAGAAACTCGACGTGTGTGAAGCCCATCTCATCGCAGTAGTCGGCGAGCGCGGGCGCCGTCTCGCGGTAGGTGAGCGAGCGGTTGTCCTCTTCGAGCACGCGCCGCCAGGAGCCGAGGTGGACTTCGTAGATCGACATGGGGCGGCGCAGGTGGTCGGCCCCGTCGCGCCGCCTCAGCCACTCGTCGTCGGTGAACTCGTAGGCTGACTCGAAGACGACCGATGATGTCGCGGGGGGCAACTCGGAGAACTGCGCGTAGGGGTCGGCCTTGAGCAGAGGGGGCCAGCCGGGGCGGTGGATTTCGTACTTGTACGCGTCGCCGGGCGGGAGGTCGGGGATGAAAATCTCCCAGATGCCGGAGCCGCCGAGGCGTCGCATCTGGTGAAGGCGGCCGTCCCAGTTGTTGAAGTCGCCGACGACGCTCACGCCCGCGGCGGCCGGCGCCCACACGGCGAAGGAGACGCCGCGGACGCTGCCGAACGCGCGGACGTGCGCGCCCAGCTTCTCATAGAGACGTTCGTGGCGGCCTTCGCCGAAAAGGTGCTCGTCGATAGTCCCGACGGTGGGCAGGAAGGCGTATGGGTCGCGCGCGACGAAGAGGCGCTCGCCTGCGTAGTGGACGCGCAGGGTGTAGGCGAACGCCTCGGCCTGCCCTCGCAGCAGCAGCTCGAAGAAGCCGGCGGGGTGTGTGCGCGTCATCTCGAAAGGCTTGCGGCGGCCCTTGATGACGACTTCGATCCGCTCGGCCTCGGGGCGGAAGGCGCGGACGACGAAGCCGCCCTCGACCGGGTGCGCGCCGAGCGTGGCGTGCGGGTCGTGACAGCGAAGCGCGAGCAGAGGCGCAAGTTCTTCGCGCGGGACGGTCGGGCCTTCGAGCGTCGCCGGCGCGAGCGCTTTCGCGCGCGGGGTCTTCCGCGTTCCTGCTGGTGCTCGTCGCTCGACCATGCGTCGTGTGCCGGGAGTTGGATTGTGATTCCGAGTTCGGGCACAACTTACCCTCCGCACACGGAAACATCAAGGACGAATAAAGCATCAACGAGCCGCGCAAGCGGCGGCAGAATGTAGCCCACGGCGCAAGCCGTGGGGACAGGGGGCGAAATAACACAAAGCCCCGGAGGGGCGAAAGAATCTGGATGGGCGCTGCGCCCAACGTGAAGACTCTTTCGCCCCTCCGGGGCTTTCGGATTTTTCTTAACGCTGTTCCACGGGCTAACGCCCGTGGCTACATTCTGCCGCCGCGTGCGCGGCTCGTTGAGGCATTACCTGTTCTGAGCTTGAACGGGCGGGTTGGTCGAGACGGACTTGAGCTTGATGTCGATCATGCCGATGTCGCTCGACATGCGCGCGCGGACGGGGACGCGGCGCGCGTCGTCAGTGAACCAGATCGACATCTTGCCTTCGCCCTCGACGGGGCGGCCCTCGCCAAAGAGCGCGACCTCGACGCGGACGACCGACACCTTGCCCAGCACCGTCTTTATCCGCTTTGGCTCGGCCACGACCGTCGCCGGCACGCGGTAGACCTGCCCCGAGTCGCTGAGCACGATCTCGAAGCTGCGCCCCGGTGTGAGCTGTTGCGTGCGCAGGAAGTAGACGGCGGAGACGATGTCCTGCGCGGCGCCTTCGAGCGGCGTGTTGACAATTCTCGGCTCGCGCTTCGGGTCGTTCGGATCAACTTCCGTCCACGAAACCTGCTTGCCGACGCGGTCGAACATAGCCTCGCTCGTGCGGACGCGCTTGCCCTGCTCGTCGAGCTTCTTCGTGCTCAGCACCGAGAAGCCGGCGCGCTCGACAAGCGACTCGACGCGGAAGTGGAAGTCGATGCTGAAGAGACGTTGGAACCAGCCGGCGGACTTCACGTCGCCGATGAGGTGGACGCGCGCCGCAGAATCGGCGGCGGCGGTCGAAGCGGCGACGTTTGACGCTCCCGCCGACACACTCTTCAACTGAGCCTCGTCCGGTCGCCCGGACGTGAACCTGAACTCGGCGATCTTGATGCCGCGCAGGAGCAGCTTGGAAAAACTCCCCTCGTAGACGAGCTGTTCGGTCGGCTCGAAGGGCAACGGCGCGGGCGACTCCCTGCGCGTCGGCGCGGCGTCGGAGCCGGATGCGGCGGCGTAGGCCGGCGTCAAGACGGCGAACAGGAGGGCGACGGCGGCCAACGCGGTGCGGAGTCGGTTCATCGTGGAAAGTCTTTTCACTTCGGAACTCAGTTTGCGAAGTTGGCAAGCAGCGCCTTGAAGGCGAGCACGCCGTAATCCCTTAGCGCCAGCATGCCCCACGCCAGCGCGAGGCCGAGCGCCGCGCGATACTCGCGGTAGCGCATGTAAAGACCGGCGTCGAACCTCACCTGTCTCGACGCGCCTTCCGCGTAAGGAGTCAAACGGGGGATGTAGAGCGGGACGGCGCGCGCGTAGGCGCGATACTCGTCGCCGAAAAGCTCCCCCAGCGTCGCAGCTTCGACGCGCATCACCGGAAGATAGATGCCCAGAAAGAGGGCCGCGAAGAGTGCGCCGAGGAGCAGTGGCCGCCCGGCCGCGACGGTGAAGCCGAGGCCGATGAGAAAGCTGCCGAGATAAAGGGGGTTGCGCGTGTGTGCGTATGGGCCGGAGATCGCGAGCTGTGCGTTCTTGCGGATGTGGCCGGCGGCCCACGCGCGCAGGGCGAGACCGGCAATGGCGACACAGCCTCCGACGGCGAGCGTCCACGGGCGCGGCTCGGCCAGCAGGATGAAGACGGGGCCGCACAGGAACCCGAGCGGCACGCGCCAGCGCTGCATCCACGTCCCGCCCCTACGCGCCACTCGTCAGCCTCTCCGCACGCGTCGGCGCTCCGGCCGCGGCGACCATCCCTGCGCGCCGCAACCTCTCCGACACGGCCCCCGCCACGCGCTCGACCTCGATGTCCATGCATATCCACTTCGAGCACGAGCGCCGGTGGCAGTCCGTGCGGCAGTCGATGTCCGTGCGCTCAACACAGATGTCTTCGGGGCGCGGGCTGCCGTTGCGCCACCACTCGGTTGGGCCGAACAGTCCGACGACGGGCGCGCCCGCGGCGACGGCCAGATGAGTCGGCCCCGTGTCGCCGCCGACGTAGAGGGCCGTCCGCCGCGCCAGCGCGTAGAATCCTCTGAGCGAAGGGGTCGCCGCGTGGGCCACGCCGAGGCGGCTTGCCTTCTCGACCGTCTTCGCCAGCTCCAGCTCGCCGGGCCCGTGAGTGACGGCCGAGCGCAGGCCGTGGCGCTCGAAAATCTGGTCGGCCAGCGCGCCGTAGCGTTCGGGGCTCCAGAGTTTCGTCGGCCAGCCGCCGGCCGGGTTCAGGATGGCGAAGGGTGAGCCGACGCGCGCGGCGATGCCGTCGGCCTCGCACTCGTGCTCGGGTCTCAAGCCGATGGGGAATTCAAACTCGTCGGCCTCGGCGGGCACGTCGATGCCGAGCGCGCCGGCGGCGAGCGCGAGATTTTTGCGGATGACGTGGGTGCGGGCCGGCGTCTGTACGGTGTCGGACAGCAGAAAGCGGCTGGCCGGCTCACGCAGGTGTTGGTGTGCAAAGCCGAAGCGGCGGCGCGCACCCGAAAGGCGCGCGATGGTTGCGGATTTGAGGAGTCCCTGGAAGTCTAAAGAAAAATCGAAGGCCGAGGCGCGTAGCCGGCGTAACTGCTGGCGCGTTGCCAACAGCGTCTCCCCAGACACCGGCCGGCGCCTCAAGGCCTTCGTGTCGATTACGATGAGGTTTTTTACGGCCGGGTTGTCCCTCAAAATTTCCGCCGCGCGGCGCTCCACCACCCACGAAATTTCGGCCTCCGGCAACGCCCGCCGCACGGCCGCGAGGGCGGGCAGCGTATGCACGATGTCGCCGATGCTCCCGAGTTTGACGAAAAGAATGTTCATAAAGGCGGTGATAAGTGATGAGTGATAAGTGATAAGAAGGAAGAGAGGCGACTTGTTCTCTTTCTTATCACTTATCACTCATCACTTATCACTCTGACCAATTGCGTGCTCGAATGATCCTTCGGGTCGCCGACGATGCAGACGCGCCCGCCGTAGGAGCGGACGATGTCGCGCTCGGGGACGGTGTCTTCGGTGTAGTCGGTGCCCTTGGCGTGGATGTTGGGGCGGATGGCGAGAAGGAGTTTCTCGACCGTCGGCTCGTGGAAGACGGTGACGAAATCGACCGCGCGCAAGGAGGCGATGACCTCGGCGCGCTCGCGTTCAGGCACAAACGGACGGCCCTCACCTTTTAGCGCGCGCACCTGCTCGTCGGAATTGATGCCGACGACGAGCAGGTCGCCCAGCGCCCGCGCCGACTCCAGATAGCGGACGTGGCCGACGTGCAGCACGTCGAAGCAGCCGTTGGCGAAGACGACGCGCGCGCCGCCCTTGCGGGCAATCGCCACGCGCGCGATCAGACGGTTGCGCTCCAGTATGCGCGCCCCCGCGCTGACCCACGGCTGTTCTTCTGTGTGCTCCATCCGAGACGCCTATTCTGACTTAGAGAAAGAATCCTGTCGAATTGCTGGCGCCTGCTCCGCCTCGCGTCGCGAGACGGAGGCCAGCAGCTCGTCGAGCCGGACGCAGGCCGTGCCGCGCTTCATGACGACGAGGCCGCCGGCGTGGTTGGCGAGCCGCGCGGCGTCGGCGAAGGACGCGCCGGAGGCGAGGGCGAGGGCGTAGGCGGCGATGACGGTGTCACCCGCGCCCGTCACGTCCACGGCCTCAAGCGCGCCCACCGCCTCGATATGCACCGGTGCGGCTCCCTCCTCGACGAGCATCACGCCTCGGCTCCCGCGCGTAATCAGCAACGCCTTCATCCGCAGACGCTCGCGCAGCTCACGGCCCGCCGCCTCCAGCGCCTCCAGCGTCTCCAGCCGCCGGCCCGCAACGTGCTCGACCTCGTCCTCGTTCGGCGTCGCCGACGTGAACCCCGCGAACTCCGGCAGCCGGAAACGCGAATCGACGAGCACGGGCCGACCCTCGCCGACGAACGACGCGCGCAAAACCTCGACGGCCTCCGCGCCGGCGACGCCGTAGTTGTAATCGGAGACGATGACAGCCTCCGCGTCGGCGCAGGCGAGTCGCAGATGCTCGACGATTTGTGCGCCGGCGTCCGCTCCGGCGGGCGTTGCGCCCTCGTAGTCCATGCGGATGACCTGCTGGCGCGTCGAGTGAGCGTGGCCGGCGAGCAGGCGAACCTTCGTCGTGGTCTGCGCGCCCGGAAGGATTGCCACGCCGCCGCAGTCAACACCCATCTCGTTCAGGCGTTCGAGCAACGCGCCCCCGGCCGCGTCGTCGCCGACCGTGCCGACGACGCGCGCGCGCGCGCCCAGCGAGGCGAGGTTGGCCGCGCAGTTCGCCGCGCCGCCGGGCACCGTCTCCGTCCGCTCGTGCCGCAGGATGAGCACCGGCGCCTCGCGCGAGACGCGGCTGATCTCCCCGTAGACGAACTGATCCGCCACGAGGTCGCCCAGCACCACGACCCTCCGCCCCGCAAACGAACGCGCCAACGCCTCAAGCATAATGAAGTGGTAAGTGATGAGTTATAAGTGATAAGTGATAAGAGCTATAAGCTAACAGCTAACAGCAAAGCTTTTTCTCATCACTTATCACTCATCACTTATCACTTATCCATTCTCCCTTCCTAAAATCTCGCGCACGGCTTCGAGCAGGTTGTCGGCGACGAGGTCGGGTTGGTGTGTCCAGGTCGGCCGCTGGTGCTCCCATTCGCCGAGGCCGTAGCCGGAGAGGACGAAGGCGGAGCGCAGGCCGGCGTTGCGCGCCAGCTCCACGTCGCCGTAGCGGTCGCCGACCATCCAGCTCGCGGCCGTGTCGATGCGAAGGTCGTCGGCGGCGCGGCGGATGAGGCCGGGGCGCGGTTTGCGACAGTCGCAAGTCTGTCGATAGGGCGGCGCGCCGACCGTGGGGTGATGTGGGCAATAGTAGACGGCGTCGAGGCGCGCGCCGCCGCGCTCAAGCTCGCGCGCCAAACGGTCGTGGACGGCCCCGATCATCTCTTCGGCGAAGTAGCCGCGGGCGACGCCGGCCTGATTCGTGACGAGGACGGCGAGCCAGCCCGCGTCGTTCAAAAGTTTGATTGCCTCGGCCGCATAGGGGAAGACGCGGTAGCGCGACGGGTGATTGACGTAGCCGACCTCCTCGGAGATCGTCCCGTCGCGGTCGATGAAGACAGCGCGTCTTTCCGTCATCGGGCGACCTCGAACCGGCGCGCGCGGGCCACGATTACGGAAGCGCGGCCGTAGACCTCTTCGGGCGTGATGGCCGTCATGCAGCGGTGGTCGATGGGGCAGTCGCGCAGCATGCAGGGGGCGCAGTCGGGCGGGTGTCGGACGATCTCGGCCGACTCGGAGAAGGGGCGCGTGGTCAAGGGGTTGGTCGGGCCGAAGATGACGACGACGGGGCAGCCGACGGCCGCCGCCAGGTGCGCCGGCCCCGTGTCGTTCGTCACGAGCAAATCGGCGACGGCGAGCAGGGCGGCCGTCTCAGCAAGACTCGTGCGCCCGGTAAGAATCAAAGGGCGTTGCGTCATGTGGCGCGCGACCTCTTCGGACACGTCGCGCTCTTCGGCCGCGCCGATGAGTACGACCTGCGCGCCGTCGCGCACACACAGCATGTCGGCGACAGCCGCGAAGCGCTCGGCGGGCCAACGCTTCGCGCGGCTGTTGGTCGAGCCGGGACAAATGGCGACAAGCGGCAACTCCTCGCGCGCACCCGTCTCGCGCAAAAGCGCACGTGCCGCTCGTCGTCGCTCGTCGGAGACGGCCAACTCGCCGCGCGGCTGAGGCTCGCCGCGCGGCTCGCTCACGACTGCGGTCTTCCGGCCGTGGAGCAATCGTTCAAGCTCGGCGACGAGGTTGAGGTAGTAATAAACTTCGTGCCGCTCGCCCCGCCACGAGGGCGCGGCCAGCGGGTGCGTGAGAAGCGTGCGGCGCCCGTCCGTCGCGTAGCCGACGCGCAGGGGCACGCGCGCCGCGAAGGTGGCGAGGGCGGGCGCGAAGGCGTTGGGGAGGAGGAGCGCGAGGTCGAAGCGTCGGCGGCGCAGCTCGCGCGCTTGTGAGAGGAGGGCGGTGGCGCCCTTAGACTTGCCGCTGAGCGGGAGGAGTTCGTCGATGAAGTCGGCGCCCTCGAAAATCCCCTCGGCCCACGGGCG
>DASVES010000497.1:0-7381 GCA_036380435.1 Pyrinomonadaceae bacterium | reverse complement strand
GCTCGGTCGGCCGCGTCATCGAGTCCATGACGCGCCACCGCGGCGACCTTCAGGCCGCCCTGCGTGAAACGAACTTCGACGCCGACTTCCACACCGGCCGCCGGCGCACCTACGACGAGGTGCTGCCTTGGGAGATCGTGGACGCCGGCCTCGGTCGCGAGTTCATGGAGCGCGAGCACGAGCGCGCACAGAGCGCCAAATCGACCGCGCCCTGCCCCTCGGTGGACACCTGCACGCGCTGCGGCGTCTGCCCCACCACCTGGCTTGCCGCCGCGCCGCCCGGACTCGTCCAGCTCACCGGCGCCGCTGCCTGAAGCAAGGCAGAAGGGGAGTGATAAGTGATGAGTGATAAGTGATAAGAAAAGGCGGATGCTTTCTCTTATCACTTATCACTCATCACTTATCACTCCCTTTTATTGCGTGTTGAGGAACTTGTCGCTCTTGACGGCGTGGTCGAAGTTGTACTCGTAGACGTAGGCGGTGAGGTCGATGGGGCGCGTGTAGCGCACGCGCGCGTTGATGCGGCCTTCGGCCACGTGCGTCTCGACGAGTGCGCCCGGCGGCAGGCCATACTCTTCGACGCCGGCGGTTTTGAGCTGCGTCTTGACCCACTCCGGGTCCTTCCCAAGAGCCGCGCCCTTAGACACCGCGTCCTGCATGTAGACCTTGTAGGTGGAGGCGCGGTATAAGACGGGCACTACCTGATAGGCGACGTAGCCGGCTGCCGCGAGCAGGAGGACGACGAGGTAGAAGCTCAGACGCCCCGCGCCGCGCTCGTCGGCGAACCCCCGCCGGCGTGTGTCAGCTTGGTGCTTCATATCGGGTTTCCCTTCTTACGACTTGGCGGAGCGCGTCGCGAGCGTGGCCCCAAGTGCGTCGCGCAGAACGCGCGCGGAGACTTCGCTGCCGTCGACGAGCGCCGCGCGCCCAAGCCCTTCGAGCAGAACCCAAAGGACGCGGCCGTTGACCGACTTCTTGTCCCTGAGAAGCGCGTGCCGGATTCGCTCTTCGCTGATGTCTCCGGCGCGTGGCAGACGCCCGGCAAGCCGAACCGCTTCGCGCAGGCATTCTAACTCCGAAGCCGCGAGCATTCCTAACTTTTTGGAAATCTCGCCGGCGACGAGCATCCCGTAACCGACCGCCTCGCCGTGGCGGAAACGTCGAAAGCCGGTAACTGCTTCGAGCGCGTGCCCGACGGTGTGGCCGAAGTTCAGGATGCGCCGCGAGCCGGCGTCCGCGCGGTCGAGGTCTTCGCGCTCGTCGCCCGCCACGATGCGCGCCTTGAACTCACAATGTGCGGCGATCAACTCAATCAACTCATCCTCGCGCGAGCGCGCCTCCTCACTTTCTTCGGCAAGAAACTTGACAGTCCGCCGGAAGAGTTTGAGGTCGCCCGCCGCGCCCTGCTTGACGGCCTCGCACCAGCCGGCGGTCAACTCGCGCGCGGGCAATGTCCGCAGCGTCTCCGTGTCCACGACGACGGCGCGCGGCTGGTGGAAGACGCCGACGAGGTTCTTGCCCGCGTGTGTATTGACGCCGGTCTTGCCGCCGACCGACGAGTCGATCTGCGCGAGCAGCGTGGTCGGCGCTTGTAAGAACGCGACGCCGCGCAGGTGCAGGGCCGCGGCGAAACCGGCGAGGTCGCCGACCACGCCGCCGCCGAGCGCCACGACCGCGTCCGAGCGTTCAATCCCGGCCGCCGACAGAAATTCCAGAGCGCGCTCGGCTGTGCGTAGCGTCTTGTGGCGCTCGCCGTCGCCCATCAGCCAGTGCGCGACCGTGAAGCCGGCCGCGCGCAGACTCTCCTCGGCGCGCGCGCCGTAGAGGTCGAACACAAGCCGGTTCGAGACGAGCGCGACGCGTCGCGCCTTCGCGTGGAGGACGCGCCGGGCCGCCTCGCCCAAATGGTCGAGCGCCCCGGCGCCGATCTCAATCGAGTACTCCGCGCCACCGCCGAGCCGCACGCGCACTCTTCTCAAAGCCTTCGCCGTCATCTTCCCCTTCTCAGTCGTATTCCGCCTCTCAGTCGCCTTCCATAGTCGCCTTCAATTCTTCCGTCAGGAGATCGAATTCGAGCGTGCCGCCCCACGCGAGCCGCGCTAGTTGTTCGGCGGGGTGGAGCAGGGCCGTATTCCAGATGTCGGTCAGCTCGCCGCCCGCCGCGCGCGAGGCGTACCAGCGGTGACCGTAACGCGAGCGCAGGTGCTCGCGCAGGGAGGCGGCGAGGAGACGGGCGCGCAGGCGGCCCGCCGCGTCGAGCGCGCCCGCGGTGTCGAGCAGACGCGTCGCGGGGTCGCGCGCGAACCCCGTGGCCTCGCCGTAGAGACTCAAGTAAGCCTCCGCAAGCTGTTCGGACAGCACGCCGCCCGCCTCGTCCACCGCGAGCGCGTAGCGAAGCGCCGCGCAGTCGCGCCGCGTGTCCAGCAGCTCCAGCAGAGCGGCCGAGCGCGCGAGTTCGCGAGCCTCGACGGGGCGCAGGCGCAGGCACTCGACGCCCCACGTGGCGTCGTAAAACAAACTCTTGAAGAGAAAGCCGGCGGCGGTGCGCGCGGCGGCGTCCGCGGCGTGGATGAACTCGGGGCGACGCGCCGCCGTCTCCGGCGAAGACCACGCGAAGTGCTGCGCGCGGCCCGCCTCGAAGAAAAAGTCCGAGTAAGATTTCCACGCGGCGTGAGCGTCGCCCGCGGCGACGAGATAAACTTCGTCCGGCGGCCGGACGCCGAAGCACGCCGTGCTCGCGCCCCGCTCTCCATCTTCGACGATGAGGTTCTTCTGCTGCTCCACGCGCACGCCCAGCCCGGCCATCAACTCGGCGTAGGCGGCGCGCTCGCCGCGCGGCGTGAGCAGCGCGTCCAAACGCTTCGCGCGCCCGAAGAATAACTCGTCGGCGTGTGATAGGGAGCCGACAGCGGCGAACGCATTCTCGCGCGCCGTGCTGCGTGCGAGGTGCGACATGTAGGTCGGCGCTGTGCGCTCAAGGAAGGAGTCGGCTGCGGAGGCGAGTCCGTGCAGGCTCACACCGGACGCGTCTTCGTAAAGCGAGCGCGGGCCGTCAAAGCCGAGTGCGCGAACGCACTCAGCCAGCGCGTAGAGGCGCGCGGCGCGGAGGTCATCGCAGGGGCGCAGGGCGTCGAACCAGCGTGCGGCCAGTTCGCGTCGGCGCGTCGCGTCGGCCTCGCGCGCGATAAGTTCTACCGTCTCGGCAGCGCCTATCTTTTCGCCGCCCCACTCGACGCACGCCGCGGCCTCACAGCGGGCCAGTTCGGCCGCGACCTCATCGGCGCTCGCCTCGGCGTGGTTCAGGCAGGCCGCGTGGACGAGTGCGCGCAGTCCCGCGCGCTCGGTCTCGAAGTGGGCCGGCGTGTCGTCGAGCTTGCGGCGCAGTTCGTCGATGGTCTCGCGCGTCCAGAGGTCTGCGTAACGATCCCTCAAGGGTGCGAGATGCGGCTCCGGCGCGCGCCCGGCGTGATGCTCGTGGCGCTCGCGCTGGAGCGCGGAGCAGTAGGCGGCGTACTCACTGCGATAGCTGCCCAGGTCCATACTTGAACGAAAGCGCGCGGCCCGTCGCGGCCGGGTCGGACGGAAAACTGTCGATGTGTTTGAACCGAGAGGACGGGCGGATTGTAGCATGCCGGAGGGTCGGACTTGAGCGTTCGGGCGTAGCGCGGAAGCGGTTCGGTGGCGGGTGTGTCCAGGGCAAATAAAGAACGGGCACGGCAAACTTGGGGAATGCCGTGCCCATTCCAATTTGTGGTCACTGTCCTCACCCCAGCAACCACTGAGACGGAGGATTCACCAACCGTCTCTCTTGCCCCACAATATACATCGCAACGTTCGTGCCGCGCAAGTAGTTATTTCTGATTTATCACTCAGAGTGCAGGATTTCGCGCCATAATCGACAGAACCCGCGCCACCCGACTCGCAAAGGTTTTGCACGCGGCCGAAGGTGAAGTGTAAGAGTTACATCGACGGCTGCGTAAAAATTACCGCCCCTCACCGCTCGCCTCGTTGCCCCCCAGGCTCCGACCGATGACGGCCGCGAGACCCCCTGCGAGGCGCTCGATATCCGCCTGACTCTCACCCTCGATCATCACGCGCGCCAGCGGCTCCGTGCCTGAGTAGCGCAACAGAAGCCGCCCTCCCGCGCCTAGCTCTTTCTCCACCCCGCGGGCGGCGCTGGCGATCTCCGCGACCTCTTGAAACGGCAGCTTTTCACGCACGCGCACGTTGACGAGCACCTGCGGGTATTGCACGAACCCCTCGGTCAGCTCATGCAGCTCGCGGCCGGTCTCGCGCAGTGCGCGGAGCATGTGGACGGTCGTAATCATGCCGTCGCCCGCGAGGCTCACCGAGGGGAAGATGACGTGGCCGGATTGCTCGCCGCCGAGCGCCGCGCCCGTGCGGAGCAGCTCTTCGAGCACGTACTTGTCGCCCACGTCGGTGCGTAGCAATTCCAGAGAGCGAGCGCGGAGCGCGATCTCCAGCCCGATGTTGCTCATCACGGTGGCGACGACGCGCCCACCCGCAAGCTCGCCGCGCTCCGACATCCGGTTGGCCAACACCCAGAGCGTCGCGTCGCCGTCCACAACCCGGCCGCGCGCGTCGGCGAAGAGGGCGCGGTCGGCGTCGCCGTCGAAGGCCGCGCCGAACGAGGCGCTTTCTTCGACGACCTTTAGGCAGAGACCTTCGAGGTGGAGCGAGCCACAGTCGCGGTTGATGTTGCGTCCGTCGGGCGCGTCGCCAAAGGCGACGACCTGCGCGCCGAGGCGGCGGAAGAGTTCGGGTGCGAGTCGGGACGCGGCGCCGTTGGCGCAGTCGATGACGATCTTCAGGCCGTCGAGCCGCAGCCCGGCGGCGACCTCTTCGACGAGGAAGTTCAGGTAGCGCCGACGCAGTCGGGCCGCGTGCGCGTCGTTCGCCTCGATGTCCGCGCCGTCCTTATCGTCGCGGGGGGTGTTTGATAAAGAGGTTGCTGATGAAGATGTCGATGTCGTCTCGTCCTGCGCGAGCGCCGAGGCTTCGTCACTCGGCGGCCCGCTGCCGGCGCGGGCGGCGTGGATGTCGGCCTCGATGAGGCGCTCGGTGGCGTCGTCGAGCTTGCGGCCGGTGGGGGAGAAAATCTTGATGCCGTTGTCCTGATACGGATTGTGCGAGGCGCTGACGACGACGCCGGCATCCGCCGGGAGAGTGCGCGCGAGGTAGGCGACCCCCGGCGTGGTGACGACGCCGGCCGACTCGCACCCGGCTCCGCCAGCGCGTGCGCCGCGCGCGAAAGCATCTTCGATCCATGCGCCCGACTCGCGCGTGTCGCGCCCCGTGACGATGCGCGGCGCGCGTCCCGGCGACGCCGACGCAAGGCGCCGGGCGAGCGAGCGCCCGGCGGCGGTCATGGTCTCCGCGTCGAGCGGGAACTTGCCGGCCTCGCCGCGCATCCCGTCCGTACCGAAAAGTTTCTTCATCTTTAAGTTCAAAATTTCAAAGTTCCGAGTTCAAAGTTCGAGGGCGGGTGACATCCTTAGCCATTGAACTTTAAAGTCGGAACTTGAACGTCATTTCTGGATGGTGAAATCAGCAGGCGTCACGCTGACCAAAGTGAGGCGCCCTTCGAGTCCGGGCGCGGGCGCAAGCCGGGGCCGGAGCGAGCCGTCCGGCGCTTGCTCCACGACGACGGTGAGGTCTTCGGGGCGCAGCCGCTCGACGACCGAGCGCGGCCCCGTGATGACGACCGTCGCGGTCTGCGGCCTGACCTCCGCGCCGGCCGTTGCGGCGCGCACGGCGACGCCCGCGATGCGCCGCTCGGCCTGCGTCTCGACGATCTCGACACGCACGGCCACCGCGGCGTCGAGCGCGACCACGCTGCGGTCGGAGACATCGACGGCGACCTGCGGCGCGTTCAGGGTCTCGCGCTGACCGTCGAGCGGGATGGTCTCGGTGAACGCCTTATCGAGCGCGCCGACGCGGCTCTCGGGGCCGCGCACCTTAACGCGCGCCGGCGTGATCTGGACGCCGCGCACCTCGTAGCCTTCGGCCGGCTGGCCTTCGAGCCGCGCCTCGACTTCCAGCTCGCGCTCGACGCTGCGCTCCAACTTGAGCGCCGCGCTCGGCGGCTCAATGCGGATGACGCGGACGCCCTCGGGCAGATTCATCGAGACATTTTCCCGCGTCAAGCGCAGGATGCGCTCGCCGGGGCGGAGCTGGCCGATGTCGATACGGGCGACGAGATCACGGGCGTTGATTTCGTCGAGCTTGTCCTTGCTGCCTTCGAGCGTGATGTCCACCTTGTCGAGCGGCTCGTTGCTAATCTCCAGTTCAGCCGGGAGCTGGTATTCGAGCGCGATGTCGCGCAACTGCCGCGACTCGGGCGCGCGCTGCCCCGTTACGGCGAACCAGAGGATGAGCGTGATGACGAACGCGAGCAGTTTCAGACCCCAGTCTTCGAGCAGGAACTCGCGCAGCCAGCGACGCACCACGCGCCCGGCGTCGTCCGCACTCATCTCTGCGTTACGAAAGGCCATGTGAAGCGGTTAGCTATTAGCTGTTAGCTAAGAGCTGTTCTTTGTTCCTGGTCAGTGATCAGTGGTCAGTGGTTTTCATTCCCGATATTGAATCGTTTGTCGCAGACGTAGAGTGGACAGAAGCAAACAACGGACAACTGACCACTGACCACTGACAAGCTTGAGAGCTAAAAGCTAACAGCTGATAGCTAACAGCTCTCTTAACTCACTTCCGACCTCCGGCCCCTGACCTCCAGGTCGGTCTCGGCGTCGGGCTGTCCCCGGCCGCCGCCGCGGCGTGCGGGGGATTCGAGGGCGCTGAAGATGTGTGCGCGCAGGCGCGTGGCGTCGAGGGCGCGCTTGATCTGTCCGGCCTGTACGAACGAGATGAGGCCCGTCTCCTCGGAGACGACGACGGCCACGGCGTCGGTGTCTTCGGTGATGCCGATGGCGGCGCGGTGGCGCGTGCCGAGGTCTTTCGAGAGACGCGGGTTCAAAGTGAGCGGCAAAAAACAGGCTGCCGCCGCGACGCGGTGACGGCGGATGACGACCGCGCCGTCGTGCAGGGGCGTGGCCGGATTGAAGATCGTGACGAGCAGATCGTAACTGAGTTCGGCGTCCATCTTGAGGCCGCCATCGGTGACGTTCTTCAACCCGACGCCGCGCTCGATGACGATGAGCGCGCCCGTCTTCGTCGAGGCGAGCGTCGTCGCCGCCAGCACTATCTCGTCGTAGACGCCCTCGCCGAACTGACCCTTGTGGCGGATGAGGAAGGGCATGCGGAAGCGGTTGCCGAACTGGACGAGCGCCTGCCGTATCTCGTTCTGGAAGAGGACGACGATGGCGACCGAGACGACGAACGGCGACAGGCGCAGGATGGATTCGAG
>DASVES010000496.1:0-9534 GCA_036380435.1 Pyrinomonadaceae bacterium | reverse complement strand
AGGTCGATGCCGCGCACGCCGCGCGCCGCGCGCCCCATCGACCGCACGTCGTCCTCCTCGAAGCGGATGGCGAGGCCGTTGTGCGTGGCGATGAAGATGCGCTTTGTGCCGTCGGTGAGAATCACGTCGAGCAGCTCGTCGCCGTCGTCCACGTTGACGGCGTTGATGCCGTTCGTGCGGATGTTCTGGAAGTCGGCCAGACTCGTCTTCTTGATGACCCCTTTTCGCGTGACCATGACGACGTAGCGGCCCTCGGAGAACTCGCGCACGGGGATGACGCCCACGAGTTTTCGGGTCGTGGGGATGTTGATGAGGTTGACGACGGCCTTGCCGCGCGCCGAGGGGAGCGCGTCCGGTATCTCGTGTACCTTGAGCTTGAAGACCTGCCCGTCGTCGGTGAAGATCATCAGGTAGGAGTGCGTCGAGGCGATGAAGAGGTGTTCGACGAAGTCGTCGCTCTTGCCCGTCCCCGCGCCGAAGCGGCCCTTGCCGCCGCGCCCCTGCCGCTGATAAGTCGAGACGGCCGTGCGCTTCATGTAACCCGAATTCGTCACCGTGATGGCCACGTCCTCGTCGGCGATCATGTCCTCGACCGTGAGTTCCACGCCCTCGTCGATGATCTGCGTGCGGCGGGCGTCGGCGAAGTTCTTCCGCACCTCTTCGAGTTCGCCGATGATGACGCGCCTGAGGCTGGCCTCGTTGCCGAGGATGTCTTCAAGCTCGGCCATGAGGCGGATGATGCCCTCGTACTCGTCGAGAATCTTCTGGCGTTCGAGCGCCGACAGACGGCGCAACTGGAGGTCGAGGATGGCCTGCGCCTGTAGCTCGGAGAACTCCAGACGCTTGATGACCTTCTGGAGTTTCTGGATAAAGCCGGCGAGCGTCTGGTCGGAGGGCGCGCCCTTCCACTGTTTGACCTGCGCCATGCCGTCGAAGTTGCCGGTCAGCCACAGCCGCGCTTCGTCCACGGCGCGGGCGTTGCGGATGAGCGGGATGATGTAGTCGAGCGCGTCGATGGCCTTGTTGAGTCCTTCGAGGATGTGTGCGCGCGCGCGCGCCTTTCGCAACTCGTACTCGGTGCGGCGGCGCACCACCTCGCGGCGAAACTCGACGAAGTGTTCGAGCATCTGCTTGAGGTTGAGCACGCGCGGCTGCCCCGAGACGATGGCGAGGTTGATGACGCCGAAAGAGGACTGCATCGGGGTGAGCTTGTAGAGCTTGTTGAGGACGATCTGCGGGATGGCGTCGCGCTTGAGTTCGACGACGACGCGCATGCCGTCGCGCGACGACTCGTCGCGCAAATCGGAGATGCCGTCGATCTTCTTCTCGTTGACGAGTTCGGCGATGCGCTCGATGAGGCGCGCCTTGTTCACCTGAAAAGGAATCTCGGTGATGATGACGGCGTCGCGCTCGGTCTGGCCCCGCCCGATGCGGTCGATGCCGGCGCGGGCGCGCATCTGGATGATGCCGCGCCCCGTCAGATACGCCTGCTTGATGCCCTCGCGGCCGTAGATGAAGCCGCCCGTGGGGAAGTCGGGGCCGGGGATGATCTTCATCAGCTCTTCGATCTTGACGCCGGGCTTCTTGACGAGCGTGATGGTGGCGTCGATGACCTCGGTGAGGTTGTGCGGCGGGATGTTGGTCGCCATGCCGACGGCGATGCCGCCCGAGCCGTTTAAGAGCAGGGTCGGAACCCTCGTCGGCAGCACGGCCGGCTCGCTCAAACTCTCGTCGTAGTTCGGGTTGAAGTTGACGGTCTCCTTCTCGATGTCGGCGAGGATTTCCGAAGTGAGCTTGGCCATGCGCGCTTCGGTGTAGCGCATGGCGGCGGCCGCGTCGCCGTCGATGGAGCCGAAGTTGCCCTGACCGTCGATGAGCGGGTAGCGCATGGAGAAGTCCTGCGCCATGCGGACGATGGTCTCGTAGACGGCCGAGTCGCCGTGCGGGTGATACTTGCCGATAGTGTCGCCGACGATGCGGGCGCTCTTCTTGTAAGCCTTGTTGTACTGGTTGCCGAGTTCCTGCATCGCCCAGAGGACGCGCCGGTGGACGGGCTTGAAGCCGTCGCGCACGTCGGGCAGGGCGCGGCCGATGATGACGCTCATCGCGTAGTCGAGGTACGAGCGCCGCATCTCCTCTTCGATGTTGATGTAATTGTGCTCTGCTGTTTCCATCAATCTACCTTTCCGGTACAATCTCCGGCGCTTCGCTTGACACACTCCGGCCGGCTGAAGGGGCCGGCAGCGCCGGGTTCTTTGGTTAAGATAAAACGCACTGCAAAAGGTACTTTTCGGGACTGTCGTAGGCCGGACGAAAGTACGAGATATTGTAGCCCGAAAAGGCGGATTTGGCAAACCCCGAGTTGGGCCGAAAGTCCTGTAAAATCAAGGTTTTCAGGCACCGGCGGGGGTGCCCCGAGGGCCGCTCCGGGAGTGGCGCATTTTGCTCCTGAAAGGCCCGGCCCGAGGCATCGGCGAGGGATGACATACGAAGGCAAATCGCGGCGTCTGCGCGAGCGCGTGAAGCTCACGCTGCCCGTTCGCGTCGAGTGCCGGGAGACGGCCGACTTCCGCTGGACGGAGGTGTCGCGCCTCGTGGACGTGACGCCGTTTGGCGCGGGCCTTGCGCTCACGCACCAGACTGAGACGGGGCGGCTGCTGCTGCTCACGCTGCCGATGCCGCGCCAGCTCCGTAGCTTCGACCACGCCGAGGATCAGTACAAGGTCTGGGCGCTGGTGCGCAACGTGCGCCCGCACCAAAGCGCGGCCGCCTCGCGGCCGGACGGGCCGCGCTTCGAGGTGGGCGTGGCCTTCGTCGGCAAGCGAGCGCCCGCGAGTTACGAGCAGGACCCGGCGCAGCGCTACGACGTTCAATCGCTCACGCCGGAGGGCAACTCCTACGCGCTGGTCGAGTGGAGCGCGCCCGCGCAGGAGGCGGGCGCGGGCGCGGCGCGCGCGATGGAGACGAGGCTTTCGATGCCCGTCGATGTCGTCGTCGAGGCGTTCGACGAGCGCGGTGTCGTGCAGGAGCGCGAGCAGACCGTGACGGAGAACATCAGCCGCCACGGCGCCTCCGTCTGGACGACGCTCGGGCTGGAGCGTGGGCGCTTCGTGCGGCTGACGAGCGTCGCGCAGCGCGTGTCGATAGCGGCCGTCATCCGCTCCCGCCGCGCCGGCCCCGACGGCGTCATGCGCCTCCACCTCGAATTCGTTGACCGGGAGTGGCCGCTGGAAGGGTTGGAGTAGTGATGAGTGATGAGTGATAAGTGATAAGTGATAAGAGAAAGCAAGCTGACTTTTCTTATCACTTATCACTCATCACTCATCACTTGTTTTCGATTATGTCTGAAGAAGAGAAAAAGAAGGTGAGGCGGCGGGTGGTCGTGCCGCGGCAGTTGCTGCTGGTCGAGGTGGAGCGCTACTGCCGGGACCCGCAGTGCCGTGCGCGCACGGGCGTGGGGCTGACGAAGGAGGAGGCGCGCACCTACGACGCCTTCACGTGCGCGCGCTGTGAGCAGAAGTGGGACGACGCGCTCACGGAGCGCGACATCCCCGAGTGGTGGGAGGAGTTGCGGATCACTTCGCTCGACGCACGGCGCTCGCCGGCGCTGAGGCCGGGGGCGGAGGAGGCGTCGGAGGGGCCGGTGACGCGCATGAGCGACGCGTGGCGGGCGCGTTCTGAGCGGGGCGACCGGGAGGCGGACGGAGAGGGTGCGTCCGACGGAGAGGATTCGCTTTGAACGACGGCACGAGCACGGCGCGCGACGACACACAGGGGAGGGCCTACAGGGGCGGCGAGGAGCCGCGCCCGCTGCCCGAGTGGTTCCTGTTGGGTCTGCACGCGCCGACGCACCTGCTCTCGCGCCTCGTCTGGCGCATCCGCCTGCGCGGCCTTGAACACATCCCCGCGCCCGAGCGCGGCGGCCTCGTCATCGCCGCCAATCACCAGACCTACGTCGATCCGTTCTGGGTCACGATCCCCGTCATGCGCCCCCTGCGCCACCTCGCGTGGAGCGAGCAGTTCAAGAAGCCAGTGCTGGGTAAACTTCTGGACTTGCTGGGCGCGTGGCCGCTGCAAATCGACCGCAGCGACCCGCGCGCCTACCGGCGCTCGCTGCGCTGGCTACGCGCGGGCGGCGCCCTCGTCATCTTCCCGGAGGGCGAACGCTCAGAGGCGGACGGGCTGATGGAGACGTTCAAGGCGGGCGCCGTGCGGCTGGCGCTCGAAGCGGGCGTGCCCGTCCTGCCGGTGACGATTCGGGGCGGGAACCGCGCTTGGCCGCGCGGGCAGAAGTGGCCGCGCACGGGCCGCGTCGAGATCGTCTATCATCCCGTGCAGAGACTCGCGCCGCGTCCCGGCGAGGACGCGCGGCAGTGCGCGCGGCGCGAGACCGAGCGGCTCGAAGCGCAGATCAAATCCGCGTTGTAAGTGGACGGTTCAAACGGGCGGCCATGTAGGACAGGCATTCCTGCCTGTCACGTCTTGCATGTTAGGCAGGAACTCCAGGCAAGACGTGACAGGCAGGAATGCCTGTCCTACGTCAATCGACTTATGGCCGAGGGGCATCCGGCGGCAACGGCTGTTGTTGCCGCCGCCGCCGCTCGGCCTCTTCGAGCGCGCGCTGGCGCTGACGCTGTATCCGCCGCTGCTGCAACATCATCTGCCTGAGCCGGCGCGGCAGGTTCCGCAGACGCTCGCGCTCCTCGGGACTCATCCCCTCCAGATGTTCGGGAATCTCGACCTCCGGCACTCCCACTTCAGTGAGGGCTTGCCGCTCGGCGTCTCTCACCTGCTCCTCGATTTTCGTCTCGTCAATCACGGTGACGGCGTCGTTGCGGCCCTCCGCGCGCTTGCCTCCTTTGGCTGCCGCCGGCGCTTGTCTGGCCTGCGCCGGCGCGGCCTCAGAGGCGGGCGCGGGACTCGGCGCGGCCGTCTGCGGCGCGGTCGGCGCGGCCTCGACGACGGTCTGCGCCGAGGGCTGCGGCTCCGGTGTCGCGACAGTCTGCCGCGGCTCCGGTGTCGTGGGCGTTTGCGGCGCGTCGTTGCGGCGCGTGAAGGCGTAGAAGGCGCCGGCCGCGACGAGCAGGACGAGGACGCTGGCCGCCGCGCCGAGCGTGCGACCTGAAAGCCCACGTCTGCCGACGACGTGCGTGCTGCCGACGGGGCGGACGCGTGTCACGACGGAATCATCCGCGCGCGCATCCGCTGCCGCCGGCGCGGACGGGGGGCGTGCGCCGCCGGCTGCGGCGGTCAGTCCGGGGCCGAGCAGGGTCGCCGCGGCGTCGGGGGCGGAGGCGGCGCTCGTACCGAGGAGATGGGCGGTAGCGCGGTCGGCTTCGGCGGCGCGTGTGGCCCGGTCGGCGCGCGCGTTCGTTTGCCCGCCGAGCAACTGCGTCTCCTGATCGTGGAGGGCGTCGGGGGGCGTGGTGTCGGCGGCTGTGCCGGGTGTCGTCGTGAGCACGGTCGCCAGCGCGCGCTCCTCTTCGGCGCGGCGGCTGGCGGCATCGCGCAGGGCGGCGCGCATCTCTTCGGCCGTCTGGAAGCGTTGCGACGAACTCTGCCGCATGGCCTTCGAGAGTGCGGCGGCGACCGAGCGCGTCACCTGCACGTGCATTTCGTCGGCGGGGCGCAGCGGGTCGGGCTGTTCGTTGACGGCCGACATGGCGCGCGTGAGCGCGTCGGGCGGGACGGCGCCGGTGAGCAGGTGGTAGAGCGTGGCGGCGAGCGAATAGATGTCGCTGCGCGGGTCGGTTCCCGTCCCCTGCATCTGTTCGAGCGGGGCGTAGTTGCGCGAGTAGCCGAAGACGCTGCCCGTCATGCTGGCGCGCGACAGCGCGGCGGCCGTGCCCTTGGCGAGGCCGAAGTCGAGCAGGACGATCTGGTTGCGCGAGGTGAGCTTGAGGTTCTGCGGCTTGATGTCGCGGTGGACGACCGCCGGCTCGTGCGTGTGCAGGTAGTCGAGCGCGTCGAGGAGCTGGTCGGCCCAGAGGAGCACTTGTTCGAGCGGGAAGGCGGCGCCGCCTCGCTTCTCCAACATCTCCGAGAGGTCGTCGCCGGGGATGAACTCCATGACGAGGAATTGCCCCGTACCCTCGCCAAAGTGGTCGCTGACACGCGGCAGGGCCGGGTGACGCAGGCGGTTGAGGAGGTGCGCCTCGCGCTCGAATGCCTTGCGTAGCGCCGGGTCGTCGAAGAAAGTCTCCTTGAGCGCGACCGTCGAGCCGAAGCGCTGGTCGGTGGCGACGTAGACGGCGCCCATCCCGCCCTGCCCGATCTGTTCGAGCACGACGTAGCGGTTCTGCAAGACGGTGTCAGGGGCGATCATTCAGCGTTCACCTCTTCGACGTTCACGGCGCTCATCATAACCCGCGCCGCGCGACTCGAACAATCTATCGTGAATCGTAAATGGTAAATCGTAAATCGATTGATTGACGCTAATCCGGCGCACGCTTTAACACTCAAGCCACGCCCCCCTCAACCACGATTGACGATTGACGATTGACGATTCACGGCTCTTGGAGCACGCCGAGCAGTTCGTCGTGGATGAGGCCGTTGCTGGCGGCGAGCGGCGGGGTGTAGGTGTCGAAGGGGGAGCCGTCGTAGTGCGTGACGCGGCCGCCGGCCTCTTCGACGAGGAGCGTGCCGGCGGCCACGTCCCACGGGCGGAGGCCGTCTTCATAGAAGGCGTCGAAGCGGCCGCAGGCGACGTAGGCGAGGTCGAGGGCGGCGGAGCCGTCGCGACGCAAAGACTGCGCGCGCATGATGAAGTTGGTGAAGTGGCGCGCGAAGTTGTCGCGGCCCCGCACGTCGTAGGGGAAGCCGGTGCAGACGAGCGCCTGATTGAAGTCGTCCACGTCGGAGACGCGCACGGAGCGGCCGTTCAAGGTCGCGCCCGCACCGCGCTCGGCGGCGAAGGTCTCGTCGCGCGTCGGGTCATGGACGACGCCGGCGACGATGCGCCCCTCGTGCTCCAGACCTATCGAGACGCAGAAGACCGGGTAGCCATGCGCGTAGTTGGTCGTCCCGTCGAGCGGATCGACGATCCACTTCCACGCGGAGTTCTCGGAGCCGTGGATACGCACGTCGCCCGCCTCCTCCGAGAGAATGGCGTGGCGCGGGAAGTGGCCGCTGATGCGCTCGATGATGAGGCGCTCGGCGGCGAGGTCGGCCTCGGTGACGAGGTCGATGTCGCCCTTGTGGTTGATTTCAGCGCGCCCGAACTTCTCCATGAGCACGCGGCCCGCCTCGCGGGCGGTCTGGATGGCAAAATTCAACATAGTAAGCAGTGAGCAGTAAGCAGTGAGCAGTTGTCAAACCTGTGCGCGGGGCGACGGCGCGGAGCGTCTACTGCTTACCGCTCACTGCTTACTGCTCACTTTCAGTATCGGCACGATCTCGGTTTGGATGGGCTGTCCCGTCACCTCGATGTCGCGCTCGGAGGCGTAGACGTTGATCTCGGAGCGGACGCCGAATTTGCCTTCGAGGTAGATGCCGGGTTCGATGGAGAAGCCGGTGCGGGGGATGATGCGGCGCGAGTCGCGGGTCTCCAGATTGTCGATGTGCGCGCCGTTGCCGTGTACCTCCTCGCCGATGGAGTGGCCGGTGCGGTGCGTAAACTGCTCGCCGTAGCCGGCGCGCTCCACGACACCGCGCGACACGTCATCGACCTGCGCGCCGCCGATCACTTTGCCGTCGCGCAGGGCCGCGCGGACGAAGTTGGTGGCGGCGTCGCGCGCCTCGGCGACGATGCGGAAAATCTTCTGGTGCTCTTCGGGCACCGTCTCGCCGACGTAGCCCACCCATGTCTGGTCGGCGTAGATGGAGCCGGGTTGTTTGAGCTTGGCCCACACGTCGAAGAGGACGAAGTCGCCGCGGCGGATGGGCGAGTGGGTTTTGGCGTCGGGCTGGTAGTGTGGGTTGGCGCTGTTGGGGCCGACCGAGACGTTGGGCGGGTCGTTGTCGGAGGTCAGCCCCTCCTCCTCGTAGCGACGCAGCATGAACTGCTGGATGTCGTACTCGTTCGTCGGCTCGTTGGCGTTCGTGCGGCGCGCGATCTCGGCGAAGGAGTCGGCGATGATGCGTCGAATCTTGTTGGCGGCTTCGTCGTGCGTGCGTTTCTGCTCGTCAGTCCAGACGGCTTCGAAGCGTTGGACGAGGTCGGCGCTGGTGACGACGTTCGCGCCGGCCGTGCGAATCATTTCCAGCGTTCCGGCGTCCACGCGCGAGACGTAGGGGATGTCGTTCATCGGCGAGTATTGCATGGCGATGGTTCGCTTCACCGCGCGGCGCGGAGCATCGGCGCGGCCGGAAAGGGCGGCGCGCACGGCGGCGTGGAGTTCCTGCCAGCGGCGGTAGATGACTTTCTTGCCGGGCAAGGCGTCTAACTTGAAGCGTTCGATGGAGTGGACGATGCGTGTCGGCTCGCCCGTGGCGGGCACGTAGTAGAGCCAGCGACGCGTGGTCAGACTCTTGTCGTCGAGCTTCAGGATGCGATAGGCGAGGGGATCGCTGCGGCGGAAGTCGTAGAAGAGCCAGCCGTCGAGGCGGGCTTCGCGCAGGGCGGCCTGAAGGTCGCGGACGCGCGCGGCCTGCGTCTCGCCCGGCGGCTTCTCGTAGTTCTGCGCGCGCGCGTGGGGGGCGAAAAAGATGAGCAGGAGGAGGAGGGCGGCGGCCGACGCATCGAATAATCTTCTCATGGCGTTTAGTTTTACCCCGCGGGGCCTCACTCGTACAACCTTCGGCGAATGCTTGTTTTCGCGCTCGCGCGCTCAAGACAGGCCGCGAATTCCTGTCCTACTTTGCTGATGCGCCGCGCGCCGCCGGGGCGGGCGCGGCGAGCTTGTGAGAGGCGAGGCGCAGAACTTCCTGCACCTGCCTGTCCCAGTAGAGCCAGTCGTGCTTGCCGGGGAGTTGGCGATACTCGTGTGCGACCTTGCGCTCGACGAGCAGGGCGGCGAAGGCGGCGTTCGGGCCGAGCAGTTGGAGCGGGTCTTCGGTGCCGCAGTCGAGATAGAGGAAGGGGAGCGCCGGCGTCTTCTCTTCGGGCAGCTCGCGGACGAGTCGGAAGATGTCGTTCGTGCGCTTGGCCGGCGTGTCGCCGTCGCCGAAGGTCTGGACGAGCGACTGGCGGATGAACTCCGAGCGGCCGAGGTCTTCCGCCGTGCGCCACGAGGCGGCGCCCACCGCGCCGCTCATCGAAGCGGCGAAGGCGAACAGCTCCGGGTACTTCAAGCCAAACTTCAGCGCGCCGTAGCCGCCCATCGAGAGACCGGCGACGCCGCGTCCCTCGCGCGCGCGCGCGACGCGGAAACGCCGCTCCACGTCGGGGATCAACTCCTTGATGATGTACGACTCGTACCTGTCCGTCGCCACGCCCGCGCTGTCGGTGTACCAGCCGTCGTTGCCCTCGGGCGTGATGATGATGAGACGGTACTGCGCGGCGTAGTCGGAGAGCTTGGTGCGCGCGAGCCAGTCGGTGTGATGGCCCGTCAACCCGTGGAGCAGGTAGAGCGTCGGGTAGAGCGTCGGCGGCGT
>DASVES010000495.1:0-3530 GCA_036380435.1 Pyrinomonadaceae bacterium | reverse complement strand
GGAAAAGTTGCGTTACTGTTGCGACGGGCAGGGGCGCGCTGCGCAGCCGCGTCTGCCGGCGACTAAGCTCAACCGTTGTTAACTTTGGCCGAGTCTCCCCGGCGGGACACGTTAGACCACGCGCGGCGACACAAAAAAAGTCGCCCGCGGGAGAGACGACCGTTCACGTCTCTCCCGCGGGCGACAGCGGCCCCGTCAATGTCGGCTCGCGGTCAGTTGGCGCTCGCGCCCGCCTTCAGGTGCTTGTCGAGGAATTCGAGGATCGCCTGGCTGGCCCGAATCTCGTTGGCCTTCTTGGTGAAGCCGTGGCCCTCGTTGTCGAAGACGACGTACTCGACGGGCACGCCGTTCTTCTTCACGGCCTCGACGATCTCGTCCGACTCCGGCAGGATGACGCGCGGGTCGTTCTTGCCCTGCAACACGATGAGCGGCCGGCGAATCTTGTCGGCGTGGAAGAGCGGCGAGGCCGCGCGGAGCATTTCGAGCTGCGTCGCGGGGTCGCCGATCTCCTTGTAGAGCGCCTTGCGTTGCGCCTCCCAGTAGGGCGGGATGGACTGAAGGGTGCGCACCCAGTTCGAGACGCCGAAGATGTCCACGCCGACGGCGAACTCTTCGGGCTTGAAGGCGAGCGCCGCGAGAACCATGTAGCCGCCGTAGGAGCCGCCCATGATGCCGATCTTCTTCTCATCGACCCAGCCCGTCGCCGTCAGATACTTCTTCGCCTCGACCACGTCCCACAGCGGCTCGCGCCCGTGCTTGCGGTCGTCGGCCGTAAAGAACGTCTTGCCGTAACCGGAGGAGCCGCGGTTGTTCACGTCTAAGACCGCGTAGCCGTGGTTGACGAGGAACTGCACCTGCGCCTTGTAGCCGCGCCGGGCCTGACCGCCGGGGCCGCCGTGGACTAAGACGATGGCCGGCGCCTTGCTCGCAGCACTCGCCCCGTGCGGCTTGTAGAGGATGCCGGGGATTTCCATCCCGTCGAACGACTTGTAGCGGATGTTCTCGGCTTCGACGAGATCGGCCGCGTCGATCTGCGGGTTGAGACTGTTGGTGAGACGCGTCGCCTTCTTCGTCGCGAAGTCGTAGACGTAGAGATTCGAGGGCGAGCGGTCGCCGTTTAAGTAGAAGGCCATGCGGCTTTCGCTCGGGGCGATGTTCACGCCGGTGATGTCGCCGCCGGGCAGCTTCGGCAGGGGGACGAGCTTCCCCGTAGCGGTGTCGTAAATCTTGATGACCGTGCGTGCGTCTTCGTTAAGGACGGTGACGCGGTACTTGCCGTTGCGTGAGAAGTAGGCGCCCGAGATGTCCCAGTTGGCGCGCTCGACCACCTCCGACTTGCCCGTCGCGAGATCGTAGCGTTTGAGGTAGGCGAACTCGCCGCCCTCGTCCGTGGTGAAGTAGAGCGACTTCGACTGCGGGTCGAAGGACTCCGGGCTGTAGCTGATCTCGCCCGTGTGCGGCGTGATCTTCTTCATCTCCTTCTTCTGCATGTCGTAGAGGAAGATGTCGGAATCGGCAGTGGATTCGCCCGGCTTGACGAAGGCGATGTAGCGCTTGTCGTTGGAGATGTCGGCGAGGCTGTAGCCGACCTCGTTTTTGAAGACGAGCGTGGGCTTCATGTCGGCGATGTTCATCTCGAAGGTGTCGAAGTATTTCGGGTCGCGCTCGTTCGTCGAGAAGAAGAACGACTTGCGGTCGTGCGACCAGCCGAGGAAGTTGGCCTTGGTCTTGTCGCCGGGCGTGAGGTCGCGCTCGGTGCCGTCGAGTTCGCGCAGGTAGAGGTGGCTGTTCTCATTGCCGCCGCGGTCGTAGGAGTAGATGAAGCGCGTGTCGGTGGGGAAGTAGGAGACGGAGAAGGTGCTCTCCTTCTCCGAGGTGGTCAACTGCTTGGCCTCGCCGCCCGTGGTGGGCACGGTGTAGACGTTGAAGATGCCCGTCTTGTTGCTGGAGAAGAGGATTTGTTTCTCGTCGGGCGAGAAGGACGCGCCGCCGAGGCGGACGGTGTCCATGAACTGCTCGATGGTGTACTGCCGGACCTTGCGCGCCGAGGCTGGCGACTTGGCCGACTCGTGATGCTTCTTCTGCGCCGGCGCGGGCGTGGCCGCGAAGCCGACGGCGACAAGGGCCACGGCCAGTGCCAGAGCGAGACGGGCGGCCGTCGCGCGCGTGGCGATGGGAGTTGCGATGAGTCTCATAGATTTTTCCTTTAAGGGCGTGTCAGTGTTGTGCGGGCGACTTCAATGAGTCGCCGCCGGGGGTTGTCATGGTGCGCGGGCCGGACGGGGCGCGTCCGGCGTTAATCTTTCGCGAGACTTTGATAGAAACGTCCCGGAAGGCGCGGGAGTTTCAAGTGAGGCGAGATTTTTACTTGTGTCGCCCCTGTCAGCCGCCGCGCTCGGCCGCGAGCAGCACGGCTTCGCGGTAGGCCCCGCGGCGCCAGTAGCGGCGCGGGATGCGCCCGACCTCCCGGTAGCCGGCGCGTTCCAGCATGCGGAGCGAGGCGGCGTTTTCGGCGATCACCTCCGAGAGCAGCAGACGCAGGCCCAGCACCTCGAAGGCGTAGCGCGTGCGGACGCGCGCCGCGTCGGTGCCGTAGCCCTGGCCGCGGGCCTCGCGGGGGCCGATGAGCGTGCCGGTGAGGGCCGAGCCGTGCCGCCAGTCGATGCGGTGCAGCCCCGCCGACCCGACGTGCTCGCCCGCGAGCGTCTCGACGGCGAAGACGATGTCCGCCGGCGTCGGCGACATCTCAGCGCACATCCGGTCGAACCACGCCTCCTCGGCGAGCCGCGCAATGGGGATGTCACCCGTCAGCGTCGTCTCGGTCACGTCCGGGTCGTTAATCCACGCGAGCGCGTTCTCCATGTGCCGCGCCTTGTCGAGCGGCACCAGACGCACCTTCTCACCCTCCCATCCGTAGCCCACAAAAAATCCTCCTCCCCCGATGTGCGCGCACAAGCTTACAAACAATCGCCCGGGATGAGAAGGCCGGGGGGAGAAACACGGCTCCGGCATTGCCCGAGATGTCGGCCGTCTAACACGCCCGCGACGAATCCGCCTAACACACCGGAACGCCTCGGAAACTCTAGTAAAATTGATGGACAGAGATTATTATGCGCCCACATTGGCGTAAAACAATACGCCTTTTAGTACGCCTAATATGCGTTAGATGGCTTGCTCGTGGGTTTGAATTTAGACAGCAGAAAGGAAAGAACATGATTCGGAGACTTGCTTTCGCAGCTATTATTGTGCTCTGTGCTCTCTCGTTTGCCTATGCCAATTTGCAGCAGACACAAAAATCCATTCTGAATGAGACAAAGGAGGCGCGAATGTTTCAGGGACTAAGAACGGTTATCTATCACGTTGATGATTTACAGAAGGCTAAAGAATGGTATTCCAATATGCTGGGTATCAAGCCTTATTTTGACGAGGCATTTTATGTCGGCTTTAATGTTGGTGGCTTCGAGTTAGGGCTTGACCCGGACATGAAGAGTATTTCAAAAGGCAACAACGTTATTGCTTACTGGGGCGTG
>DASVES010000494.1:0-8612 GCA_036380435.1 Pyrinomonadaceae bacterium | reverse complement strand
GCTCAAGGCGAAGGACTCGGCCGAGGTGACGCACGCCGAGGCGCTCGCCAAGCAGACGAAGGCGCCGCCGCGCTACTCGGAGTCGGCGCTCCTCGGCGCGATGGAGACCGCCGGGCGGAAGGTCGAGGACGAGGAGCTGCGTCTCGCGATGAAGGAGGCGGGCCTGGGCACGCCGGCCACGCGCGCCAACATCATCGAGACGCTTCTCAAGCGCGAATACGTCAGGCGCGAGAAGAAGTCGCTCGTCGCCACGGAGAAGGGCGCGGCGCTCATCCGTATGCTCCCGTACCCTCTGCTCAAGTCGGCCGAGTTGACGGGGATGTGGGAGCAGAAGCTTTCGCGTATGACGCGCGGCGAGTACGCTTTCGACACCTTCATGGGCGAGGTCAAGGGGATAGTCGTGGAGCTGGTCGCGCAGATCGCCGGCTCGCAGGTCGAGGGCGCGCCCGCCTCCGCGCGCAGCGCCGCGCCGCGGCCCGAAGGCGCGCACGATTGCCCGAAGTGCAAGGCGGAAGAACGCGCCGGCTTCCTCGTCGAACGCACGAGCACGGCCGGGAAGTTCCTCGCCTGCTCACTTGGCAAAGAGGCTTGCGGCTTCCTGAGCGACACGCCGAAGAACGCGAAGCAACGCAAGGCGCTCTTCGAGACGAAGTGCGCGGCGTGCGGTGGAGCGGTGCGTCTGAGGCTGCCGCGCGAGAAGGGCCGCAACGCGTCGCTCGCGTGCTCGCGCTACCCGGCGTGTCAGGCCGTGCGCTGGTTCGACGAGGGCGGCGCGCTTCAGGAGCCGCGGCCCGCGCCCGAGACGGGACCGGAATGCGCGCTGTGCGGGACGCCCACGGTCAAACGCGGCCCGACGAGCGCCGGCAGTCACTTCTGGTCGTGCCCGCGCTGGCGCAGCGACGGCACCGGCTGCAACTCGAAACCCGTCTGGATCAACGAGCGCGGGTGAGGACGACGACGAATGCAAGACACTGAATACACGGCGCGGCTCGCGACACGCGACGACGCGGCCCTCATCGTCGAGTTCAACCTCGCGATGGCCCGCGAGACCGAGTCGCTGGAACTCTCGCCAGCGACGCTCGCATCAGGCGTCCGTGCTCTCTACGACAACCCACAGTTCGGCTTCTATGTGATGGCGGAAGCGCGCGGCCCCGGCGACGGCGCGGTCGAATGCGCCGGCTCGTTGATGATTACTTACGAGTGGAGCGACTGGCGCGACGGTCTCTTCTGGTGGGTGCAGAGCGTCTACGTGCGCGCCGAGCATCGCCGCCGCGGCGTCTACACGGTGCTCTACGAGTTCGTCAAACGACTCGCCGCCGCCGACCCGCGTGTGCGCGGCTTCCGGCTCTACGTCGAACGCGAGAACGTGGCCGCTCAACACACCTACGAGCGGCTCGGGATGAGCGAGACCCACTACAAAATGTACGAGGCGCCGCTCGAACGCGACGCGGCCGAAAAATCTTGACACCGCCGCGGCCCCTGCCATACCTTACGGCAGCATTCTTAAAACCGGATTACCGCCGCGGGTTGCTCGCCCTGGTTGCTCGCCCTTCGTCGCCGGCGCCCCGAACTTGCCCGAAATCCCTTGCTGGAGGAACACAAAAAATGCACAGAAAACCCCCGACCTTCGTCCTCTTCCTGTCGCTGCTCTTCGCCTTTTCGTTCTCGGCCCACGCGGCCGATCAGGTCGGGCCGCTCGACCTCCAGGGCGAGATAGGCGGCGCGCCCTACCGCATCAAGGTGCCGGCCGCCTGGAACGGGACGCTGCTGGTGTTCGCGCACGGCTACCGCGACAAGGCCGACCACCCCGGCGAGGTGGATAACCGCACGGCCGACGCCTCCCCGAACCCCGCGCTCGACCCCGCGCTGCTCGCGCAAGGCTACGCCCTCGCCGGCTCGGCCTACCGCGACAACGGGTGGGCCGTCGAGGAGGGCGTGCAGGACATGAAAAACCTCGTGAACTATTTCCGCGCCTACGTCACGAAGCCCGACCGCACGATCATCTGGGGCTTCTCGCTCGGTTCCTTCATCACTCTCAAGAGCATGGAACACTTCGGCGGCGTCTACGACGGCGCGATTGCGGCGTGCGCCGGCGGCGCCGGCGCGACGCGCACCTGGGACAGCTCGGCCGACCTGTGGCTCGCCTACGACACCGTCTTCGGCGCGCCCTCGACCTGGGGCGAGGTCGGCGACGCGCGCGACGACATAGACTTCGAGACGGACGTGCGCCCGAAGCTTCTGGCGGAGATCGGCAACCCGCTCAACTTCGGGAAGTTCGAGTTTGTCCGCCTCGTCATCGGCAATCCCGGCCGCGGCATCCAGCCGCCGCCCCCGCCGTTCTTCTACCCCGGCTGGCTTTTGACCGACATGTTCTTCGCCACCGAGGCACGGGCCGAGTTAGAGAGGCGCGCGGGCGGCCCCGTCGTGCAGAACCTGAACCACACCTACAGCCTGACGCCCGCCGAGAAGGCGTACCTCCAGAGCTTCGGCGTCAGCCCGGCCGTCGCCGACGCGTGGCTCGCCGCGATGAACGCGCGGACGAACGTCTCCGCGCCTAACCATTCACGCAACTACGTGGAGCGCAACGCCGACTACAGCGGCAAGATCAAGCACCCCGTGCTCACGCTGCACACCATCGTTGACGGCCTCGTCGTCGTCACGCAGGAGTCGGCCTACCGCGAGACGGTCGAGGCGGCGGGGCGCGCCGACCGCCTGTTTCAGGTCTACACGAGCGGCAGCCAGCTCGGCGTCGTGCCCGGCCAGATCGGCCACTGTGACTTCACGCCGCAACAGCTCTTCGCGTCCGTCGCCGCCATCGAGAACTGGGTGAAGACCGGCGTGCGCCCGACGCCCGCCAGCTTCCCCGCGGCGCTGGGGTTCGTTCCCAACTTCACGCCCCCGCCGTTCCCGCAGCCATAGCGTTGCGGCCGGGATGATGTGACGCACGGAAAGAGGCGCGCGCCCGGAGCGCGCCTCTTTCCTCATCCCCTGACATAAGAGGACGCTCGGGACAAATGTCTTCGCTGAAAACTTACAACCTCTGCCTGCTCGGGTTCGGAAACGTCGGCCGCGCCCTGGCCCGTCTGCTCGTCGAGAAGCGCGACGAGATGCGCGACCAGTACGGCATCGAGTGGCGCGTCACGGGCGTGGCGACGCGCCGCATGGGCTGGCTCATCGCGCCCGAAGGCTTCGACGACGCCGAGCTGGAATCGGGAGAGCTGCGTGCGCGCGTCGGTAGTGAGCCGAAGGACGTGGGCGAATGGCTCGACGCCGCGCGCACCGAAGTGCTCTTTGAGAATACCTCCCTCGACACGCACGCGGGCGAGCCGGCCGTCTCCCACATCCGCGCGGCTCTTGAGCGCGGGGCGCACGCCGTCACGGCCAACAAGGGGCCGGTCGTCCACGCCTTCGAGGAGTTGGACGCTCTGGCGCGCAAGCGCGGCCGTCGCTTCATGTTCGAGTCGGCCGTCGCCGACTGCCTGCCCATCTTCTCGCTCTTTCGCGCGTCGCTCCCCGCGGCGCGGCTCCTTTCCGTGCGCGGCCTCCTGAACGCCACCAGCTCGGTGATCCTCGAAGCGATTGAGGAAGGTGCGACGTTTGACGAGGGCGTGCGGCGCGCGCAGGAGTTGGGACTGGCCGAGACCGACCCGTCGAACGACGTTGACGGGTGGGACGCGGCCGTGAAAATCTGCGCGCTCGCCAACGTGTTGATGGACGCCCGCCTCAAGCTCGGCGACGTGCGGCGCGAAGGTATTCGCGGGCTCGACGCGGAAGACGTGCGCGCGGCGAAGCGCGCCGGCGCCCCGCTCCGCATCGTCGCACGCGCCCGACGCGGGGCCGACGGACGGTTGCACGCCTCCGTCGGGCCGCAGCCGCTCGCGCCCGAAGACCCGTTCTCGAAGCTCTCCGGCTCGTCGATGGCCGCGCGATTCGAACTCGACGTGGTGCCGGCCCTGACGCTCATCGAGGACGGCGCGGACAATCGCAGCACCGCCTACGGATGCCTCGCCGACTTCATCAACGCCGTGCGGGAAATGTAGACGACCCGAACCGGCATGAAGACAGAACACGGATAAGACGGATGCGACGGATTGACACAGATGTAATCCGTGGACATCCGTCGCCTCCGTCCAATCCGTGTTCCCTGCGAGTCGCCGATTATCCAAAAAACAATAGGGTCATCCATTTTTTCGTAACGCGGAGCGGAGGCGGTTGCGCGAAAGCCGCTCTTTAGTTCTACCGGCTTGCTGGAACAATGATTGCGTGATAATAAAAAACTCAATCGGCCGACGCGCGCCCGTGGCCCGACGCGCCGTTCGATCCGACACTTCCCGGACGCGTCGGGGGCCGACGGCGGGTCTTCTCGATACATCAGAAGCTGTTATCTCAGTGATAAGAATTTTTAGTTTCCCTTATGGCGTCCCGTAAACCTAAAATAAAAGCAGACGCTTTAGCAGAGGGCGCTGCCCAGCCACACTTGCAGTAACTGACACACAGCGGGTTCTTTTCCTACGGCGTGACCCCGCCGCGAACATGCTTGCCTCTTCGGGCGCGAGGGGTTCGACCGCCAGCGCCCGTGACGCAACCGAGCGCGAGCCACGCGCGCCCGCAGTCCGCGTCGCCGCGCCAGTCCCGCTTATCCGTGCGTAATCTTTTTTTGAAGTACTGTCGTTAACCATCTTCAACCGCGAGGAGCCTTCCGATGAAACTCAACCGTCTCCCCCGTCTATTCCGTGTGGCAATGCTCTCGCTCTCGCTGGCCGCCGTGGCCGCCGCGCAGGGAACGACCTCGCGCGTGACCGGCGTCGTGCTCGACCCGCAGGGCGCGGCCGTCCAGAACGCGACTGTCACGCTGACGAGCGAGGCGACCACCGTCGCCTTCACCACCCAGACGACCTCGACCGGCGCCTACACCTTCGACTCCGTGCAGGCGGGCACCTACACGCTCGCCGTCGAGCAGACCGGCTTCAAGAAGTTCGTCTCGCCGAACAACGCCGTCAACGTCAACCAGCCGGCGACCATCGACGTGACGCTCGAAGCCGGGAGCATCGCCGAGACCGTGACGGTGGATGCGGCCGTCGAACTCGTCCAGACGGCCACCTCCGGCAACTTCGGCAACACGGTGGAGGAGCGGCCACTGGAGGCGCTACCCATCGTCGGCAACCGCGGCCGGAATCCGCTGGAGTTCATCAACTTCCAGCCCGGCGTGGTGCCGAACGCCAACACGGGCGGCGGCGTCCACGTCCACGGCGCGCGCGACCGCGCCTTCAACTTCACGCTTGACGGCATCGACATCAACGAGACGAGCGCCGGCGGCTCGAACTTCACTCCGATCAGAACCAACCCCGACGCGATCACGCAGTTTCAGGTTGTGACCAGCAACTTCACGGCCGACAACGGCCGCTCCTCGGGCGCGCAGGTCTCTCTGGTGACGAAGTCGGGCACCAACGAGTTCCACGGCAACCTCTTCGAGTTCTACCAGACGCCGCGCTTCCACGCCAACGAGTACGCCAACACCATCAACACGCGCCTCGTGGGTGGCGAGCGCGTGCCGACCGACAAGCCGCAGTTCGTGCAGCACATCTTCGGCGGCTCCGTCGGCGGCCCCGTCTACCTCCCGCGTTTCGGCGAGGGCGGCCCCGTAGTCTACAGCGGCAAGAACAAAACCTTCTTCTTCGTCAACATGCAACTGCTGCGCACGACTCAGGCTTTCTTCGTCAACCGCACGGTCTACACCGAGCAGGCGCGCGCCGGCATCTTCCGCTATGCCCTGGGCCGCGCTAACGCCAACGCCACGGTGACGGGCGCCAACACCCGCGTCATCGACGAGAACGGCGTCCCCTTCCTGCCCACCTGCTCGGCCACCGTGACGGCGAACTGCATCAGAAGCTTTAACGTCGTGGGCAACCCGAACATCCCGCTCACGCCCGACGCGACGACAACGCGCCTCATCGGGCTGACGCCGCTGCCGAACAATTTCACCCTCGGCGACGGCCTCAACACAGCCGGCTTCAGCTTCGTCGCCCCGCAGTCCGAGCGGCAGTACGACTTCACGACCAAGATTGACCACAACTTCAACGACCGCAACTCGATGTTCGTCCGCTACTCGCGCGGGTCGCAAACCACGAGCTGCGACAACGTCAACGGCGGGCTGCCGCGCTTCCCCGGCTTCCCCTGCTACGTGGACACCACGCGCACGCCGCGCAACCTCGCCGTCAACTACCGCGCGACGATCACGCCGACGACCGTCAACGAACTCGTCGTCGGCTTCAACCGCTTCACCTTCGGCTTCGCCAACCCCGACCCGAACGCGACCACCAACCCGCCGATCATCCTCAACCTCCCGACCGACCCGCTCAACTTCGAGGCGCCGCTCAACAACGCGCGCCAGATCACGACCTTCCAGATCGTCGATAACCTCTCGCACCAGCACGGGGCGCACACGCTGAAGTTCGGCACCAACCTGCGCTTCCAGAAGCACGTTGACGACCGCACCTCGGTCGCCGGCTTCCTCACGGTGCAGACCGTCAGGCTCGGCACCGGCGACAACGCCGTGCCGGAAGGCTTCGGCACGCGTGCTGCGGCGTTGCCGGGGGCCACCACCGCGAACCCCAACGCCGGCATCAACACCACCGACCGCGGGCGGCTCGACAGCTTCATCAACGACCTCCTCGGACGCATCGGACGCATCGAGCAGTCGTTCGTCGCCGCCGACGACTCGACCTTCGCCCCAGCGGGCACGCGCTTCAACTACAAGGCCGAGTACCCCGAGTATGACTTCTACGGGCAGGACACCTGGAAGGCACGCCCGAACCTGACGTTCGACTACGGCCTCCGCTGGGAGATGCGCCTCAGCCCGCGCGCCCCCGACGACATCATCCTGCGCCCCTCCATGCCCGTTCGCTTCGGCGAGACGCCGACCAACCAGATCAGCTTTACGGAGGGCAAGCTCTACGAGGACTCGTTGAAGCAGCTCGCGCCGACCGTCGGCTTCGCCTGGGATCCGTTCGGCGACGGCAAGACCTCGGTGCGCGGCAACTACCGTCTCGCCTGGGATCGCACGAACACGTTCGTCTTCTCCTCGTTCATCTTCCAGAGCGCGCCGGGGCTGACGCGCGCCATCACCCTGTCGGCCAACAACTCCGCCTTCGGCGGCACGGCCAACGCGCTGGTGCGCAACGGGCTGCCCACGCTTTCGGCCAACGACACGACGCCGACCGCGTTCCGCACGCCGCCGGCCTTCTCCCAGAACACGCTGAACGTGGTTGACCCCTCGCTCACCTACCCGCGCACGCACCAGTACGGCTTCAGCGTCCAGCGCGAAGTCGGCTGGAACTCGGTGTTGGAGGTCAACTACATCGGCCGGCAGGGCCGCAAGCTCTTCGGCGGCTACGACGTTAATCAGGTGGACATCTTCAACAACGGCTTCCTCGACGCCTTCCGTCAACTTCAGGACCCGGCGACGCGCCCCGGCGTCATCACCAACCCGAACTTCCTCATCAACCGACTCCTCGCCGGCGACTCGCGCCTGACCGGCGGCGAAACCGGCTCGCAGTTTTTGCTGCGTCAGGCCGTGGGCGGCAACGTAACTACGCCGAGCGGCGCCATCGCGACGAATATCGTGGACGCCGGCAGCGCCGCGCAGGCCGCCTTCCTCGCCAGGCTTAACAACCGCTTCGTGACCAACGGCTTCAGCCCGTTCTTCTTCCAACCATTCCCGCAGTTCACGGGCGCCGTCAACGTCATCGACAACAACGACCGCTCGCGCTACAACGCGCTGGAGGTTCAGCTCAGCCGCCGCTTCACGCGCGGCGTCGGCTTCCAGGTCAGCTATACGCTCGCCAAGAGTGAGGACACGCGCTCCTTCGACCCGGCCCTCGCCCTCGCCAACCGCGGCACCGCACAGTCGGGGGCCAACACGCCCTTCGACATCCGCAACCGCGAGCTTAACTACGCTCGCTCGGACTTCGACCGCCGCCATGCCATTCAGGGCTACTTCACATGGGATCTGCCATTCGGACAGGGGAGGCGCTGGATGAGCGACGCCGGCCCCGTGGCCGACCGCATCCTCGGCGGTTTCGAGCTGGCCGGTATCGTGCGTTTGTACTCTGGACGGCCCTTCACAATCTACTCGGGCATCAACTCCGTCTCGCAGGTCAACCAGTCGCCCGTGAGCTGCAACGGCTGCACGCCCGACATGGGCAGGATCGTGCTGGAGGGCGGCCGCAACTTCATCTTCACCGAGGAGCAGCGCGCCCAGTTCTTCGCCCCGGCCGCGGGCGAACTTGGCAACACCGGCCGCAACTTCTTCACCGGCCCACGCCTCTTCACGCTCGACCTGACGCTCAAGAAGCGCATCCGCTTCGACGAGAGTCGCAACGTGGAGTTCCGCATCGAGGCTCAGAACGCGACAAATACGCCCTCGTTCGGCGTGCCTTCGGACGCCAACCTCGTCGCCTCCAGCGCCAGCTTCGGGTTCGTCGGCGGCAACGTCATCGGCGGCGGGCGCAAGATGCAACTGGCGGTGAAGTTCAACTTCTAACTGAGCGGGCGCGGGCGCGTCAAGTATTTGGAGTCGCGCCCGCGCCCCGTTTCCCCGGCCGCGAATTTTG
>DASVES010000493.1:0-16738 GCA_036380435.1 Pyrinomonadaceae bacterium | reverse complement strand
GGCGCCTGCCGTCGTCGCATCCTCCGCCGGGAGCGCGTTCTCCAGCACGTCTCTCACGAGCGCCCGCACGCGCTCGCGCGTCGATTGTGTGTCGTCGGCCATAGTGAGCAGTGAGCAGTAAGCAGTAAGCAGTTGGACGCTTACGTAGCTTGCCGCTCATCGCCGAACTTGTTTTTACTGCTCACTGCTTACTGCTCACTGCTCACTTTTTGCCTTATGGCCGACGACACACAATCGACGCGCGAGCGCGTGCGGGCGCTCGTAAGAGACGTGCTGGAGAACGCGCTTCCGGCGGAGGATGCGACGACGGCAGGCGCCGCCTCGGCGAGGCCGTCTGAGTCCGCGCCGTCATTAAGCCGTGCGGGTGCGGATTCTGGAACGACGCGCGCGCGCATCATCCAGACGGCACCGACGGGCGATGGCAGCGAGGGGCCGTCGTTCGTGCGCGACGAATCGTCGAAGATGGTCATCACGGAAGACGACGTGCGCGGGCTGGAGGAGGGCGCACGTTTGCGCGTCGCGGAGGGCGCGCGCCTGACGCCTCTGGCCGCCGACATCGTCCGCGAGCGGCGCATCGAACTCGTCCGCCGCGTGTCGCGGCGGGGGAGCCGGGCGCTGAAGATTGTCGCCGTCGGCGCCGACCACGGCGGCTATCCGATGAAGGAGGAGCTGAAAAAACTCCTCGCCGAACTCGGCCACCAGACGCGCGACTTCGGCACCGACTCGACAGACGCGGTCGATTACCCCGACTTCGCGCACGCCGTGGCGCGCGCCGTCTCCGAGGGCGAGGCCGACCTCGGCATCGTCGTGGACGGCGCGGGCGTCGGCTCCGCCATGACCGCCAACAAAGTGCCCGGCGTCCGCGCCGCCGCCTGCTACTCCCCTAAGGTCGCCCGCAACTCCCGCGAGCACAACGACGCCAACGTCCTCACCCTGGGGAGCGGCGCCATCACCCTCGACGAGATGCGCGACATCGTCCGCGTCTGGCTCGCGACTGAAATTAGCGAGGAGCGGCACAAGAAACGCGTCGCCAAGATCGAGGCCGTCGAGCGACAGTATAGAAGCTGAGCGATGAGCGAACCGCGCCCGCAAGTAGTCGTCATCGCAGGGCCTAATGGTGCGGGGAAGACCACTCTCGCTCCATTCCTGCTCCGCGACGAACTCGGCCTAAGCGAGTTCGTCAACGCAGATGACATCGCCCGCGGCCTGTCCGCGTTCAACCCGCAGGGCGCGACCGCGCAGGCGGGCCGGATCATGCTTCGGCGGCTGCGTGACCTCGCCGACGCGCGCCGCAGCTTCGCCTTTGAGACCACACTGGCGACGCGCTCCTACGCCGCCTTTCTCAAGCGTCTGAAGCAGAAGGGCTACGACTTCCACCTCTTTTTCATGTGGCTGCGTAGCCCCGACCTCGCCGTCGAGCGCGTCAGGGAGCGCGTCCGCCTCGGCGGCCACGACGTGCCCGAGCATATCGTTCGCAGGCGCTACGTGAGGGCCGCGCGAAACTTCTTTCACCTGTACCGGTCATTGGCCGATTCCTGGGTGGTGTATGATAATTCTGTCTCTGGCAGCCCCGTTAGAGTCGCCGCGGGCCACGGGGCGTCCGCGTTGAAGGTGCACGATGAAGGTCTGTGGCAGCGTTTGAGCGAGGTAGCAAAATGAGAGTCGAGTCAAAAGACGTGAAGGAGTTGTTCATCGTCAGGGAGCAGGCTCTTGACGCGGCCGTGCATAAGGCTGTGCGCGGCGCGCTCGCAGTGCATAAGAGCGCGGGTAACACAGTTGCATCGTGGGAGGGTGGCCGGGTGGTGTTGATACCTGCGGAGCGCATCGCGGTCAGGGAGTCTTTCGTCAAGCAGCGGAAGTAAGTCGAGGAGCGCCGAGTCAGATGTCACACACAAACAACGGCGACTTGGAACGCTTGGTCGAGCAGATTACCGATGTGATCGTCGCGCGTCTCAATGGCGACGGCGATGGGCAGGCGGCGATGTGCGGGTGCTCGTCGGAGTGTTTCGACAGGTGCCCGGAGCGGATGCAGCGGATCGTGGACGCGGGCGCCAGTCGCATCGGGCTGGTGCTGGGGCAGACGGGGACGGCGCGCGATTGGGCCGGGTTCGTCGATCACACGCTCTTGAAGCCCGAGGCGACGGACGAGGACATTCGCAAGTTGTGCGCGGAGGCGGCGCAGTATCGTTTTGCGAGCGTGTGTGTGAACCCGTCGTGGGTGCGCGCGGCCGTCTGCAATCTGCGCGGGACGAGTGTGCCGGTCTGCACGGTGGTCGGCTTCCCGCTCGGCGCGACGCTTGCGGACGTGAAGGCTTACGAGGCGCGCCGCGCCATCATGGACGGGGCGCGCGAGGTGGACATGGTGATTAACGTCGGGGCGCTGAAGAGCGGCGACGACTGCGCCGTCGAGCACGACATCCGCTCGGTGGTCGAGGCGTCGCACGAGCACGGCGTGCTGGTCAAGGTGATCATCGAGGCGGCGCTCTTAAACGATGACGAGAAGGTGCGGGCGTGTCTCGCGGCGAAGCGCGCGGGCGCCGATTTCGTCAAGACTTCGACGGGGTTTGCGAAGGGCGGCGCGACGGTCGCGGACGTGGCGCTGATGCGTCGCACGGTGGGCGCCGGGATGGGCGTCAAGGCGGCGGGCGGCGTCAAGGGGATTGACGACGCGCGGGCGATGCTCGAAGCGGGCGCGACGCGCATCGGCGCGAGCGTCGGCGTCAAGATCGCGCAGGAGGCGGCGGGCGTCCAAACCAACGCCTCAGTCGCGGCCTATTGAACTCGCGAGCGCGGGGCGTTCGGCGACCAGAAATTGTAGGGGCGGGGACGAGGCCCGCCCCTACAGTCTTGATAACGCCTTACCGTTTTCGCGTGAGCCGGCTGTAAGCCAGTCCCGCCGCCAGCCCTCCCGCCAGATACCAGGCGACCGTCATCGCCTTTGTCTCGTTTGTGCGCGCGCTCGGCCCGTCGCCGAGGCCGAGCGGCGCGGGCAGGGCCACGGCTCCGAGGCCCGCCGCCAGCCCGAGCGTGGCCCCACAGGCAACCGCGCCCTTCGGCCCGCCCAGAGCTACCAGACTGTAGTAGAGCGAGTTGGAGAGGATGTCGCCGGCGAGGGCGAGGTCGTGGAGTTGTGCGCGCGGCGGCTCCTCGGCGTCGGCCGCGCGGAAGGCGCGGGAGATGGCGCGCATCCCGAGTACGTCCATGCGCGGGGCATCGGGAAGCACGCGGCGCGCGGTTTCGTGGATGGCCGTGAGGGCGCAGGCGCCCGCAAGACCGCTGCCCAGTGCCGCCAACAGTGACATTTGAGTTCTCCTTTGTGGCTTTCGTCGGCGTCGGTCAAGGTAGCGGGAAAACGTTGTGAAAGTTTGCCGGCTCGGCCGTCTCCTTGAACGCGCGCCGCTTTGCGTCTATCCTCTGGGGCACAGTAATCAAACAAAGATTGTGGGGGAAGGTTATGCCGGCGGATAAGCATGACGTGCTGGCGGTGATTCTCGGGGGCGGCGCTGGCACGCGTCTGTTCCCGCTGACGAAGATGCGCTCGAAGCCGGCCGTGCCGCTTGGCGGCAAGTACCGGCTCGTCGATATTCCAATCTCGAACTGCATCAACTCGGACGTGCTCAAAATCTTCGTCCTCACGCAGTACAACTCGGCGTCGCTCAACCGCCACGTCGCGCAGACCTATCGCTTCTCACACTTCTCCAGCGGCTTCGTGGACATCCTCGCCGCCGAGCAGACGCCCGAGAGTCCGCAGTGGTTTCAGGGCACGGCCGACGCCGTCCGACAGGTGCTCCCGCACATCCGCGACTGGGGCATCGACACCCTGCTCATCCTCTCCGGCGACCACCTCTACCGGATGGACTATCGCGACTTCCTCGCGCGTCACCGCGAGACGGGCGCCGACCTGACGGTCTCCGTCATCCCCTTCGTGCGCGAGGCGGCCGAGGAGTTCGGCTTGCTCAAGGCGGACGCTGAGGGGCGCATCACGGAGTTTCGCGAAAAGCCCAAAGGTCAGGCGCTCGAAGAGATGCGCGTGGACACGTCGCGCTTCGGCCTCGACCCCAACGAGGCGGAGCGCCGCCCGTTCCTCGCCTCGATGGGCATCTACATCTTCGACTTCAAGAAGCTCGAAGAGTTGCTGGCCGCCAACACCGCCTGGGTGGACTTCGGCAAGCAGATCATCCCGGCGGCCATCGAGCGCGGCAACGTGCAGGCGTTCGTCTTCGACGACTACTGGGAGGACATCGGGAGCATCTCGGCCTTCCACGCCGCCAACCTCGACATGACGGCGACCATCCCGAAGTTCAACTTCTTCAACTCCAAAGCGCCCGTCTACACGCGCGCGCGCTACCTGCCGCCGTCGAAGATCAACAACAGCCACATTCAACAGTCGAACATCACCGAGGGCTGCATCATCAACCGCGCGCACATCACGCGCTCCATCATCGGTCTGCGCACGCGCATCGACCACGGCGCGCACATCGAGAACTCTTACCTGATGGGCGCTGACTGGTATCAGTCGCTCGAAGAGATGAGGACGGAGAAGGCGGCCGGGTCGCCGCGCGTCGGCATCGGCGAGGGGGCCGTCATCCGCAACGCCATCATCGACAAGAACGCGCGCATCGGCGCGGGCGTCCGCCTCGTCAACGAGGCGGGCCTGAGAGAGTACGACGCCCCGGACGGCAGCGTCCACATCCGCGAGGGCATCATCGTCGTCCCGAAGGACGCGACCGTCCCCGACGGCACCACGCTTTAGCGGGAGACGGAGGACGAAAGATTAAAGGCCCCTTCGGACATGCGCCGGAGGGGCCTTACGCTTTTGCGCTGACACTTTTTGCCGTCTCACCTGATGGGCGCGTCAGCCTTCGCGAACTGCTTGCGGCGCAGCTCGGGCGGCGTCTGGGACGGCTGTCTGTTGGGGTCGCCCTGCGCCGTCGTCGTGGAGCCGCCCGGTCGGTAGATGTAGCTGTCGCGGGCGCGCACGACGAGGTTGGGGCGCTTGACGCGCACCTTGATCTGGCGGCGCTCGGAGGCCTGCGCCTGCTTCGACGGATAGTAGCCGAGGCTGTACTGTCGGCGCAGCTCCTCGGCGATGTTGGAGAAGGCTTGCCGGAGATAGCTGAGGTCGTCGGCCTGATAGTGTCGCCCGCCGGTCAGAGTGGCCAGCTCGCGCAGGTAGCGGCCCGCGCGCGCGTAGTCCTCGCGCGTCGCGCCGCCGCCGCCGCCGATGGTCACGGGGCCGCCGCCGCCGCGCCTGCTGCCAATCCCGCCGAGGATGCCTATCAGGATGTCGCCAACCCCACCCGTCCGGGGTATCGAACCGCCGCCGCCGCCACCGCCGCCGGGCCAGCCTCCGCCGCCCGACTGCTGGCTGCCGTAGGTGTCGTACTGCACGGGGTAGACGAGGGCGTCGAGTTCCTCGGCGTCGCGCATGTTGCCGGAGTAGGAGGCGCGCTTGCTGGAGGTGTCCACGCCGTCGGTGAAGAGGACGATGGCCTTGCGTCCCTCGACGCTGGCGAGGCGCTGCTTGATGACGGCGTCGAAGGCGTCGTAGAGACGCGTGCCGCCGCCGGGCCGCGTGCGGCGGATGGCGTCGCGCAGTTGGCGGCGGTCGCTCGTCGCTTCGGAGAGGAAGCGAATCTCGTCGTCGAAGGAGACGACGAGGACGCGGTCATCCGGGCGGAGCTGATCGACGAAGGCGGTGGCGGCCGACTGGATGTCTTCGAGGCGAAACTGGGTGGAGCCGGAGGTGTCTAAGACGAGCGCGACCGTGAAGGGCGATTCGACGGTGGCGAAGTAGGCCACCTGTTGCTCGACGCCGTCTTCGATGATGCGGAAGTCGTCCTTGCCGAGCGCGGGGATGAAGCGGCCGTCGCGGTCGAGGACGCTGACGGGGATGGTGACGAGTGTGGATTCGACGCGCACGACCTCGTCGTCGCCGACCTCTTCCTGCACCTGCCGGTCGCGCGCGCCGTCGGCCGTGCCGGGCGTCTGCGCCGAAGGCGTGCGCGGCTGCGGCGCGGGCGTCGTTGCTGTGGGTTGCGACTGTCCGACGCGCCGGGCGCGCGACTGCGCGAGGCCGGCCGGCGCAAACGCGGCGGTGACGACGAGCGAGGCGAGCAGCAACAGTGTGGTCAGCGTTCTCATGGCCTTCGGACTCCTCGGGCGGGACTTCTACCGCAGCTTTGACGAAGCCAGACGCCTCCAGGATGCACGGCAAATGATTTCAATGCTCATAAAAGCTTTTAGCTAACAGCTAAGAGCTAGTTGTAGACGTAGCCGGTGTTCTTCTTCTGCTCCCACTCGATGCCTTCGACGTTTTCGGGGTCGATGGTGAGGATGCGCTCGTTGATCTCGTCGGTGCTGACGTTCATGTTCATGCTGACGCGGTACATGATGCAGCCGACGGGTTCGGCCTCGTCGGGCGGGTCGATCTGGCGCATCTCGGCGCTCATTTCGTAGCGGTCGAAGATTTCGCGGAGCATCTCCTGCGTCGCCTCGGTGTTGCGCGTCTTGACGGTCAGCTCCATCGTGCGGAAGACCTCCTCGGACTCGCGGCGCTCCAGCAACCAGAGCAGCGGGAAGACGAACAGCGTGAGGATGATGGCCAGCTCCCAGCGGCCGACGCCCGTCGCCAGCCCGAGCGCGAGGCTGATGAGGAGCACCGTGATCTCTTTGGGGTCGCGGATGTTCGTGCGGAAACGGACGAGCGAGACGGCGGCGAAGATGCCGAAGGCGCGGGCGGCGTTGTCGCCGACGATCATCATCAGCGAGGAGGCGACGACGGCCAAAAGGATTTGCGTCTGCGCCACGTAGAGGTTGCGCTGGTGTGCGGCGAGGTCTCGGCGCGGGCGGAAGGCGAGGGCCGCGGCGAGGAGCGCCGCCAGCGCCAGCCGCCAGACGATCCGCAACACTCTGGCCGAGAGCGTCTCCTGGCGCGCAGGCGCGCCCTGGGCGTCCTCAGAGAAGAGATACTCGAAGGGCGTGCCCTCGGCGCCGGTGGGCGTGGGCGCGCGTCGCGCGTCGGCCGTGGTCGCGGCCGCCGTCGGCTGAGTTGTCGGCGCGGGCGTGGGCGCGCTCGTCGTCGTCGCGTCCGCCGGCCCCGCGGGCGCGGCCGAACGGTCGGAGAGCATGTAGGCGACGATGCCGAAGCCGAGCACGGCCGCCGCCAGCCCCACCAACAGAAACACTGACCGATCACGCCTCTTCATTAAACGTTTCCCTCTCAACTGGATTGAACCTTGCGCGCCGAACGAGCATAGACTCGAATGAGCGCCGCTGTCACCTCCGGCGCCCGCCGGCGTCGCCGGACTCGGCGCCCCGGCCGCGCAGGGCCGTGAGTTCGCCGACGCGGCGGCGCACGGCGTCGGTGAGCATTTGCACCTCGTCGGGGGCGTAGTTGGCGGCGCGGAAGGCGTCGCCGATCTGGCGCTCACTCAGGCGCGAGAGCCAGCCGCCGATCCAGCGGGCGTCGCGCACCGTGATGTCCTCGAAGAGACCGCGGTTCTTTCCCGTGAAGTGGAAACTGACCTTGCCGTCCTCGACCTCGTCAACGAACTTGTCTTTGCTAAAACCCTCGGGGTCGTTGCGGCTGCGCGTGACGCGCCAGAAGAGCGGCAGGCTCCCGGTCTTGCCGAAGGTGGCTCCGAGGTCGCTGATGACGTATTGCAGCTCGGTGCGGCCCCGCGCGCCCGGCGCGGCGAGGACGACGTTGTTCGTATCCTTCAAGTCCCAGTTGTTGATGAGGCCCATCAGGACGATGAGACCCTGAAGCTCGCGCGTCCCCTTGAACGGGTTCTTCTTCCACTCCCACGGGTCCAGGCGCTTGACACCTTTCGGCCGCGCCTCGAAGCGGACGTTGGCGAAGCCCCCGCCTTCACATTGCTCGTCGTCCTTGCCGGGCGCGGGCGCGCCTTCGATGCGGACGCATGGGGCGAGGTAGTTGATCTCGGTCAGGTAGCCGGCGGCCCACACCAGACGCACGGCCGCCGTCTCGGACTGCGCTTCCTTGCCGACCTTGGCGACCCACTCGCGTCCCGAGGCGTCGCGCACGCGGAACTTGGTTGACCAGCCGCCTTCCTGCTTCTTGAGGAACGTGATGCGGCGCAGGTTCGGACGCATCTCGGCGCCGCCGGGGCCGAGCGCGAGGTCGCGCGACTCGATGTCGGCGGGCGCGCGCCACAGGACGGGCGTGCCGCGCGGCGTGGGCTTTTTCTTCTTGTTCTTCGACTTGTCCTGCGCGGCGAGGGGGGCGCTCGTGAAGGCAAGGATGATGATGAGAAGCGAGGAGCAGAGTCTACGGATGATCGTCGCGCTCGACAAAGTTTCAGTCCTCCGGTGAATGGTTTTATCGCGCGAGGTTGGTTCGTAGGAAGCTGAGTATAACCGAAATCGACTCACCGCACAGGCGCGGAAACAGTACCGCGAGCGGTAGCGAGCGGGTACGCCTATCCTGAGAGGCCAGCCTCGCTCAGCCAGACCCGCGAGGCTTCCGCTCGCGGTACTGTTTTATGCCCTCTACGGATTACTCGCCAAGGGTGCGTTGCCGCGGATGGAGGCCAACTCGTTGATGCGCGCGCGCACGGCCTCGGTCAGCGAGCGTATCTCGGCCGGCGTGTAGTTGGCGGCGCGGAAGGCGTCGCTGATCTGCCGGTCGCTCAGCTTCGAGAGCAGGGCCGCTATCCAGCGCGCCTCGTCGATGCGAATGTCGTCGAACAAGTCCTGCCGCTTGCCCTTGTAGAAGAAGAAGACCTGACCGTTCTTCACGTCCTCAAGGAACGGGTCTTTCCAGTAGTCCTCGGGGTTGTTGCGGCTGCGCTGAAGCCGCCAGACGCCGGGCACGTTCACCTTGACGCGCCCGAAGGTGGCGCCGAGGTCGCTGACGACGTAACGCGACTCGCCGCGCCCCGTCGCCTCATCGCGGACGTAGAGCACCTTGTTGTTGGTGTCCTTGATGTCCCAGTTGTTGAGGAGCGCCATCATCACGATGAGGCCCTGTAGCTCCTTCGTCCCCTCGAACGGGTTGTCGGCCCACTTCCACTCGTCGAGGCGCTTGACGCTGTCGGGCCGCGCTTCGAGCCTGACGTTGTCGAACGCGCCCTTGCCCTCGACGTTGAGACGCGGGACGAGATAGACGACCTCGGTCACGTAGCCGACGGCCCAAATCAAACGCACGGCCGCCGTCTCGGATTGCGCCTCCTTGCCGACCTTCGCCACCCACTCGTGGCCGGAGGCGTCGCGCACGCGAAACTTGGTCGAGTAGCCGCCGCCCGTCTCGTCCTTGAGGAAGGTGACTTTACGCAGGTCGGGCCGCATCGACTCGCCGCCCGGCCCCAGATAGAGGTCGCGCGTTACGATGTCGGCGGGCGCGCGCCACAGGACGGGGGCGCCGCGCGGCGTCTCCTTTTTCTCTTTCCTGTCCTCCTGCTTTCCCTTCGCCTCCTTCTGCGGCGCGGCCGTGGCGGGCTGGAGCGACGAGAGGGCGAGAACTGTGAGCAGGGCGAGGGAGACGAGTCTGTGAATCTGGCGCGGGTATCTCATTGCTTGTTACCTCTTGTCGGGAGTGCCGGAGCCGGGCGTGCCGGCGGTGGCGGCGGGCGCGGGCAGGGCCGTTAGTTCGTTGATGCGCGAGCGCACTTCGGCGACGAGCGTCTGGAGGTCGGCGCCGGCGTAGTTGGCGGCGCGGAAGGCGTCCTCGATCTGCTTGTCGGAGAGACGCGCGAGTTGGTCGCCGATCCAGCGCGCGTTCTCGACGCTGATGTCGTCGAAGAGGCCCGTGTTCTTGCCGTCGTAGGAGAAACGAACGCGACCGCCCTCGACGCGCTCGATGAATTTCGACTTGGCGAAGTTCTTCGGGTTGTTGCGGTCGTGTGTGATGAAGTTGCCGGTCTTGCCGAAGGTCGCGCCGAGGTCGCTGATGATGTAGCGCAACTCGCCGGCGGCCGAGTCGGCGCCGGGCACGTAGACGATCTTGTTGTTGGTGTCCTTCAAGTCCCAGTTGTTGATGAGGCCCATCATCACGATGAGACCCTGAAACTCCTTCTGGCCGGCGAACGGGTTCTCCTTCCACGACCAGTTGTCCAGACGCTTCCACTCATCGGGCCGCGCCTCGAAGCGGACGTTGGCGAAGCCCTTGCCGTCGCATCGCTCGACCTCCTTGCGCGGCTCCGGGGCATTCTTAATCTGGACGCACGGGACGAGATGCGCGACTTCCGTCACGTAACCGACGGCCCACGCCAGACGCACGGCGGCCGTCTCGGGCTGCGCCTCCTTGCCAAACTTCGCCACCCACGTCTTGCCCGCGCCGTCCGTCACGCGGAACTTCGGCGAGTAGCCGCCCATCTCGTCCTTGACGAAGGTGACGCTCGACAAATCGGGCTTCATGTCAGGCCCCGGCCCCGCGAGCAGGTTGCGCGCGGAGATGTCGCCGGGGTCTTGCCATAGGACGGCCGTGCCCTGCGGCATCGGCTCCTTCTTCTTGTCGTCTTTCTGGACGGCCGAGGCGGTCAGAGTCGAAAGGCCCAGAACGAGCGCGAGCGCAAAGGCGGAGCGCCGGCGAGTTTGACCAAGTGTGTACATAACTGTTTCCTCCGAATAAGCATTCACGATAAACATTCACGCACGCCTTCGCACTGCCGGCGGCAAACAAAAAAGCGAGACTCTTTGCGGGGGAGATTTAAGACCGACGAAACAGCGGCCGGCGCGGCGCGCGGCGTTGCAGAGTCGCGGTCGAAGCGAGCGGGGGATGCTCGCGTGGCTAAATGTTCATGCTCACCGCGCCCTCGAAGTGGGTCTGACTGCTGAAGCCCTCTTCGCCGGCGGCGGGGCGCAGCCGGACGTAATTGCCGTCGGGCTGAAGCACGCGCGCTTTCACGTTGTCGCGCAGATAAGCCGCCAGCACCACGTCCTTCAGGTAGCGGCGCAGGCTCGGGTCGAGTACGGGGGTGACGACTTCGACGCGGCGGTCTAAGTTGCGCGACATCCAGTCGGAGCTGCCGATGTAGACTTCCTCTTCGCCGCCGTTCTCGAAGTAGAAGACGCGGCTATGCTCAAGGAAGCGGCCGACGATGCTACGCACGCGCACCGTGTCGGACAGCCCCGGCACGCCGGGCCGCAGCATGCAGACGCCGCGCACGACGAGGTCGATGGTGACGCCGGCCTGCGAGGCGGCGTAGAGCGCGCGGATGATCTGAAGGTCGGCCAGCCGGTTGATCTTGGCGGCGATGCGCGCGGGGCGTCCCTGCCGCGCGTGCTCGGCCTCGCGCTCGATGAGGGCGAGCATCCCCTCGCGCAAATTCACGGGCGCGACGAGCAGGCGGCGGTAAGTCTTCTGCCGCGAGAAGCCCGTCAGAAAGTTGAAGAGGTCGGTGGCGTCGGCGCCGATCTCCTCGTTGGCGGTCAAGAGTCCGAGGTCTGTGTAGACGGTCGAGGTGAACGGGTTGTAGTTGCCGGTGGCGATGTGGACGTAGCGGCGCAGCTCCTCGCCCTCGCGGCGGACGACGAGCGCCACCTTGCTGTGCGTCTTGAGGCCGAGCACGCCATAGACGACGTGGACGCCCGCGTGCTCAAGGCGCTGCGCCCATTCGATGTTGGCCTCCTCGTCGAAGCGCGCCTTGAGTTCGACGACGGCCGTCACCTGCTTGCCCCGCTCGGCCGCCTCGATGAGCGCCTCGGGGATGGGCGACTTCTGGCCCGTGCGGTAGAGGCAAATCTTGATGGCTAAAACGTCCGCATCCTTCGCCGCGCTCTCGATGAAATCGACGACCGTGTCGTAGGACGTGTAGGGGTGGTGCAGGAGGATGTCCTGACGGCGGATGACCTCGAAGAACGACCCGCCGCCGCGGCGCAGGGGCGCGGGAGTGGTCGCCTCCAGCGGCTTGTCCTTCAACGCGGGACGGTCGAGCTTGTAGAGCTGCATGAAGTCCTGCACGCCCAGCGGCCCCTCGACGACGTACACGTCCTCGGACGTGAGGCCCAGCTCACGCGTCAGGTACTCGACCATCGGGCGCGGCATCGACGCGGCGACTTCCAGCCGCACGGCCGACCCGAACTTGCGCTCACGCAGCGTCTGCTGCATCACGCGCAGCAGATCGCCGGCCTCGTCCTGCCGCACCTCGATGTCGGCGTCGCGCGTCACGCGGAAGGCGTGAAACTCTTCGACGTGCATGCGCGGGAAGAGCTTCCGCGCGTTGGCCGCGATCAACTCCTCGGCGAATGTAAACTTCGACCCCGTGCGCCCGACCGGGATGAGGCGCGGGACGACGGGCGGCACCTTGACGCGGGCGAAACGCGGATCGCCCGTCCCCGTCAGAGAGCTGGTGATGCCGTGCTCGGGCAGCGGCCGCACCATCGTGCCGATGTTCAGGCTGAGACTGGAGACGTAGGGAAAAGGGTGCGCCGGGTCTACCGACTGCGGCGTGAGCACGGGATAGACGTGTTTCTCGAAATAGTCGTCAAGCCCCCGGCGTTCGTCGTCCGTGAGAGATTTGTAGGGGACGACTTCGACGCCATGCTCCTTGAGGCCGGGCAAAACTTCTTCGAGCAGGCAGCGCGTCTGCTCGGCGAACATCGGCAGGATGTGCTCGCGGATGAGGTGCAACTGATCGGCCGGCGTCATGCCGTCGGGCGAAGGCTCGGTCACGTCGTGCTCGATCTCCTCCTTCAGTCCCGACACGCGGATCATAAAGAACTCGTCCATGTTCGACGAGAAGATGGCGAGGAACTTGAGACGTTCGAGAAGCGGCTGCCCCGCGTCGAGGGCTTCTTCGAGCACGCGCCGGTGAAACTCCAACAGTCCGACCTCGCGGTTGAACAGAATCTTGTCGGGCGCGGACGAGCGAGAGTCCGCCGGAGCGGACGCACCTGCGCCGTGCTGGTCGATTGGGAGGGTCTGCCGGCTCTTTCCTGTCATCGTTAGTCTGGAGCGCGCTGTTGAAATTAGCTATCTCGGGATATTTCTAACATGATTGATGCCGCCATGCGAGCGGCCGGATGTATGCAAAGGCCGCCGAGTTGGCACGCAAGGATTGTTTCCCAAGTCCGAAAGGCGCGACCCCGCGCCGCCCTGGTGGCTTCAGAAAGCACTCTTAGCGGGAGAGCATCGTCTTCGCGAGCAAATCTTAAAGCAAACATTATTCCCTGGAAGCGTCCGGTACTTTTACCGCAAAACTCGACATTTTTCCAGGCTTTACCGCTTCGAGGGCTGACCCTTAGTCGTTATTCGGCCGTATGTTTTGATTTCATACTAAGGATGATGCTTGCAGCAGTCGAAGCGGAGGAAGTCAACCGGGAAGCGTTGTAAAAACTTTGAAGGGGCGGCCACTGCGCGCCGCCCCTTCGGAACCGAAACGGTTCTTAAACCTTGATGCGTCGCGCCATACGCGGCGGCTTCTGCTTCTTGAGCAGCGTCCGCAGCTTCATACGGGCCTTGTGCAGTTGCGACTTCGAGGTGCCGACCGAGCAGCCTAAAAGCCGCGAGATTTCCTCGTGCTCGTGACCCTCAACGTCGTGGAGGACGAAGACCGAGCGGTAGCCGGGCGGCAACTTCCCGATGGCGTTGTCGAGCGCGATGCGATCCATCACGGGCATCCTTGAAGGGTTTTCCGTCCCCTTGACGATCTGGACGGGCACGTCGCCGTCGTCGGTCGTCTGCTCCATGCGGACGTTGCGCCGGCGGAAATGCATCAACACCTGATTGACGGTCAGGCGGTGCAGCCACGTCGTGAACGCCGACTCGCCGCGGAAGCTGCCAATCTTTTTGAAGAGCTGAATGAACGCCTCCTGCGTGAGGTCTTCGGCCTCGGCGACGTTCTGCGTCATGCGCAAACAGAGCGAGTAGACGCGGCGGTGATGTTTCTCGTACAGCTCCTCGAACGAGCGCATGTCGCCCGCCGCGGCGGCCTGCGCCAGCTCGAAGTCGGAAGTCGGGGGAGTCACCGAGACGCCCCGAATCTTGCGCGCGGCGACCTGAATCGAGGGGAACGTGGTTGTCTCTGTCATGCTAACCTCAAAGGGCGTGGGGCCGACGAAAACACTTTCCGTCGCGGCCGACCGACCTCCGATAAAGCTTCGAAGCTGGTAGCCGTCTCGGGCTTAGAAGCAAGCCCGGTGCCATGGGCCGAAACCCTAAAATGGCGCAGTTTCCCCGTCACTTTCGCCCCCCAGAGTGGTCGCTCAACCATATGAGACAGCCGGCGACGAAAGCGTGCAGCGCCAAACAAAGTTGGCTAGCGACGGCCGGCGTGGGATTCAAATCCTCCACGGGGAAGAGGATTACGGCGGGGCGCTCTGGCTTCGGAGCGTCAGGGATAGATTGAAGGGTAAATCGCTCGCGGGACGGCGAGCGGGCGGCTTCAGTCGGCGTTGCGCAAGGGGAAGGGCATCAGTGTGCGCGCTCGCAGACGCGCGGCGTGCTCGGCGGGGACGGCGAAGAAGTCCTCGCCCGACGCTCGCAGCAGACCCATCGTGGCGACGCCGACGACGCGCCCGCGCAGATCGACGACGGGGCCGCCGCTGCTGCCGCGCGCTACCGCCGCCGTGAACGGGACGAGCGGCCCGAGTTCCGGGAACTCGCGCAAATCCAGCGTCGTCCCCCTCGACACCTCCCACAGAGAGCCGCGCGGGTTGCTGACGACAAAGACCTCCTCGCCCGCGGGCGGCGCTGACTCCACGTACACGAGCGGCCTCACCTCCTCCGGCGCCCCGTCGAGCTGGAGCAGCGCGAGGTCGCGTCTGCCGTCCATGGCGACGACGCCCTCGACGACGCGGACGCGCCCGCCGAAGGTGACGACCTCGACGCGCGCGGCCCGGCCGACCACGTGCAGGTTGGTGGTGATCTGCGTCTGTCGGACGAAGAAGCCGCTGCCCTGCGAGAGCAGCCGCCCCCTCTCGTCGTAGGAGTTGACGACGACGACCGCCCGCTTGACGTGTTCGACGAGACGGGATTGCGGCCCCGCAGTGCGTGCGCCGCTCGCCAAGGGTGGGGCGACCGCCACGACGAGCGCGAGCGTTAGAATGGCGGCCCTGTTTTTTAACCGTCGGAGGCGCACACAAAAATCCCCGAGGCGCGCACCCACGTGGGCCCGCGCCAGAATCGTCTAATCGTTCCGTGTGAACTGAGACAGACGTTTAATCAGGGGAGGATTCCAGTGGCGGCGAAGTTCGGCCGAGTCGCTGGCGGGGAAGCGAAAAGTGTTTAACGGCCTGCCTTGCGGAGTCGCGGGCTGTATTTTTCAGAGACGGTCAAACTGAGGATTGACAGACGGGCGCGGGGAGCATAAAATCCATCTCACTTGGACAACTTACGGAGGCTGTACACGCGCCCTCCCTACACACTTGGGATTGTCTGCGTGCGAAGAATCAAACACGTGATTCTCTACAGATAGCCGGTGTCTTAAGCACCGCCTCCAAAAAATGAATCGGGCTTCGATTCAGCACAGCGCCCCACACAGGTACGGCATTAGACGTTACTCTGTGCGGGGCGATGTTGTATCCGGCGCCCGGCTCTGCCGCGCTCATCTGACGTAAATCGGGTTGGAGATGATCCAGGGCTTCCGCTCCCCGAGGAAGTCGCGCAAGCCTTCGAGATAAATTTCGACGCGATAGACGCCCCTCTCGCCGACGGCCAACTCCGCGCCCGTCCCCTCCTCGAACTCCCGAATCACCTGCCCGTCCCTGAAAAAAACTACGCGCCCGGCGGCCGGCGTCCTGACCTTCAGGCGCACCTCCCCGCCCGACGGGAGGCCGATCTCGTCGCCCATCGTCTTCGTCTCCGAGGGGCTGTGGGCGGTGAAGCGGAAGCCGGTCGAGTCGCCGAAGATGTCGAAGGCGATGTAGCTGCGCCCGGCACGCAGGGCGGCGACGAGTGAGTCGGCGGCGAGCGGCTGCGCCCTGTCGAGGAGCACATGGTTGCGGACGACGCGGAAGCTGCGCTCGTAGGGGTCGAGGCTGACGCCTAAGAACTCCTTGCCCGTGCGGTCGCCGAGGCGGAGGCCGACGTTCGAGTGGGCGTCGTTGCCGGCGACGGCCGACAGGCGGAGGCCGCGCGCGGCCGTCAGCTCGTCCCAACGGCGCAAGTTCTCGTCCGGCCTCTCGTAGAAGGTCGAGAACAGCAGGTCGGCGTGGCTGCGATAAGACCAGAGACCGTCGAAGAAGAGCAGGCCGTAACGGATGCGTTTGGAGTTGGTGTAGAGGTTGTAGACCTCGATGCCGTCGAAGCCTTGCAGCAGTCCCCAGTCGCGAATCCTCTCGGGGTAGGCGACGAGGGCGAGGCCGCCTTCGGCGCGGGCGCGCTCGACGAGCGCCTGCGCGTCGGGCGCGGAGGGGCCGGCGACCGCGGGGCCGGGCACGACGAACAGGCGCTCGTCGTTCGTGGCGCTCAGCTCGCTGCCGTTAATGTAGAGGACGCCTTCATGTGTTCCCTTGAGCGTCGCCGCGGCCGTGTCCACGTACTTCGACGGATGCTCGGTCATCACGACGAACGCGAGTTCGTTCATGCGCGCCGCCTGCACGATCTCGTCGAGCGTGCCAGTGCTGTGGCCGCCGAGGGAGGAGTGGACGTGGAGGACGCCTTTGTAATCGACGAAGGGGTCGCCCTCGGCCGCGGGCGCGCGCGAGGCGTTGACGGAGTCGATGGCCGCGCGGAGGCGGCCCAACCGGTAGCGCCGGTAGACGAAGGGCGCCTGCGAAAGAATCAGCAGGCCCACAACCACGAGCGCGATCTTCTTCCAACGCTTCATCAGTC
>DASVES010000492.1:0-29467 GCA_036380435.1 Pyrinomonadaceae bacterium | reverse complement strand
AGCCCTCCTCGTCAACGAGGATGAAGGTCTCGCCCTCGGGGATGGTGCGGGCCACATCCGCCGACGCCTCAAGCAGCAGGTGCATCCACTCGTTCGCGTGCGGGAACGGTACGGCGGGCGCGGGCAGGCCGAGTAACGCGCAGAGCTTTTCCCAACGGTCGCCCCCGCAGATGTCTAGGACGAGCAGGTCGCCGGGGCGTTCGCGGAAATAGTCACGCACTCCGCGCTCGTGCTCGTCGTAGGCGCGGGCGAATCGCTCGCGGCCGAACTGGAGTGTCCCGTAGGCGGCCAAGCAGGCGAACTCGTGGAAGCGTTTGAAGTAGGGGAAGTTGTCGAGCCACTCGTCCATCAGCCGCCAGTGGACTTCGCACGAGCGCAGCCACGCCTCGCGCTCGCGCACGGTAAGGATGAAGCGGCTGCCGGGAAAGGCGCGGTCGAGCTGCGCGTAAAAGGGGGCGATGGGGATGTCCGTGACGCCTTGAAACTCTTTGAGGAGCGAGAGCCGGTAACGGCCCGCGCGCAGCTCGCAAAGAGTGCGCTCGTCGTGCGGGTAATGCACGGCGGGGATGCCGAGCAGATTGAGCGCGTCCGTCAAACTCGACGTGCCGGTCTTGCTCAGTCCGATACCGAAAACTTTGCCGTTCGCCCCGAGCCGCGTCAATCTTGGCATCCCCCTTTCAACATAAAATCGCGCAAGCGTAGTCCCACCGCCTCAAGCGCGAACTCCCCGGCGACGCGCGCCCGCGCCCGCGCGCCGAGCGCGAGCCGCAGCGCCTCGTCGTCCAGAAGGCGAACGATGGCGGCGGCGAAGGCGGACGCGTCGCCGCGCGGGACTAGAATGCCGCCGGAGTCTTCCCCGCCTTCGAGGAGGTCGGGCACGCCGGGCGCGTCGGCCGCGACGACGGGCAGGCCGCAGGCCATCGCTTCGAGCGGCGCGACGGCGAAGCCTTCGTGGCGCGAGGGGAAGGCGTAAACGTCCGCCGCGCGCAGGTACGCGCGCAGCCGCCCGCGGCCTGTAACGTATTCGTCAACCCGAACCAGACCGCGCACGCCCTCGGCGGACGCCTTCGAGACGGCGGCGCGCAACTCTTCCGTGTCGTTGCCCGCGCCGACGAGGAACAAACGCAAGTCTCCGTCAGGCCGCTCAAAGCAGACCCGCCTCCACGCTTCGAGCAGCACGTCGAGACCTTTGCGCCGGAAGTCTACGCGGCCGTGCCAGACGACAACGCGCGCCGACTCCGGGATGCCGAGCGCAGCTCGCGCCGCCGCGCGGTCGCCCGGCCGCCACTCCGACAGGTCGAGCGGGTTGAAGACGCGAGCGATCTTCTCGTCCGTCAGACCGTAACGCTCGCGCAGGCGCTCAGCCTCCCCGCGCCCCGCGACGACGAAGCCGTCGGCCTGCCGCAAAGAGCGTCGGCGCGTCACTCGTTCAAGTCGTCCGTGCGAAAAGTCGCCGCCCTGAAAGGTGGCGTAGACGCGCCGGCCCGTCAGTCGCCCCAGCGCGAGGCAAATGTCGAAGCGCCCGTGCTCGTAGTCCTGCACGAGCAGCGCGTCGCAACGCTCGCGGCGCAACTCGCGAGCGAGCGCGACGACCGGGGTCGAAAGATACGGCATCAACTCCCTCGCCGCCGACCAGCACGCGCGGCGCGCGCGCCCTTCAACCACCCCGACCGCCTCTTCGACTGTCGTTGCGTAAGGGTTGAGCACGCGCCGCCGCAAGCGCCGATAGGCGCGGGGCGCGGGGAGCACGCGGAGGGCGGCGCCCGTCGGCGCGTGCGTGAAGCGTTCTGTTTCTGTGACGCGCGCCGAGACGCAGAACAGAACCGCGCGCACCCCGGCCAGACGCAACGCCTCGACGTAACCGAACATCCACCCGCCGGTCATCTCATCGCGGAACGACTCGAAAGAGACGCCGATGTTGTCGAGGTAGTCTTCGAGGAGTTGGCTCCAGTCAACGAGTGCGACGGTCAGCGCGGGCGCCGCGCCTTCGCGCGCCGTGGCGGCGCGCGTCGTCGTGGTCGTCACGAACTCGGTTTCGCTCGCGTGCATGGGGCTCGCTCTCATCCTCGCCTGTCGAAGCGCGCGGCGGCGCAGCCGATAAGCTCGCCCCGCTCGGCCGCGTCCATCCGCAGCATCCCCCACATCGCCGAACACCAGCCGGCGGCGGGGCTGAAGGCCGTCGTGAAATCAACTTCTGAACTGAAGAGTCCGCGCGCGAGCCGGAGCAGGCCAAGCGCGCCGAAGCCCAACGAGAGGCCGGACGAATACAGGAGCCATCCCGCGTATGATCCCTTCCACTTCAGCGCCTCGGCGTTGTGACGGCTCGCGCCGAGGCCGCGCGTCACGCGGCGCAGGTACTCGCGCGACATGCGGCGCGCGGGGATGAAGTGGCGCAGGCGGCAGGCGGGGTTGTGCCAGAGTTCGTACCGCGCGGCGACGCGCAGGGCGATCTCCATGTCGCCGCCCGAGACGAGCCGGCTGCCCTTGCGGTCTTCGAGAAATTGCCGTTCGAGCCAGCCGCAACTCTTCAGCGCCTCGCGCCTGACAACCATGCCGGCCCCGGCGAGCCACGGGCGCCGGTGGGGCCTCTCGCCGTGGCTCTTGCACGCGTAGGCGTAGAGGTTGCCGAGTACGTAGGGCGGCGGCGGCGTCTCCCACTCAGGGATCACCTGCCCGCCGAAGCCGCCGCACTCCGGGTGCTCGACGGCGAAGCGCGCGGCCTGCTCGACCCAATCCTCAGCGAGCAGACAGTCGTCGTCCACGAACGCGACCCACTCGCTCGCCGTCTCGCGCACGCCGCGGACGCGCGCGGGCGTCAATCCCTGTCGAGATTCGACGACGACGCGCAGCGGCAACGGGGTCGCGCGCAGGTGCTTCTCCAAAACCTCCGGCGTCTCGTCCGTGCAATTGTTGTTGACGACGAGCACGCCCCAATCAACTTCGGGCCTGACGCGCTGGCGCGCGAGCGCGTCCAACGTCCTGTCGAGCAGGGCGGCGTTGTTGTACGTGCAGACGATCAAGTCTATGGAGATGCGCCTTTCCATCTTTTAAAGTCAGCGCGCGTACTCGCGCACCGCGCGCTTTCGCTCCTCCTCCGTGTCGTCGGCGTCGAGGCGGCGGACGACGCGCGCGGGCGAGCCGACGACGACCGCATAGGGCGGCACGTCCTCCGCGACGACCGTCTTGCAGCCCACGACCGAGCCGCGCCCCACGCGCACGCCCGGCAGCACCACCGCGTCAAAACCCACCCACACGTTATCTTCGAGCACGACCGCGCGCGGCTCGGCGAAGGCGGGGAGCCTCCGCGCCGGGTCGGCCGCGCACGCGCGCAGCACCTCGCGTCGCAACGCGACGGGCAGGGCCGCCGCGTCCGCCCAGGTGTCCGTCAGGACAGAACCCCACGCGACGAGGCAGTGGGCGCCGATGTCAATCCGTCCGTTGCAGACGATGTAAGTTCCGTTAAGCACGGTGTACGCGCCGACGTTAATCTGGCCCGCCGGGCCGACGACAAAGGTGGTGCGATCATAAGCGCCCGCCGCGTCGCCGAGCGCGAGTCCCACGGCGCACTCCGAGTGAAACGCGGCGAAGCCATAAGAGGTATCTACGTAGACACCCTCGGCGAAGCGGACGTTGGCGGGGATGCCGCCCGCGTACCAGTCGTGTTCGAGATGACGGCGCGCGCCGACATCAGGGGCCAGGCTTGTCGGAATGTTCTCTTTCATCTACTCACACACCACCCGCGCAGGATTGCCCGCGACCTCGGCGCCCGGCGGCACGTCGCGTATGACGACCGCGCCGGGGGCGACGAGCGCGCCCGCGCCGACGCGAACGCCCTTCAGCACGGCCGCGTTGTAGCCGATCCAAACGTCGTCCTCGATGCGGACGGGCCGCGTCTCGACGGCGGGCCTCCGTCTGCGGTCGCCGACGGGCGAGAGCGCGACGGTGTCGGCGAGACGCGCCGCGGGGCCGAGCGGGTGGAAGTCGGAGTCGGCGATGGTAACGCCGCCCGCGATCATGACGCGGGAGCCGATGCTGATAAGTTCGGAACAGACGAGCGAGGCGTTGGCGATGTAACACTCGTCGCCGATCTCGATGACGGCCTCCTCGTCGGCCGCGAGCGAGGCGCGCCAGATGGTCGTGCGGCCGCCGACCTTCAAGCCCACTTCGCGCGCCGAGTAGAAGTGCTTGAAGCAGAACGAAGAGTCGATGACCGTCCCTTCGCCCGCGACGACGTTCAAGGGAATGCGCCCCGCGAACCAGTCGCCCAGAAGCTCCGCGCCCGGCGTGAGCGGATGGAAGAGCCGCGCTTCGGTCATCACGAATCCCACCTCTTCAAGACGAGGACTCCGTTGAGTCCGCCGAAGGCGAAAGAGTTCGAGACGGCGTACCCGACTTCGGCCGCGCGCGCCTCGTTCGGGATGTAGTCGAGGTCGCAGGCCGGGTCTGGCTCCGAGTAGTTCGCCGTCGGCGGCAGAAGTTTTTCTCGCAGCGCGAGGGCCGTCGCCACGGCTTCAATCGCGCCCGCCGCGCCGAGGGCGTGCCCGTGCATGGACTTCGTGGAGCTGACGGCGAGGCGCGCGGCGTGCTCGCGGAAGACGAGCCGCAGCGCCTCGGTCTCGGCGGGGTCGTTCGCGGCCGTCGCCGTGCCGTGCGCGTTGACGTATCCGACCTGTTCGGGCCTCACGTCCGCGTCGCGCAACGCCGCCGCCACGGCGCGCGCCGCGCCCTCGGCCAAGGGCTGCGTGACGTGGTGCGCGTCGGCTGACATGCCGAAGCCGACGACTTCGGCGTGGACGCGGGCGCCGCGCGCGAGCGCCGCGTCCAGCGGTTCGAGCACGAGCATCGCGCCGCCTTCACCGAGAATCATGCCTCGCCTGTCCTTCGAGAACGGGCGGCATGTGTCGGGCGCAACGACCCTGAGCGCCTCCCACTTCTTCAGATGGCCGAGCGCGAAGGGCGCTTCGCACCCGCCCGTTAGGGCCAACTCGGCCGCGCCCGAACGGACGAGCGCGAACGCCTGCCCGATGGCGTGCGTCGCCGAGGCGCAGGCCGTCGAGACGTTGTAGGTCGGCCCGAGGATTCCGAACTCCATCGAGATGTGGCTGGCCGCGGCATTCGACATCGCGCGCGGAATCGCCAGCGGGTGCGCGCGCCGGCCCTCGGCGTAGAAGCCGCCGAACGCCTCGTCCTCCGAAATCTTCCCGCCAAGGCACGAGCCCGTGACGACGCATGTGCGCTCGCGCAAGTCTCGCGTCCACTCGACGCCCGCGTCTTTGACGGCCTCGCGCGCGGCGACGAGGCCGAACTGCGCGAAGCGGTCGAGCAGGTCGAGTTCCTTGTCCGAGAAGTGCCCGGCCGGGTCGTAGCCGCGCACCTCGGCGCCGTTCTCGAAGCGCAGGCGTGAGCGGTCAACGGTTTCGAGCGGGCGGATGCCTGAACGCCCCGCCGCGAGCGCGTCCCAGAACTCAGCGACGTTGCGGCCGAGCGCCGTGACGGCGCCCATGCCCGTTATGACGACCCGGCGCGGCGCGCTCACGACGGCCTCGCTTCCGGGCCTGAAGCTTCCGGCAGCAGCGCGCGCACGCACGCGACGGCCTGCCGCACGTCGCGCAAGGACAGCGCGTCTTCGTTCGGAATCTCTATACGGAACTCTTCTTCGAGGTCGGCGATGAGCGCGAGCGCGTCGAGCGAAGTCATCCCCAACTCCTCGAAAGTCGTCTCGGGCGTGACCTGCTCGATTGGCGCGTGGGCCGTCGCGGCGATGGCCTTCATCACTCTCTGTTCGATTGCTTCCGGCACGTCAGTCGAACTCCTTCCTTGTTCGTACGGTCAGCCGCCCATCTCCGCTAGTAGCGACGAAAGGACGCGCGACGAGTCGAAGTGCTCTTCGGCGACGGCGCGCGCCGCCGCGGAATGGCGGGCGGGGTCGGCCTCGACGCGGCGCAGCGCGTCGCCCGCCCCCTCCGGCGTGTCGAAGGCCAGCAGCCCTTCACTTGATGACAGGAACTTCGACCATCCCGTGTCCTGCGTGACGACGGCGCGCCCCGACGCGAGGTAGCAGGCCGAGCGGCACGAGAACCAGCCCGTCCGCGCCTTCACGTAAGTCTCCTTTGCGACGGAGAACTCGCCGCGCGAAGCCTCGATGAAGTCGCGGTAAGAGCGCCACTCGGGCGCGCACACTTCGGGGTCGAGCACGCGCCAGCCAGCGGCGCGCGCCTCGGCGGCGGGGAAAGGCTCGCCCGTCCCGCCCGTCTGCCCGACCGCGACGGCGAGCGTCACTTCGGGCGCGAGCGAAGGAAGATGAAGGAAGCGGCGGAACTCCACGTCCTTCTGCCCCCACGTCTCGCCGTCGTGTTGAAGCGGGCGCGCGGCCGTCCAGTTCATCAGGGTTGTGTAGGCCGCGCCCTCATCGTTGACTGCGCCCGAGTGCGGGGGCGTCGCGCGCCAGTGTTGGAGGCAGACGGGCTGACGTGTGGGCCGCCACTCGATACCGCAGTCGGGCACGGAGCAATCTTCTTGGCCGATGTTCTCGCCGAAGGTGAAATGGAAGTTGTGCGCGTCAACGAGGTCGCGCTGGGTGGGCTCGCCCGGCGTGAACATCTGCTGCGACAGGTATTGAATCTGCGTGAACATCGGGTCGGAATCTATGAGCGCGCGCGCGGGGATGCGCCGGTACTCTTCGCGCATGTAGGTCGAGCAGGAGACGTTGACGAACACATCCGCCGTGCGGCAGACCTCTCGAAGTTTTTCCTCACTCATGCCGAAGATGCGGCCCGATGCCTCGTCGCGGTAGGCCCAGCGTGACGGGAGGTCGAAGGCGTCCATCACGCGCCGCAGGTGCGCGACCGAGGCGGAGGCGTCGCCCCAGTCGCTCCCCTCGGGCTGATAAATCGGCCACAGCCGCGTGTCCTCGACGTAGTAAACGTCGTGGCCGAGCGCGGCGAACCCCGCGGGGTATTGCACGTAGTCCCACGTCACTCCCCCCGCCGGGAGCAGGCCCACGTAACCGCCGACGACGATGCGCAGTTTCTCGCTCATGCGCCCTTCAACGCTCCGTATCTTTCCAACTCGTCGGCGAACTTCTCGCCCGTGTCGGCTATCGCCTCGTCCATCAGTCGCGACGCGTATTGCCACAGCTCAAGGTCAAGCTCGTTGCGCGCGCGCACCGCCTCGATTGTCTCGCGCGGGAAGGAGGCTACGGCCGGGCGCTTGCTATTGACGTTGCGCGGGTAGGAGACGACCTCGCGCGTCCAGCCGAGTTTCAGACGGAGGAGCGCGAGGGTCTCGTCGAACCGCTCGATTGTGCCGGCGACGGCGAAGTGGCTCCGCAGATTCTCTTTCGCCGCGTCGAGGGCGTCGCGCGTGAGACGGCCGAGCGGCGGGTCAACGCCCGCGAGGCGGCGCGTCTGGTCGTTGTCCACCTCTTTGAAGGGCGGCGAGCCGACGAACTCTTCGAGGCCCATCGTCTCGTGCAGCTTCGCGTAATGGTAGAGCGAGACGACGCGCTCGACGGGGTCGCGCAAGAGCGTGACGTAAACGTGCGGACGCGCGACGTGCTCGTGGAGGCCGAAACAGAAGTGGCCGATGACGGCCCGCAGGTCGCGCCGCCCGAGCAGCCGTCGGACGTGCTCGGGGACGACGAGGCCCGGCTCCTTGAGAAAGCCGTAGTTGAGGTAGGCGACGCCCGCGTCGAGCGTGTCGGCAACGGAAGCGGCGCGCGCCTCGGCGTCCCGGCAGTGGTTGTAGACGTACTCGCCGAGCGTCTGCCCGCCGGCCTTCGGGATGTGCAGGAAGAGGACGGCGGGTGCGTCCGGCTCGGCGCCGACCCGCGCGTCCGCTTCGGCGGGGGAAGGGGCGGCGGCCTCCCGAACGCTTGTCCCCGCCTGCGCGAGCCCCTTCTTTAGCACGCGCGGAATCCAATTCCTGAACGGCATGGCGATGAGCGGCAGGCGGCCGTCGAACTTGAGCGCGTCGGCCTCGACGCGGAGCGTGCCGCGGAGGCCGATGCCCTGCGTCGTGACGGAGAACTCGAAAGTGTTTTCGCTCCAAGTGCCCTTCAGGTCGGAGACGCGTCCGGCCTGCTCGGTCATGGACTTCAGACGCGCCAACGCCTCCGCCTGCCCGAGCCCGTGTGAAATCTCTGTGCTGTACTTCGGCATCGCCGTCTCCGCCTCCGAAAAATTTCCGCGCCCGCGCGCTCAGTCGTTCGCGCTCACGTACCAGCGTGAAGGGTTGAAGTCTTCGGCCCGCAGGGTGTCGTCGAGGACATGGACGACGAGCGGGAAGTCGTAATCATCGCGCGCGAATCCGAGGTCGCGCAGGACAGGCTCCATCGAGGGCGTTGCGAGCACGGCCACTTTACGAATCTCCTGCGCGCCCGTGCGTGCGAGCGCCTCGGCATGTGCGACGTTGGCGGCCGCGGCGAGCGCGGCGCGCAGTGCTTCGCCGTCGTCCGCGGCAAGCAGGTCGCAGAGGAGCCACTGGCGGTCGCCCTTCGCGCGCGAGGCGACGAGGGCGGCCAGCTCGCCGCCGCGCTCGACGGCCGTCACCGTGTGGTTCGCGTTCGCGAGCTTCCAGCGCAGCGTCTGCGCGTCGCGCACGAGCATGCAGCCGTACTGTCGCCGCGCGGCGTTCCACAGGCGGTCTGTGCGCCCGTCATCCCAAGCCGCGAGCGGCCCCGACGTGTACCCTTGGCCGAGCGGGAGCGGCCCGCCCGCGAGCGGCACGGGCAGGCTCCACAGTGGGAACGAGCCGCTTTGAAGGAAGGGGAACATCCTGAACATACGCACCCAGCGCGGGTCGGGGACCATATAGATGAGCTGGTCGCCGCGCGCCCGCAGCTCCTCGACGGCGCGGACGTACATCGCCGCCGCGGGCTGCTCAAGAGGGTTCGTGCTCTCGACCGCCGCGCGCATACGGTCGGTGATGATGGTGCCGAAGGGGCGCGTGGCGCGCACCTCCCGGCCATCCACCGAGACGCGCGTCGGCATGAAGCGGAACTGCCCGACGATTTCGTTCGATCCCGCCTCATGCGCGACGACAATGCGGGGCGGGCCGAACGGCGCCGCCATGAACCACTCGTGGAGCCGCCGCAGCACCTCGTCGCCCCAGTCCGTCTCCTCGCGCCAGAGCTGCTCAAGGCCGGGCAGATCGGCCACCTCATAAAATTCGAGTTTGAGGGCCATAGTCGTTTCAGTCGTTCGCGCTGACGAACCAGCGCGAGGGGTGAACATCACTCTTGAGCGACCGGTCGAGGACGTGGACGACGAGCGGGAAATCGTAATCGTCGCGCGCGAATCCGAGGCCGCGCACGGCCGCCTCCATCGGGGGCGTGACGAGCACGGTCATCTTGCGTATCGGCTTCTCCGTCGCGGCGGATTCGAGCGCCTTCGCGTGCGCGAGGTTAGCGGTGGCGGCGAGGGTGGCGCGCAAGGCTTCGCCCGTGTCGGCCGCGAGTAGGTCGCAGACGAGCCACTGCTCCTCGCCCTTGCGGCGGCGCGAAGCCGACAAGCCCACCAGCTCGCCGCCGCGCTCGACGGCGACCAGTTCGTGCCGCGAGTCGCCCAGCTTCCACGGCATCGTGCGCGAGTCGCGCACGACCATGCAGCCGTGAAATTTTCGCCAATCCGCCCACAGGCGATCAACCCGCGCGTCCCACTCGCGGAGCGGCGCCGACGTGAAGCCCTCGCCGAGCGGGAGCGGCGCGGGCGTCGGGAGAGCGAGTCGCCAGAGCGGGAACGAGCCGGTCTGAAGGAACGGGAACATCTTGAAGAGTCGCGCCCAACGCCTGTCCGGCACCATGTAGATGAGGCCATCGCCGCGCTCGCGCAACGCCTTGACCGCGAACTTATACATCGCCACGATGGGGTGGCTGAACGGGTTCGCGCTGCGGAAGCGAAGCCCGCGCGCGATCACGGGGGCGCCGGGCCGGAAGGCCCGCACCTCGCGCCCGTCCACCGAGACGAGCGACGGCACGAAGGCGAACTGACCGACGATGCGGCCCGTGTCCGTGTCCGTCGCCACCGTCCCCGAAACCCCGCCGAACGGCGCCTCGACGACGTAGCGCCGCCACATCTCCTCGGCGAAAGTCCCCCAGCCGGCCTCCTCCTTCCAGAGGCGCTGCACTTCAGGGAAGTCGTCCTCCCGCACGAGCCTGTAAGCGAGAACCAAGCGAACCTCCTCAATCACCGGGCAGGACGTACCAACGCTCAGGCGCAATCTCTTCGAGCGTGAGCGACGGATCGAACGAGTTGCACGTGAAGGCGAACCTGTAGTCGGACGGCTCGAACCCGAGCGCGTCAAGCGCGGGCGCGAGCGCCGGCGTCCGCATGACCTTCAGGTGCGTCAAACCTTCAGGCACGGATCGGACGCGCTCCGCTTCGAGCCAGCAGAGCGTGGCGGCGACTACCAGCTTCAACTCCGCGGGCTCGCGCGCGAGCAGGTCGGCGAGCAGGCCCGTCGCCCGCTTCGTCGCCGAGTAGCCGACGAGCCTGCCGTCAGACGCGGCGCGCACCTCGACCGCGATGCGACCCGAATTGCGGAAAGCGAGCCATGACTTGTCGCGCACCACGCCGCAGTCAATCGGAAAACTCGACTTCGCCTCCCGCCAAAGCTCCTCGAATTCCTCGCCGAACTCCTCGACGGCGCGCGCCTCAAGACCCGCCGCGGCGCTTCTCACAGGGGTGGAGCGCGCGGCCTCGAAGGGCAGCGACGCGCACGCGTAGACGGCCTCTGCGAAGGGCTTGATGCCGTAGCTCGGGAGGCGTCGGAAGACGGGCAGCCACGCGTATTCCGGCAGCGAATAGACAACCGCGAATCCTTGCTCGGCCGCCGCCGACATCGACACCTTTAAGAGGCCGATGATCGGGTGTTCCGCGTTCTTGAGCGAGCGCCCGCGCAATTCCTCGCGCAGGATGGGGGCCGATAACCTGAGCGCGCGCACCTCGCGCCCGCCTACCACCGCGCGCGCCGGCGCGAACATCTCCTGCGCCGCCACCTCGCCGCGCTCGTCCACGCCCACCGTCACGAGCGAAGGCCCCTGCGGACCCTCGACGAACCACGCGCGCCACTGCTCGGGCGTGAGCACGCCCCACCCCGCCCCCTCCCACAGCCGCAGCAGGCCCGGCAGGTCGTCTTCGCAAAGCAGCCGGTATGTCAGACGCTCGCTCATGGGTTCGTGAATCGTGAATCGTGAATCGTGAAAACAAGTTGAGTGCGTGGCGTCTTGTCCTTCGCCGCTAAAGCTCATGGATGCTCAAGGCCGTGTGAACCCGTCAACCTTCCGCCTCGAACTGCGCGACCACTTCGGACACGGACGGAGGGACACGCCCGACCTCGACAGCCGCCTCCGCTCGCAATGCGGCCGGGGCCGCGGCCAGCGTCCCCGGCGCCGCAGGCGTCACCTTCAACACCTCGCGCGCTCGCGCGTGCCTCTCGCGCTCCGCCGCGGCCGGCCTCACGAACGCATCGAGCATCGTCGCCATCGCCGCGCCGGACTCAAGGACGATGCGCGCCGCGACGAAGAGGGCGGAGAGTGCGAAGGCGAGCGCGGCCGTCTGCGCGCCCTCCCACGCCGCGGCGCACGCGAGCGCCGCGAAGAGTAAAGTGATTGCGAGCCACAGCGGCGAGACGCGGGGCCAAGAGCGTGCGCGCACGAGCTGCCGCCCCGCGCCGTGCTCCTCGACGGCCGTGAGAGCGCGCGCGCCGCCGAAGAGTCCGCCGCGCACCTCCAAATCCCAGGCGTCAAAGTCGCCGCCGCGCAGCACCGTCGCGCCGCCCGCGCGCAAGGTCGCTTCAACGTCGCGCAGACGCTCCTCGCTCCCGCGCCACGTCTCGCTCCACACGCTCGTCAGACGCGCGCGCGGCGCGGCGAAGCCGCCGACGCCCCTCCGCCGCCACGGCGTCAGGCCCCAGCGCAGGCGGCCCAACAGACGCGCCACCGGCTGCATCAGGTGCAGCGTGGCGGTCAGAAGTTGAAGTTTGAGAAGCGCGCCGCGCGTCTCCGGGGCGCCCGTGAACTGCGCGCGGCGCGCGCTCAGTACGGCCTGCGCGATTGGCGCGGCGAGCGCGAGCGCAAAGAGAGGCGCGGCCGCGAGCATCGGCGTCCACACGAGGCCGAACGACGCGAGCGCCGCGAGCGTGAAGACGACGAGGAACCACTCGGGCATGAGCGGCAGCGAGCGGAGCGTGCCCGCGGCGGGCTCGTAGACCGACTGGAACAGTCCCGCCCCCCACGTCCCCTGATAGACGCGCCCGCGCCGGAAGAGCAGGGCGCGTGTCAGCCCCTTGCCATAGAGTCGCCCGCCCCACGTCAGGTGCCCGGCCGCGTTGTACTTCTCCGGCCACTTCTCCTCCAGCAGCGCCTCGGCCTTCCCGTAGCCCCACTGCTGCCGCCAGTAAGTCCGAACCGAGTTGCGCCGGTGGTGCCAGACCAACGCGGCCGGGTGGAAGCCGAGCGTGCCGCCCGCCCGTTGCACGCGCCAGCACAGGTCAACGTCGTCGCCCGCGACGCGGTACGCCGGGTCGAAGCCGCCGACCTCCTGCACGACCTCGCGGCGGAAGGCCATGTTGCAGCCCGGGATGTGCTCGGCCACGCGGTCGGAGAGGAGCACGTGGACGGGGCCGCCCGGCGCGTTGGCGACGCAGTCGGCGACGAGTCCGTCGCCGGCCGGCGCGAGGTTCGGCCCGCCGACGGCGGCGAAGCCGTAACGCCGGAACGAGTGCGCGAGGTAGTAGAGCCAGTGAGGGTCGGGCCGCGCGTCGTCGTCCGTGTAGGCGATAATCTCGCCGTTAGCGGCCTCCGCGCCGGTATTGCGCGCGGCCGACAGGCCGCGGTTGTGCGTGCTGATGAGACGCACGTCGTACTCGCCGGCGATGCGCGGCGTGCGGTCGGTCGAGCCGTCGTTGACGACGATGGTCTCGAAGTTCGGGTAGTCGATCTCCGCCAGCCCTTCGAGGCAGTCGCGGATGGTGCGCTCGCCGTTGTAGCTACAGACGACGACCGAGACGCGCGGCCACGCGCCGCCGGGCGCGAACGGCACTTCGTCGAAGGCTCGCGCGACCGCCGCGAGCGCGGGCTTCGGCCTCCGGTCGCGCGTGACGAGCCCGAAGTCCCAGTCCTCTATGTCGTGGCCGCCGCGCCACCACTCGTCCGTCCACGCGAAGACGAACGCGCCGGCGCACCCCGCGGCGAAGCAGGTGCGCACCTGCCAAGCGAGGGTCTCGGCCTGCGCGCCCTCGCCGTTGCGGCGGCTGTCGAGGCCGATCTCGGCCATCACGAGGGGGCGGTCGCCCGCGAGGTTGTGGAGTCGCGCGAGGTAGGCGTCCAGACGCTCCTCGGATTCGAGGTAGACGTTGAAGCAGAAGAAGTCTGCGAAGGAGAGGTCGAGGTATTCGGTCGAGGGGTAGTTGACGTAGGTGACGAGCGCGCCCGCGTCCTCCTTCTTGACCGCCTTGTAGAGGCGGCGCAGGAACCGCTCGACTCGCGCCGCGCCGAGCCAGCGCACGACCGGCGACGGAATCTCGTTGCCGATTGTGTAGCAGAGTACGGCCGGATGGTCCGCGCACTCGCGCACCATCTCGCGCACCCGCCGCTCGATGTCGCGCGCGCGGCCCGGCAGGTCGAGGAAGGCGACGTGCTGCTCCCAGGGCAGGCCGACCATGACGTAAAGGCCGTGGGCGTGGGCCGCGTCGAGGAGCCAGCGCGGGGGGACAGTGTAGGTGCGCAGGGCGTTGGCGCCCGCCTCGCGCATCTGCGCGAAGTCGCGCGCGACCTGCTGGGGGTCGAACCGCTCGCGCCCGTCGGGGCCGGGGCGGAACGTGCCGTAGGTGACGCCGCGGACGTAGAGCTTCTGGTCGCCCGCGTAGAGGAACTTGCCGGCGACGCGTGGCCGGCGGCCGCCGGGGCGCGGCCTCGCCGTCGAGGAGTCGAGGGGTCTCATAGTCTATGCCTCTTCTGACTCCCGGCAGTGGGCGCCTGAGGTTTCCCAGCCCCTACAAGTACGGAGCAACCTCTCTGTGTGGAAATTAATTCGACGGAGGGTTAGGGAGAACTCGTGTGGTGGTCGGTCTTCGGGGCGCTCCTGTCGGGTTAAAGAGCTAACACAGCCCGCCGGTCAGGTGAGACGCTGACCGCGGGATAAGACTTCGCCGGTTCCCGGTCAGGCTCGCGCTGGCCTAGTGTGACAACCATTGCGGGGCAAAAAAGGTTATCGCGGTGAGTACTACAGAATAATTGAACTAACCGCTTGTAACCGGTTTAACGGGCCGTTTATGAGGCTTTGGGCGCCGGCCCGCCGTTGTGAAGGCGCGGAGATTATCGTCCCCACCCTAAAAAGTCAATTAAATTATCGCTCTGAGTGATCTCTAACCGAAAGGGCGCGCCACACGAAGTGGCGCGCCCTTTCCTAGCTCCGGCGAAGGTTACTCGGCCGAGCCGGTCGGTAACTACCCCCTTGTCTTCGCGGCCCTACTCGAAGCGATGCGCGTCGAGACGAAATCGCCGACGCCAGTGGATTCACTTGCGCGCCTCGACGATCTCCGAGACGTTCCCGAAGGGGTCTTCGAGAACGACGACCCGGCCCTGCTGAGAATCTTTGACGGCGACCACGTTGACCTGCTTCCGCCTCAGCCCTTCGAGCGTCTGCGGCAGATCGGCGGTCTCGAAGACCATCGTCAGAAACGGCGCGGCCTCCGGGTAGGCGCTCTTCACGGGGCGAACGCCGGGGCGGACGTGGAGCATGAAGGCGAAGGTTGCGTCTGGGTGTCCGAGCGGCAGATCGAGCGGCAAGTATTTTTCGCTGCGGACGACGAAGCCGAGCTTGTTCGTGTAAAAATCTCTGCCGACGCCCATGTCGGGGACGAGGAAGCCGAAGTTGTAAACCCTCGGCTCTTTGAACGGCTCGACCTTGACGACGGTCTGGTGCATCATCGAAATGGGTCTGCCGAACGGGTCGCGGATGGAGATGGCGTCGCCCACGGCCTCTTTACGTTTTTCCGTTTCGGCGAACTCTACCCCGAGCGCTTTCAGCCTGCGGATGGCCTGGTCGAGGTCGTTGACTTGCAGCGTGAAGGTGAGCCGCGCATCGTTGGGGACGAGCGGCCTGAGCTTCTTCACGCGGTTGAGGATGATTTTTTCCCGGCCGCCGGATGCCAGCTTCACTTCATCGGGATAGCCGCGCCGGTCTTCGACTTCAAAACCGAGCTTGCCGTTGTAGAAGGCGAGGGCTTTCTCCATGTCTTCGACGTTGATCTTCACGCCAAAGGTGCGGATGAAAGATTCGCTCACACCCGCATTAAGCTCCGCCTTCGCGGCGGGAGGGTTGTTAACGAAGCCGCCCGTGCCGACGAGCAGCAGGACGGACGCGAGATGAGCCAGCACTTTCATTCCATTCCTCCTTAGGCTTCGCGCCGGGCGCGAGTTTTCAAAACCGATCAATCTGCCGAATCTCGATTGTCCCCCCATACTTCAGGTGGGGACACCCTTCGGCGACCTTGACGGCCTGCTCATAATTCTGGGCTTCGATTAGGAAGTAGCCGGCGATGGCGTCTTGGCTCGCCTCGGAACGTTCTTCGGAGACCGCAGCGCTCCCGTCGGCAGCACGCAGAATGCGCGCCTCGCGCCTGAGCTTCTCGCCGTCAACGCGCACGCCCTGCTGCCTCAGCCGTCCCGCCCACTTGCCGTACTCGCCGACTCTGCGCCTGACCTCGTCGGGGGCGTCGGGCTGCGACTGCCCCGCGGCGGAGCGCAGCACCAGCATGAACTCCCCCACGCCGGTCTTTCTCTCCGGCGCCCCAGCGCCCCAGCGCGCGCCGGCCAGCGTGCCCAGCACGAAGAACAACAAGGACGCCGCGACGGCCAGCCCGACGCGGGGCGCGCGAAGGCCCCGGATACTCTTAGCGGGGCGAAGCAACTCCGCCCGTTTGAGCGCCCCGACGACACGCTCTTCCAGAAGTGGCAGCGCCGTCTTCTCCCGCACCAGAGCGTCGAGCGCCCGACGTTCTTCCGCGCTCAGCTCGTCTTCAAATTCCTGACTCATCTCGGAACCTCACTTGCCTTGAAACGCGGCGCGCAGAGCCTTTCGCGCGTGGTGGAGTTGGCTCTTCGACGTGCCGGCGCTGATCTCCAACCGGGCCCCAATCTCTTCGTGCGTGTAACCTTCCACGTCGTGAAGCACGAGCACGAGCCGGTAGCCGGCCGGCAGGCGGGCGATGGACTGCTCGAGGTCCACATGCTCGCTCGCCCGCGCTGGCCCAGGGAGCGAAAATTCCTCAGGCAGTTCTTCTTCGTTTCGGCGCACGCTCTCACGGTTCATCTCGCGCACGCGGTTGATGAGAATGCCCGCCAGCCATGTCCGCAGACTCGACCGCCACGCGAACCCGGACAACGTCTTGCAGGCGCGGAGCCAAGTGTCCTGAACGGCGTCCTGCGCTTCGCTTACCGCGCCGCCGACCAGACGCAGCGCCAACAGGTAAAGGTACGGGGTGTGGCGGCGATAGAGTTCTCTGAACGTTGTTTCGTCTTTAGTCCGCATGAACTTCTCGACCAGTTGCTGGTCAGCCTTGGTGGTGAAGTCGTTACTGTCCATGCGCTTAATGAGTGATGAATTCAGGGCGGAGGGTTGGATGTCCCGCCTGAGCTTCACGGGCGAGCGTGCCAACCGTTCGTCACCCGAAGGTTAAGGAGGATTAACGGACGGCGAAAGGGCCACCCGCTTCAATCAAGGAGAGGGCCGCGATTAATGAACTCTCAAGGGTAGAGTCAGTTTTGAATTGGGCCGAGCTGGAAACAGTTCGGCTAAACACAGAGACCGGGGGGATGTTTTGCCCGCCAGGCAAAACATCCCCCCGGTCTCTGTGTTGTGAGTGTCCGCCACGGGGACAGCTCATCTGGTTTGCAAATCAGATTCGCGCGAGGTCGGCGACGAGGCCCACCAGCTCGGCCGAGCGCACTGGCTTGGCGATGTGTTTCTGGAAGCCGGCGGCCAGGGCGCGCTCGCGATCTTCGTCGCGCGCATAGGCCGTCAGGGCTGCCGCCGGGATGCTCCGCACGCGCTCGCCGGGAAGGCTCCGCACTTTCCGCAGCAGGTCATAGCCGTCCTCGCCGGGCATGCTGATGTCGCTCATGATCACGTCAGGCGTCCACCCTTCCAACTCCTTCAGGGCGTCGCTGGCAGAGTCGCAGACATGCACTTCGGCCCCCGAATGCGTGAGGACGGCACTGATCACCTGACGCGCGTCGCGCTCGTCGTCGATGACGAGGACGCGAACCCCGTCGAGGATGGGCCGTCCGGCCGCCGCCCCGGCGAGGCCGTCCTGCCGGCGCACGCGCCGCGCGTTCCGCCCCTCTGTTTCGATGGCCGCCGGCGGGAGACTCACGTAAAAAGTCGCCCCCATGTTTTCGCCGGGGCTCTCGGCGTGGACCATCCCGCCGTGCATCTCCGCGAGGTGACGGACGATGGCGAGGCCGAGGCCCAAGCCGCCGTGCGTGCGGGTGGTGGTGCTGTCGGCCTGGCGGAAGCGCTCGAAGACGTGTGGCAGGAACTCGGGGCTGATGCCGGCCCCGGTGTCGCTCACCGTGAGCACGACGTGCGTCACCGACCGCTCGACCCGCACCTCGACGCGCCCGCCGCTGGGCGTGAACTTGACGGCGTTCGCCACGAGGTTCCAGACCACCTGCTGGAGGCGGGCCGCGTCACCGCTGACCAGTTCGGCGCCCGGCGCGCAGCTCTGCACGAGGGTGATGCCTTTGGCGACGGCCGCCGGGCGCATGACTTCGACCGCGGCCGCGGCGACCGTCGCGAGATCGACCTCCTGAATGTCGAGCAGGAGCTTTCCCGTGATGATGCGCGACACGTCGAGCAGCTCGTTGATGAGCTGCACCTGAGTGAGAGCGCTGCGTTCAATCGTCGTCAGCGCCATGATTCTGGTCGCCGGGTCGAGCTTGTCGGAGCGCAGCAAGTCCGTCCAGCCGACGATGGAGGTGAGCGGCGTGCGCAGCTCGTGCGAGAGCGTGGCGAGGAACTCGTCCTTCATGCGGTTGGCCCGCTCGGCCTCGGCGCGCGCCGCCTGCTCGCGCACGAGCAGGCGGTCGCGCTCCTTCTCGGCCTGCTCGCGCTCCGCGAGGTGGAGCGAGAGTTCTTCGACGTGGCGTTCGGCCTGCGCGGTCTGCGCGGCCGAGGCCTCGATGTTATTCCGGTACGTCTCGTAGGTGAAGAAGATGATGGCGACGATGGGCGTGGTGATGATGACGGCGTAGAAGCCGACCTCGGTGATCAGCTTGGCGATGATTCCGGCGGCCGACGCCCCGGCGAAATAGGTGATGGAACTCCACAGATAATAGTTCCGCCACGTGTGCCAGAAGGGCCGGTCGATCTTGTAGGCGGCGAGCACCGAGACCAAACCGGAGTTGAAGACGTACTGCGCCAGCGCCATGACGCAGACGGCGACGACGAACAGGGGGGTGTAGCCCTCGTGCGACAACTCGCGGATGCTGCCGAAGAGCAGGCGCAGGGTCGTGACCGTGAGGAAGGTGGCGCACGCCATCACCGCCGAATTGAAGAGAGTGGTGAAGGGCCGCTTGTTCACGCGCAGCGAGGAGCAAAGCCCCTCGACGGCGGCGAGCAGGACGGCCGCCTCGCCGCCGTAGAGCATCATCGTGAGGAAGATGAAGGTGTCGGAGACGGTGATGTGCGAACTGAGTCGCGGAATCTTGCTGGAGAGGCGCGAGCTGACCACGATGGTGATGACGGCCAGCACGCCGAACTTCACGTCGAGCAGCGCCGGACTGAGGCGGTACGCCGAGACGGCCAACACGCCCGCGCCCCCCGCGATGATGGCCCACATGTACCTGTTCTTCGCATTCACTTCGCCCATCGCTTCGCCCCTTCCCTCCGACATCCGCCGCAGCCCGCCGCGGCGCACTCCGCCCCGCCTCACTTCGCGGGATAGATCGTGTCGTAATAGCAGCGGAACTCGTACCCGGCCTTGCGGTAAAAATCCTGCGCCTCCGTGCGCCCCTCTTTAACCACGAGGCAGATGGAGGCGGACTTCGCGAGCAACGTGCGCCCCAGTTGCGAGAGACAGTCCAGCCCCAGCCCCTCGCCCCGGCTGTCGGGCCGGACGTGGACACCTTCAAGGTAGATAATCTCCGGCGTGTCGGCGATGGCGTCGGCCTTGAAGACCAGCCGTCCGCACCTCGACACCACCCACACGCGCCCCTTCTCGATCCGCCGCCGGCAGCGCTCGCGGAAGCCGACCGGGTCGGTCCGCAGCGGGTTGACGCCACACTCCTCGAACGCCATTCGGGCCTGCACTTCCATGACACCGTTCAGGTCGTCGGGCGTGGCGAGGCGCAGGTCGGTCACCGCGGCGCGGCCCCCGACCGGCCGCCGCTGCTCGAAGAGCAACTCACGGCAGGACAGGCGCGGGGCCGCGCCCGCGTCCGCGTAGCCACGCCAGAAGCGTGCAACCACCTGCTGCTCGCCCATGATGACATGCGGCCGGGGCAGTGCCTGTGCGAATCGCCCGAAAGCGTCGAGCACGGCAGGGGCGCGTGCCTCCATCAGCGTGGCGTGGCCTAACAGGGCCACGCCCTCCAGTCGGCCCTCCGGCCCGCGGCAGCCGTAGAAGACGCCGCGGTTGAGTGAACTCTCAAGCCCGTTGTCGGAGACGAACCCGGCCATGACGACGGTGTAGAGGGGGCGGCGGGCGAGGAAGGTCAGGACTTCCGGCTCGTCGCCCGCGCGGAGCGTCTGGACGGTCAGCGCGTTGGAGGTGAACTCGGCCGCCGGGCGGATGTCGTTCGGTGGAACTGTGGAAGCAAGCGGGGCTGACATGAGCCGCACCTCAGATCGGGGAATCTCTACCGTCAACCTAAACGGCCGACGACATCAGTAGTCGAGGTAATCAACCCCGCTGTCCAACTCGATGACCATCGAGGGGGTGTCGTCCCCGTTGGAGGTCGCGGACTGTGCCTGCAAGGTCGCGTCCGCCCTCAACCCGGCGTCGCCGATGATCACGCCGTCGCCGATAATCACGCCGTCACCGATGATGACGCCGTCGCCGATGATCACGCCGTCGCCGAGCAGCAGGCTGACGGAGAGGAAGGGCAGGCCGTCGCCGATGATGACGCCGCCGCTCGTCATCACGTGGTCGCCGATGATGACGCCACTCGACATCATCGCCTGATCAACGCTCAGGTACGTGTCGCCGATAATCACACCGTCGCCGATGATGACGCCGTCGCCGAGCACGGAACCGACGCCGTACACCTTCTGGTACTTGGTGATGAGGTCTGCGCCGGAGGCATAAGTGTGACCGAGGATGCCGCCGCGCGCCCACGCGAAGGTGTGGCCGGCGATGGTCGTCTGCGCGGCGGGGGCCTCGGGGGCGGTGAGCAGCGGATCGCCGAGGGGCGTGGCCGCCGTCAAGTCGGTGCGGACGAGGCGGGCCAGACGCACGGCCCCCTCGACGTTCAACTGCCCCGCGCCCTGCTCGAACATGTTGAAGCCGGCGAGCGGCTGCGCGGTGTACATCAAAAGCATCTTGACGAGATTGGGCGTCAGGGAGGGATTGGCTTGCAGGAGCATCGCCGCGGCGCCGGCCGCGACCGGCGTGGCCATCGACGAGCCGTTCAGGTACATCATCTTGCGGCCGTCAACCGGGCTTACCCCGGCGTCGAGCGAGGGGTTGTTGGCGACGAGGCGGTTATTGAGGGCCTGCGCGTAGACCAGTTTGTTGCCGGGGGCGACGAGGTCCGGTTTGATGAGGTTGTCGTAATGCCTGACGCCGTCGGCGTCGGCCCAGAAGCTGCGCGTGGGGCCGCGCGAGCTGTAGCTGGTCACGACGTCGTCGCCCCGCGCGTCGGTGCCGAATGAGTTCGACGCGCCGACGGTGATCGCCGAAGGCTCGTTGCCGGGCGAGTGGACCTGACCGTAGACCTTCTGGCCTTGGCTGTCCTTGCCGTTGTTACCCGCTGCCGCGAGGACGACCACGCCGGCGTCCACCAGGCGGCGCACGGCGCGGCAGACGGGGTCGTGCCTGTAGGAGTCAACGGCAGGCCCGCCGAGGCTCATGCTGACGACCCTGATGCCGTATGCGGCGTGGTTAACCAGCACCCAGTCGAGCGCCTCCAGCAGTCCGGCGACGCTGCCCGTCCCCTGCGAGTTGAGCACACGCAGGTTGATGAGATTGGCGTTGGGCGCGACCCCCGTGTATTGACCGTTCGAGATGCGCCCGTTGCCGGCGGCGATGGAGGCGACGTGGGTGCCGTGGCCGAAGGGGTCGTCGGTGCGCCCCTCGCCCGTGAAGTCGCGGCTGAGGATGATGCGCGAGTTGTTGCTCTTATCGAGGAAGGCCTTGTGGGTGGTGTCCATCCCAGAGTCGAGCACGGCGATGCTTATCCCTGTGCCGTCGAGGCCGGCGACCGTCGCGCCGTTAGCGCTGCGCACGGCGTCCGCGCCGCTCGTCTGTGAGACGTGGCCGAAGGAACTGACTTCCCGGTTAAGCGAGACGTAGGCCACTTCGCTGTGGGCCGCCAGACTCGCGACGGCGCTCGCGGGGAGTTCGACCACCGCGGCCGACAGGCGGTGGTAGCGGCGCAGGCCGCGCGCGCCCTGAGTCCGCAGGACGGAGTCGAGTTCATCGCCCCATCCCGCCCTCGGCTGAATGACAACGCTGACCATCTCATCCGCCTGCGCGCTGTTCACACGTCGCCGAAGGTCGGGCGCGGTTTTATTGCCCGGCGCCTGAGAGTGTTGAGCGCCGACGGACGTGTGATCGGCGATCAGGATGCCCGCGCAAAGCGCGAAGAGGAGTGTCAGAAACAAACCGGCGTTGAGGCTCACGCGGAGCATAATTCACCCCCTGTCACAAAACGAAAAATATGTGCATCTGACTCCGGGCCGCCGCTGGTTCGTGGGAAAAGCCAAATGAACAAAATTGGTGGGTTAACGAATGTGTTAAACATCCGCTGCGAATTGCAAGCATGGGTTTAGCATTCTTTCGGTCAGACAGCAACGTTTAACGCGACCTTCGGTAAAAAAATTCACGACTCCCCCAAGGCGAGTCTTGCACGTGGGTGTTGCGCAGTAAGTCAGGTAAGTGAAAATTCAAAGATGAGATTGGTTTTGAATCGGCCCAAACTGTTTCCAGTTCGGGCTGAGGCTCAACTATTAGGCGTGGCTGACAAGGGCGAAGGGGAGTCCGGTTCTTTTGAATTCCGGCACTCACTTTTTATATTGACTGGAATCTTCTCAGGAGAAAAATTCGGGCGGCGCACAGCGCGAAGCCGATGAGGGCGACGGGGAGCAGGGAGTGCGCCAGCGCAATCAAAGCGAAGAAGAGGAGGATGGCCGTGCCGACGAAGCCCGCCCAGAAGTTTGGCCGCTGGCGCGGCGCAATGATGCGGCAGGCAAACAGGCTGGTGACGAACCAGCCGACGAAGTTGGTGAAGGGGATGCCGTAGTAGATTCCCTCGCGCGCCCACGTCCAGTATCCGAACTGGTTCGCGGCGAGCGGATCGATGACAAGATCACACGCCGTCGTGAAGAGCGCGGCGACCGCCGCGGCGGGCCAGAGGGACAAGCGTAAGCGCCGCGTGAAATCGGAAGCGAAAGCGACGAGCGCCATCCAGGCGAGGCCCATGACGACCGGCACGCCGAGCATTTGCGGTTGCAGCGCGCCCGTGTAGACGTACTGTCCGAAGGGGACGCCGGAGCGCACGCCGATGGCCTCGACCACGAAGCCCAACACGGCGACTGCGGCGAGCGCCAACGCGTCCCGGCGCGTGCGTGCGCCGAGCAGCACGATCAGTCCCGCGAGTAGAAGAAAGAGCGAGGCGAGCCAGCCCTGATCAGTGCTCTCTCTGCCGAGCCAATGGCTCGCGACGCCGCCGACCCACAGCAGAATGAAGACGGGCACCACGGCCGCCAGCGTCGCACGTCGCCAGCGGGGCAGAGAGTAAAGAATGTTCTCCGGCTGCGTCGGCGCGCTCAAGAGTCGTACCTCCCGATGAGTTCGCTGGTAATCCGGGCCGAGAGCAGGACGGTGGGCGTGCCGCCGCCGGGGTGGCTGCTGCCGCCGACGTGGTAAAGCCCGCCGATGCGCGCCTCCCTGTTCGGCGGACGCAGGAACGCGCGCCGCCAGCCGTGTGAATGCGTGCCGTAGATAGCGCCGCCGGGGCTGAGATAGTCACGCGCGATCCGGTCGGGCGTCCACACGTCGGAGACGACCGTGTCGGAGGCGATGTCGGGAAAGCCTCCCTGCGACAGCCGCTCGAAAACGCGCGCGCGCGCCGTCTCGATTTGCCGGTCATCCCACGCGTGTTCGTCGGCGGGAGCGTTAGCCATGATGAAGAGCGTCTCACCATTCGCGGGCGCGAGTTGCGGATCGTTGCGGCTCGGCGCGCTGACGTAGACGGTCGGGTCGTCGGGGAAGCGCCGCTCGTCGAAGAGCTGCGAGAACTCGGCCGCGTAGTTGGAAGAGAAGTAGACGGTGTGATGCGCGAGAGTGTTGAGCTTGCGTCTGAGACCGACGAGCATCACGAAGCCGGAGAGTGAGCGCGCCGTCGGAGCCCCGGCCGCGCCGCCCTCTTCGCCGAGCAGAGCGTGTGTGGTCGAAGCGTCGCCATTCATCACGACCACGTCGGCTTCGAGCCGTGTTCCGTCGGCGAGCCGCACGCCGCGCACGCGCCGGCCCTCGTGTTCGATGCTTTGGACACGCGCGTCCGTGTGGAGTGCGACGCCGAGGCCGCGCGCAATCGAGACGAGACTTTCGACGATGCGGTAGAGTCCGCCCGCGACGTGCCAGCCGCCATAGGCGTACTCGATGTAGGGGATGACGGCGAGAGTCGCGGGCGAGCGGTAGGGCGAAGAGCCGACGTAGGTCGGGTAGCGGTCGTAGAGCTGGCGCAGCTGCGGGCTGCGGAAGTGCGCGGCGACCGTCGCGTGGTAGTTGCCCCACGCGTGACGCAGCGGCAGATGCCTGAGCGCCTTGAGCGCGCGCAGGTCGGGCGGCGCGGTCGGCGGGCGTCGCAGGAATGTCTCCTGCGAGAGCGCGTAGAGACGCGCGCCGAGTCGCATGAAGCGCATGAAGCCGTTGGCGTCGCGCGGCTCGATCTGCCGCACGGTCGAGAGCCATTCGGGGAGTTGGGTGGTGTAGGTGAAGCGCGTGCCGTCGGCGAAGACGTAGTCGGCGAGAGGGCTGACGCTCGCGAGCGCGACGTGCTCGGCGAGCGACGTGCCCGCCGCCGCGAACAGCTCTTCAAAGACCCACGGCATCGTGATGAGCGAAGGGCCGGTGTCGAAGCGAAAGCCCTCGCGCTCAAGCGAGTTCATCTTCCCGCCGAACGTCGCGCCCTGCTCGCAGACCGTCACGCGCCAGCCGCGCGCGGCGAGCCTGATCGCCGTGGCTAACCCTCCCAGTCCACCGCCGACGACGACAGCACGCCGCTTCGTCGTGCTCACCTTTTCCAACTGTACTGGTTCCTCTCGAAGAACTCCGCCACGCCTTCGGGGCGGACTTCCTTTTTGAGCGAGAAGCTCGACGGGCCGAGCAGGTACGTGTAGCGGAACAGCGCGTCTTTGTCGTTATCTTTTCCGGTCTGCTCCGTCACGATCCTGAGCATTCGGCCGTCGAGGCTCGTCCTCTCGATCACGGTCTCGCCGTCGATGACCGTCCCGTCCTTGCTCAGCGTCACGGTCTGTTTGCTGTTCGCCTTCGGCTCGTCCGGGTACTGATACTCGAAGACCCACGACATCTCGTCGCCCGCCAACTGCGTCACGGTCAGGTTCGAGGGTATCGAGACTTTCTTGTTCGCGCGGTAGTCCAGATAAGTTAGTGACCCCGTCCACTGCGCACCCGTCAGCGGGCGCAAATCTTCGGCGCGCACTTTCGGCGTTTGCGGAAAGGCGAGTCCGGCGAAAGACGACAAGATTAACAGGGCGGAAACGAAGACGCTCATTCTCTAACTCCTTCAGTTTAAAAGTAGCCATCCAACAATTCTTTGCGCGCCGCCGGGCATCAAGTCTGCGCGCCCGCGCGGTAGCGGCGACCCTTCCACTCGACGCCGCGCCCCGTCCTGCATCTCAGCCACGACGAGACGCCCAAAGCGATCAGGATAGTCTCACCCAATGGATGCAGCAGCGCCGACCACCACGGGTGTCTGAACCTGAGCGCCAGCACGACGCGCGTCGCGACGACGCACACGGCGGCAACAATGACAGCCCACGCGCCGCCGGTCGCCGAGAACACGAGCGGCAGAAGGGCGAAGGGAAGCAGGAACACGAAGAGGTGCAGCGCGAGGAACGCCCAGAAGCCCCGCGCGCGGCGGAAGGCCGGAAAGAAATTTTTCTGGAAGCCGCCCCAGATTTCCGCGAGCGAGCGGTACATTCGCACGCCGACGACTCGCTGGCCGTCGAGACAAAGACTCGGCCGCCCGCGTGCGCGCCAGACTTGCGCCAGCCGCACGTCCTCGAAGAGTTCGCCGCGCACGGCCGTATGCCCGCCGACGAGTTCGTAGTCGTCGCGGCGCGCGAGCATGCACGAGCCGTGCGCGAGTCCGAGCGACGGATCGTTGCGGCGGCGGAGCGCGAGCGGCGCGGGGTAGAGCGTGAAGACGACGAAGTTGAGGAGCGGCATCAGCGCGCCCTCCCAGAAGCCGCGCATCTCCAGGCGCGGCCAGCACGAGAGCAGCGAGACCGCGCGCGCCTCGGCCTCGCGAACGATGAGCGCGGCGGCGTTCTCGTCGAGCCGCGCGTCCGCGTCGAGGAAGAGCAGCCAACGTCCTCGCGCCTCTTCGGCCAGCCGCGCGCAGGCGAAGGTTTTCCCGCACCAGCCGGCGGGCAGCGGCGCGGGCGCGACGAGGCGCACGCGGGCGTCGCGTCGCGCGTACTCGTTTACGAGCTGCGCCGTCCGATCCTTCGAGTGGTCATCGTAGACGAGAACCTCGCGCACGCACGGCCCTTGCGCGAGCGCGGCGTCGAGGCAGGCGGCGATGTTGGCCTCTTCGTCGCGCGCGGGTATGAGTATCGACACGGAGCGCGGAGTTGATGTCGGCGACGCCGCGTCCCGTCGGTCGCCGATTCGCGGCCACGCGAGCGCGTTCCAGAGCGCCATGCAGAGGAGCGCGCAGGCGACGAGCATGATGATGACGGCGGCGACAGAGAAGACAAAGGGCATCAGGCGATTGCTTTCGCGCGCGCTTGCGTCCCCGCTCTGGAAGCGCACGGTTCAGCCGTGGCGTCGAGCAGTTGGTAGGCCGCGTCGGCGAGAAGGTTCACCTCCTCGCGCGCGCCGAACTGTTCAGAGAGCCGTGAAACGCCGCGCGCGATCAACTGAGCGGCGAAGCGTCGAGCGCCGCCCGCGCCGAGCGACGCGACGGCGTTCGGGCGCAGGTGGCGCGCGTCCTGTCGCGCGGGCTTGCCCGTCAGTTCGCTCGGGCGCGTCTCGTCGAGCAGGTCGTCGCAAATCTGGTAGGCGCGCCCGAAGCACTCGCCGAAGTCGGCGAGTGCGCGCGCGTCCTCGTCGGGCGCTCCGCAGGCGAGCGCGCCCGAGGTCATCATCAGACGCATGAGCGCCACGGTCTTGAGGTCGCGGCACGCGAGCGCATCCTCGCCCGGTGCGCCCGCGCGCGTCTCCAAATCTACGACCTGTCCCCCGACCATCCCGTCCGACCCGACGCAGCGCGCGGCCTCGCGAACGAGCGCCGTGCCCGCCCCTTCCCGGCCGCAGCAGACGCGCGCCGCCTCCGCGAGCAGCGCGTAAGACTGGTTGAGCAGAGCGACCGATGCGAGCACCGCCACGCCCTCGCCGTAGACGAGGTGGAGCGCGCGTCGGTTGCGGCGAAAGCTCGCGTCGTCCATCGAGGGTAGGTCGTCGAGGATGAGAGAGCTGCTGTGCAGAAATTCCACGGCGCACGCCACCGACAGTCCCTGCTCGCGCGCCGCCCCCGCGAGACCGGAGGCAAGCAGCGCGAGCGCGGGGCGCAGGCGCTTGCCGCCGGGGAAGACGGCGTATTCGAGCGCGTCGTTGAGGCGCCGCGCGCCCGGCAGAGAACTGACCGGCAGGCTGCGCCGCAACGCCGCCTCGACCTCGCCGCGCCCGCCCGCGACAAACTTTGCTAACTGCTTGCTCACACCTCTACCCGCTTTCTTTCTCTCGAACCGTTAGACAGGCCCTCGCTCCCAAAGACCACCTCAGCCACCTCAGCGGTCGCCTCTTCAATCGGCAAATGCCCCGCGCCCTTTAGCTCGCGCACGCGCACGCGCGGCAGAACTTCGCGCCAGAGCGCGAGCGACCTGCGAACCGCGCCGAAGGTCTTCTCGCCGTGGGCGATCTCGACGGGAACGTCGAAGCCCCGGAAGCCTTCAACGCCGCCCACCTCCGCGAAGAGCACGAGGTAGCGGCGCGCGACTTCGTGATCCGCGTCGGCGAACGAGACGGTCAGATCGCTCTGATTATCGCGCCGGCCGCGCAGCGACTGGTTCGTCAGCCAGCGCCCGACGGGGTTGGCGAACGTCGCGTTGTAGGCGTGCCGCCCGAAGTCGCCGGCGATGAACAGCCGGAAGTAACGCGGCAGATACGCGAACGGGTCGATCATCACCACGCGCCCGACCGTGTCGCCCAAAGCCTGCGCCGCCAGCAGCGCGAAGACCGCGCCGCCGCAGTTGCCGACGAAATTCACGCGCGCCGGCGCAAGCGTCCGCACCGTCTCGACGATCTCGCCGACCACTGCATCAACCGACCACTCGCGCGGCGCGGGCGAGTCGCCGCAGCCCGGCAGGTCTGCGCTGTAAAGGCTGGCTGTGTCGGGGACGAACGGCGCGAGCGGCGCGAACGTGCGCCGGCCGCCGCCCCAGCCGTGCAACGCGAAGTAGACTTCGCCGCCCCGTCCGTGACGCTCAACGAACATGGCTGACGATCCTCTCCGCGACGAGCTTTCCAGAGAGCACGACCATCGGCATCCCCGTCCCCGGCGTCGTGCTCGCGCCGACGTAGTAAAGCCCCTTTACGTCTTCGGAAAAATTCCTGCGGCGCAGCGGCCCGACCTGAAAGAGCGTGTGCGCCGCGCCGAAGGCCGACCCGTCGTAGAGGCCGAAGCGCCGCCGCCAGTCCTCCGGCGTGTAGACCTCTTCGCACACGACGCGCGACGGCTCGATGCGGACGCCGTGCAGCGACAGCGTCTCCGTCACGCGCTCTTTTATCTTCAGCGACTCGGCGTGCCAGTCCGCGCCGGGCATCTGCGAGAGCGTGGGCGTCGGCGCGAGCACGAAGATGGCCGTACAGCCGGGCGGCGCAAGTTTCGGGTCGGTCGCCGAGGGGACGCTCACATAAAAGGGTAGATCGCGCGGGACACGACCGTGTTTCATCAGGTCGTCGAACGCCGCGCGGTAGTCGTCGGGCAGAAAGATGGTGTGATGACCAAGCCCTTCGACACGGCCGCGCACGCCCCAGTAGAAGGTGACGACGCCCGGCGTCATCCGCGTCTTCGCGGCCCTCGCGCGCGCGCGGGCCGCGAAACCGTTCTCCGACTCGACGAGTTCCGTGTCGGTCGTGGGCACGTCAACGTTCGAGACGACCAGAGACGCTTCCAACTCCGTGCCGTCTGCTAGCTCGACGCCGTGCGTGCGACCGCCGCGCGTCCTGATCTTCGACACACGCGAGCGCGTGCGAATTTCGACGCCGAGTTCGCGCGCGAGTTTTTCCATCCCCTCGACCAGCCCATAGACGCCGCCCTCTGGGAGCCAGAGGCCGTAGGCGAGTTCGCCGTAGGGCAGGATGGTGAACATGCCCGGCAGGTTGAAAGGCGAGCCGCCGAGGTACATCGCGTAGGAGCCGAGCGCCTCGCGGATGTGGCGGCTCTTGAAGTGGCGACGCAACTCGCCGTCGAACGAGCGCCACAGACCTGTGCCGCGCAGCTCCGAGGGCGAGAGCGCGGCGAGCCACTTCAACGGGTTGTCCACGTTGCGGCTCACCAGCTTGTCGAAGGCGACGCGGTATTTCGCCCCCGCGTCGCGCAGGAACTCGAAGACCGAAGACGCGCAACCCGGCTCAAGACGCTCGCACTCGGCGAGAAACTTTTGCAGGTCGCTCGAAAGCGTGAAGCGCGTGCCGTCGGCCCAGCGGAAAGTGATCGAGGGATCGACGCTGAGCAGCCGCACGTAGTCGCGCAGATCGCGCCCGGCGGCGGCGAAGAGTTGCTCGAAGACCCACGGGTAGTTGAGCAGCGACGGCCCCGTGTCGAAGCGGAAGCCATCGCGCTCGATGAGGTTGGCGCGACCGCCCACGCGCTCGCCGGCTTCGAGCAGCGTCACGTCGAAGCCGGCGAGGCGCAGGTGTATCCCGGCGCTCAGGCCGCCTAGGCCCCCGCCCACGATCAGGACTTTTTTGTTCGCCCCCGGATTCATTTCGACAGGTACGCCAGAGGGATGCGCCAGTATTTGCTCGGCGGCAGCACCTCGAATTTCTC
>DASVES010000491.1:0-18574 GCA_036380435.1 Pyrinomonadaceae bacterium | reverse complement strand
CTCCGAGGTCAAGGCCGACGTGCAGGGCTTGAGCTTCTTCTACGGGCAGAAGCAGGCGCTCAACGACATTAACATGACGTTCCCGGCCCACCGCGTGACGGCCATCATCGGCCCCTCGGGCTGCGGCAAATCGACGCTGCTCCGGTGCTTCAACCGCATCCACGATCTCTATCCGGCCAACCGCTACGAGGGCCGCATCACGCTCCAGCCGAGCGGCGTCAACATCATCGCGCCGGAGACCGACCCCGTCGAGATGCGGATGCGCATCGGCATGGTCTTCCAGAAGCCGAACGCCTTCCCGAAGTCGGTCTTCGAAAACGTGGCGTTCGGGTTGCGGCTGATGGGCGAAAAGGGTCGCGCCGTCGAGGAGAAGGTCGAGCAGGCGCTGCGCTCGGCCGTGTTGTGGGACGAGGTCAAGGACAGGCTGAAGGAGTCGGCCTACTCGCTCTCGGGCGGACAACAGCAGCGGCTGTGCATCGCACGCGCTCTTGCTACCGACCCCGAGATGCTTTTGTTTGACGAGCCGACTTCGGCGCTCGACCCCATCGCCACCTCCCGCATCGAAGAACTCATCTTCGAGCTGAAGCGGCAGGTGACGATTATCATCGTCACGCACAACATGCAGCAGGCGGCGCGCGTCTCCGACTTCACGGCGTTCATGTATCTGGGCAAGCTCGTCGAAGTCGCGGGGACGAAGAAGATGTTCGAGAACCCGTCGGTGAAGCTGACGGAAGAGTACATCACGGGGCACTTCGGCTAGAGAGTATGTCTGCACGCTCGACCAGAACACAGACTCCGAGCGCGAGCGCGACTGCCGAGCAGTCGGGACGCGGCGAGTCGGCGACTGCGGCGGCGGCGGCCAAGATCAGCGTCCGCCACCTGAACTTCTTCTACGCGAAGAATCAGGCCGTCTTCGACGTGTCGCTCGACGTGCCCGAGCGCGTGGTGATGGCCCTCATCGGCCCGTCGGGCTGCGGCAAGTCAACCGTGCTCCGCACGCTCAACCGGATGAACGACATCATCCTCGGCACGCGCGTCGAGGGGCAGGTGCTCATCGACGGCCGCGACATCTACGCGCCGGGCACGGACGTGGTCTCCCTGCGCCGAAGGGTCGGGATGGTCTTCCAGAAGTCCACGCCGTTCCCGAAGTCGATCTACGACAACGTCGCCTACGGTCTCCGCATCAACCGGATGGCCGGCAGCACTCGGCGGGAGACTGAGGAGCGTGTTCGCAAGGCGCTCGAAGACGCGGCGCTGTGGGACGAAGTTAAAGACCGTCTGAAAGAGTCGGCGCTCGGACTCTCCGGCGGGCAGCAGCAGCGGCTGTGCATCGCGCGGGCGCTCGCCGTTGAGCCGGAAGTGCTCCTGATGGACGAGCCGGCCTCGGCGCTCGACCCCATGGCGACGCAGAAGATCGAGGAGCTAATCTTCGAGCTGAAGCGGCACTACACCATCGTCATCGTCACGCACAACATGCAGCAGGCCGCGCGCGTCTCCGACCAGACGGCCTTCTTCTGGCTCGGCAAGCTCATCGAAGTGAACCCGACCGAGCGGATGTTCACCAACCCCGTGCAGAAGCTGACGGAGGACTACATCACCGGGCGCTTCGGGTGAAAGGAGCAGTTAGCTGTTAGCGATTAGCCGTTAGCTAAAACGTCTTACATCCAGCCTGTGTGCTTAATAAGGTCGCGGGCGATGCCGAACAGCTAACAGCTAATCGCTAATCGCAAACAGCTAATAATCATGGAAACACACAGAAGACTTGACGAGGAGCTGGACGTTCTGCGCGACCGCGTGTTGCTCTTGGGCGGCGAGACCGAGACGGCGCTCCAGCGCGCCATGTACGCGCTCTCGGAGCGCGACAGCGGCGCGGCGCGCGAGGTTTTAGAGGGCGACACCATCATCGATCTGCTGGAGGTCGAGATCGACCGCCTCTGCATCGACGTGCTGGCGCTCAGGCAACCCGCGGCGCGCGACCTGCGCTTCGTCGTCGCCGTGGCCAAGGTCACGCCGATTCTGGAGCGCATCGCCGACCACGCCTGCAACATCGCCCGCGCCGCCATCGATCTCAACGACGAGCCGGAGCTTCGCCCCCTCCCCGACCTGCCGCGCATGGCCACGACCGCCTCGCAGATGCTCCGCTCCGCCCTCGACGCCTTCACCCGCGGCGACGCCGCCGACGCGCGCCGCATCATCGACCGCGACGACGAGATCGACGAGGCTTACAACCGCGTCTTCCACGGCCTCATCGAGACCATGACCGAAGACCCCTCGACCACCAAGCGGGCCGCCCGCCTCCTCCTCGTCGCCAAGCACCTGGAGCGCGTCGGCGACTACGTCACGGACGTTTGCGAGCTGACCGTCTACATGACCGAGGCCGAGATCATCAAGCATAGCCATTGAAAGCCGTGATAAGTGATGAGTGATGAGTGATAAGAAAAGGCAGTCGGTCGCCTCTTATCTCTTTCTCATCACTTATCACCTATCACTTATCACCTGACTTATGTCCCGACCTGTCCTCATCGTCGAAGACGACCCCGACATCGCCGAAGGGTTACGCTACAACCTGGAGCGCGAGGGTCTCGACGCGCGCGTGGCGCTGACGGGCGAGCAGGGGCTCCAGCTTGCGCTCGACCAGAAGAGTCCGCCCGCGCTCGTCATCCTCGACCTGATGCTCCCCGGCATGAGCGGCACGGAGTTGTGCCGCCGCCTGCGGCGCGAGCCGGCCACGCGCCGCACACCCATCATCATGCTCACGGCGCGCACCTCCGAGGCCGAGCGCGTGGCGGGGCTCGACCTCGGCGCCGACGACTACATCTCCAAGCCCTTCTCGGTGCGCGAGCTGATGGCCAGAGTGCGCGCCGTGATGCGCCGCGCCGACGAGTCGGCCGCGGCCGGGTACGAGGACGCGCGCCTCTCGATAGACTTCGGCGATATGCGCGTCGCCTGCGACGGCGAGGCCGTCAAGCTCACGCGCAAGGAGTTCTCGCTCCTCGCAACGCTCGCGCGCGGCGCCGGGCGCGTCGCCACGCGCCAGCAGCTCCTCGACAACGTGTGGGGCTACGAGTACTACGGCGACACGCGCACGCTCGACGTACACATCCGCCGCCTCCGCCAAAAGCTCGGCGGCTGCGGCGACGCCATCGAAACCGTGGTCGGCGTCGGCTACCGCTTCGTCGGCTGCGCGGGGAAGTCAGAGGCGGCCGGCGTGGAATCATCGGACGTACAGTAAATTTGTCGGGGCAGGGCAAGTTCGCGGCCCGTGCTTACAGAACAATTAACATGGATGGGCAGGATAGGTAGGATGAAGAAAGGGCTGATTTCTGATTTCAGATTTGAGATTTCAAATTTCAGATTTGAGATTTCAAATTCTTTATCCTGCCCATCCTGCCCATCCATGTAAATTTCTTTCGTGGCCTGTGGGCCGCCGACTCGCCCTGCCCCTACAAAAACTTTAACGCGAGTGGTTCTGTCGAAGGGGCTGCCGGCTACCGCTTTCGCGTTTCGCTCTCTAAACTTCACGTCATGAACTCGCGCGGGTGGCTTGCGGTTACTCTGTGCGGCGCGCTCGCGGCCGCCTGCGCCGCGCTCTACCTGCGGAGTCCGCAGACGGCCGCCTTTTCCTTCTGCTTCCTCCTCGCCGGCCTGCTCGCCGGCACGCTCCTCGCCCGCAAAGTCTCGCAGCCGGCCGCGCGCGACGAGCTATCAAACGGCGCGGGCGCGCGTGACGCGGTGGCTCCGGGCGTCGCGACGCCGGCCGTTTCGGGCGCGGTGGCGGCGGGCGAGGTGCCGGCCGGGGCGCTGTTGGAGGCGACGATGGACAGCATGCGCGAGGGCGTCATCGTCATCGACAGCGTCATGCGCGTCGTGGCCTCGAACGACTCGGCGCGCGAAATCTTCGACCCCGGCCGGGGGGCCGTCCCCCGCCGCCTGAGCGAGCTGACGCGCAACCCCTCGGTCTACTCGGCGTTCGCGGGGGCCGTGGCGCGCGGCGAGCGCGTCGAGGTGAAGATCGAGACGGGCGAGGACGGCGACCGGCGCGTCTACGACCTTCAGGTCGCGCCGCTCCGGCACAAGGAAGCGAGCTTCGGCAGCGACGTGCGCGGCGCCGTCGGCGTCTTCTTCGACATCACGCGGCTGGAGCGGCTGGAGCGCGTCCGGCAGGAATTTCTCTCAAACGTCTCACACGAGCTGCGGACGCCTCTGACGGCCATCCTCACTTTCATCGAGACGCTCGAAGCCGGCGGGACGGACGACCCCGAGACTACCCGCCGCTTCCTCTCCGTCATCCGCCGCAACTCCGAGCGGATGCGCGACCTCATCAACGACATCCTTGAGCTATCCGCCATCGAGGCCGGCACCGTCACGGTCGAGCCTGTGTCAGTCCGCCTCGCCTCGCTTGTGCAGGAGTGCTTCACGGCGCTGGCGTCGTGCGCGGCCGAGCGCGGCGTCGAGCTGCGCAGCGAGGTGCCGGCAGGCGTCCGTGTGCAGGCCGACCCGCGGCGGCTGGAGCAGATGCTGACGAACCTCGTGGACAACGCCATCAAGTTCAACCGGGAGGGCGGCAGCGTCACTGTCGCGCACGAGCGCGCCGGGGGGCGCGACCGCGTCCACGTCTCCGACACGGGCGAGGGCATCTCGGTAGAGCACCTCGCACGCATCTTCGAGCGCTTCTACCGCGTAGACCGCGCCCGCTCGCGCGCGATGGGCGGCACTGGCTTGGGTCTCGCCATCGTCAAGCATCTCGCGCGCGCCCACGGCGGCGAGACCCTTGTGCGCTCCGCCCCCGGCGCCGGCACGACTTTCACGCTCGAACTCCCGGCCGCGCCCGACACGGAAGCGTCCGCCTGAACCTCTGCCCCTCAGCGGCAATCGCCGGCCCCGTCGCCGGTCGTTGTTGCAATTTTGAAACATTAATTCACGCAGTTTCCTCAAAGAATCCTGAAGCTTGACGCTCGCGAGGGGTGCTTGTTACACTTTCGTTAGATTTCAGTACCGGCTCGCTGCGCCGCGAGAAGCGCGAACCCCAAGGGAACCCTCTTAAACCCGACCCGTGTGGCGCAGTTCAGTTTTTTGTATTCACAGGAGGTGTGCTGGTGGCTTTCAAGATCGGCCAGAAGGTCGTATACCCCAACCATGGGATCGGCATCATCGAGCAGATCGAGCAGAAGCAGATCGGCCCGACGACGCTGCCCTTCTACACGCTCCGTCTGGCGGCGACTAACTCGGTGGTGCTCGTCCCCGTCGCCAACGCCGGCGAGGTCGGCCTGCGCTCCCCGATCTCTTCGGCCGAGTGCGAGATGCTCGTCAAGGCACTGGAAGACGACTTCGCCCCGGCCGCCCACGACTGGAAGGACCGCTTCAAGGAGTTCACCGAGAAGATGCGCTCCGGTTGCATCTTCGAGGTCGCCGGGGTCCTCAAGAATCTAACGTACCTGAGCCACCTCAAGCCGCTCTCTTTCCGCGAGCAGCGGATGCTGGAGCGCGCGCGTTACCTCGTCATCTCGGAGCTGGCGGCCGTCTGCCGACAGCCCGAATGTAACGTCACGCAGCGCGTCGAGCAGGCGCTGGCCCGCGCCTGCACACGGCACGAGCGCCGCACCCCGACGCGCGCACGCGTCGCGGCCGGCGCCGCCGCCGGACACTGACCGCCCCGAAAATTCCCGCACAAGCCGCTTCTCCCCGGAAGCCCGCCGCCCCCCCGGTCGGTCAGCTCTACGTGTGCGCCCCTCGGGATAATTTCGAGCCGCACACCCGCGCACGCCCGTTGCCAGGAAGCCGCAGAAAGTGAGAGGCCCCGACGTTTCCGTCGGGGCCTCTCGTCGTGTCTGCCGAAAATGGCGCGCGGCGTTATTTCGGAACGGTCACCGTCACGCTGCGCACGGTCGGGTTGCCGGCCGGGTCGGTGCAGGTGACGGTGATGGTGTAGACGCGGCCCGAGCCGGAGCCGGAGCGCTCGGCCCGCAGACGCACAAGGGTCGGGCTGATGACTTCCCAGTCGGGCGCCGTGTTGCCGTCGTCCCCGCCGTTGATAGGCTCGTTGCTCGCGACGCTCAGCGCACACGTCGCCGGAGCGCAGTTGTCCGACGCGCCGTAGCCGAGCGTCACCTCAACCATCTTGTGATTCGGCAAAGTGAGTGCGGACGGGCTGGCCGACGGCTGCGTGACGGCGGGCGGCGTGTTGTCAGAGACGGTGAAGGTCGTCGAGGCCGACGTGCTGTGACCGGCGAGGTCGGTGGCCGTCACGGTGACGGTGTGTGCGCCGAGGCCGACGAGCGTGCCGGCCGCCGGGTTCTGCGTGAGGACGAGCGAGCCGGCCGGCGTCAGGTTGTCGGAGGCCGTCGTGTAAGGCGTCAGGTTGGGGATGGCCGCTTGGCAGTTGCCGTCGGCCGAGGCTCCGGGCGGCGTGGCGACGGTGACCGTGGGCGCGGTCGTGTCGATGCGGACGACGAGGGCGGCGAGCGCGCTCACGTTGCCCGCGTTGTCGATGGCCCGCAGCGAGACGGTGTAGACGCCCTGTTGTGTGAGGCCGAGGCTCGCGCCTCCGCCCGGCGCGACCGTGACGGCGCCGCCGTTCACCCAGTAGCGCAGCTCTTTGACGCCGCTCCCGGCGTCCGTGGCGCTCAAGTTGACGGTGACGGGAGTGGCGTCGTGCCAGCCGTTGGCGTTAGGGGCGGGGCTCGTCTGGATGTCGGCGGCGGGGGCCGTCGTGTCGATGACGGCCGGGGCCGGCAGCAGGACGACCCCGCCGCGCGCGGCGAGCGTGACGGTGACGGCGCCGCCCGAGACCGTGTAGGTGGCGCCGCCGAGAACGTCCTGAAGCTCGGCGCCGTCGGCGAAGTGTGCGGCGACGGGCAGGCTGGCGGTGTTGGCGGCGGCGCCGTTGTTCAGCGCCACGACGGCGCGGCTCGCGCCGCTCACGCGGGCGAAGGCGTAGGTCGAATTGTCCGCGGCCGAGGCCGAGGTGTCGCCCGTGAGCAGCGTCTCGAAGGAGCCCGTGCGCAGGGCCGGGAACTGCTTACGCATGTGCCCGAGCTTCGTGTAGAAGTCGAGCACGCCCGTATCGACGGGGCCGTAGACGTTTGTGTCGCCGGCCTCGTCGGCCCAGGGGTAAGGGGCGCGGTTGTATGGGTCGTCCTCGGGGCCGTTGGGGCCGAGCGCGAGCGCGGGCGAGTCGAGCGCGCCCTCGTCGCCGTAGTAGACCATCGGCGCGCCGGGGTAGGTGAACTGGAAGAGAGCCGAGAGCTTGAGACGCTCCTTCGCCTGCGCGAGCCCGCTGTCGCCGAGCAGGGTGAGGACGTAGAGGGCGCGGTTGGTGTCGTGCGAGTCGAGGAGGTTGAGCATGGCGCGGGTGGCCGGCTCGGGGTAGTCCTCGCGCACGGAGCGCAGGGCGCGGTCGAACTGGCTCGGGGCGAGGCCGGCGATCTGGTTACCGCCGCTGTTGTCGTTATCATTCCAGCCCGCGCCGCGCGCGAACCCAAGGACGTTCTTGCGGAAGCGGTAGTTCATCACCGAGTCCAACTGTTCGCCGGCGAGGTACTGACTGGCGTCGGGCCAGATTTCGCCGACGAGCGGCCCATCAGCCTTGTAGGTCTTGGCATAGGGCCGGTACTCGCGCCACCAGTTGTGCGAGATGTTGTCGGCCACGTCGAAGCGCCAGCCCGAGACGCCGCGCGCGTACCAGTACTCGGTGACGTTCGTTGCGGGCGCGCGGAAGAAGAAGTCGCGCACGCTTGCCGAGTCGTCGCGCAGGACGGGCAGGGAGTCGAAGCCGAACCACGCCTCGTAGTTGTTGCCGTCGCAGGGGCCGACGCCGAAGAAGTTATACCAGCCGCGGAAGGGCGAGGCGGCCGACTCGCAACCGCCGTCGGGCGGCGGGCTGTAGCGGTGGTAGCGGTCGAAGTATCGACTGTCGGACGACGTGTGATTGAAGACGCCGTCGAGGATAAGGCGCACGCCGCGCCGTTCGGCCTCGGCGCGCAGCGAGGCGAGGGCCGCGTCGCCGCCGAGCGCGGGATCGACTTCGAGGAAGTCGTCGGTGTCGTAGCGGTGATTGGAGCGCGCCTTGAAGATGGGTGTCAGATAGACGGTGTCCACGCCTAAGCCCTGGAGATAGTCGAGCTTGTTCTCAATGCCTTTGAGGTCGCCGCCGAAGAATTGCGTGCCGTACTGGTTCTGGAAGGGGCCGGCCGCGCGCGGGTCGCCGATGGCGGTGTTCCAAGGCTCGCGGAGCAGCGGCGTCTGGTCGCCGTAGAAGGTGGGGCAGCCGGCCGAGGAGCCGGGGCGGCAGTAGTCGTTGGCCGCGTCGCCGTTGCGGAAGCGGTCGGGGAAAATCTGGTAGACGTTGGCGTCGTGGAGCCAGGCGGGCGTCTGGAAGGCGGGGTCGTAGGCCGTGATCTGGAAGGCCGGGAACGGCTCGCCGTCGAAGGCTGCGCCCTCGCCACCCTGGTTCAGGTTGTCGTGGTCGTCCGTGTAGGAGTCGCTGTAGAAGTCCTCGTCCGACTGGTCGTTGACGCGGAACTTGTAGTAGAGGACGGCCGGGCTGACGGGCGTCGTGAGCGTGAGCGCCCAGATGTCGTAGGTCGTGCCGCCCTCGACGCGGTTCTCAAGGAACGTCATCGGGTGGTCGGCGGGGCCGGCGGTCGCGCCGGTCGCGGGGTCGAAGGTATAGACGCGCACGGCGACGCCGCTCACGTCCATGTGGGCCGTGCGGAAGCGGAGCGTGACATTGGAGCCGGCGGGCACGGCGCCGAAGGGGCTGCGGTAGTAGGGGTCGAAGGTGTCGTGGCGCAGGCCGTCCCACTGCACGTCGCCGGACGGCGCGCTGCCCGAGTCGATGGTCAGGACGTGCGTCGTTGCGTTGTAGGTAAATGTAACAGGCGTGTTGTTCGCGGGGACGTTGAAAGCGATGTTGGCGCCGCCGGGCACGCCGCCCTGCCCGTAGTTCTCGTCCCAGCTCTCATTGATGGCGACTTTGGCCTCGTAGTTGCCGGCCGGGAGCGCCGTGGTCTGGAAGCCGTAGATGCCGTCGCCGTCGGGGTCTTGCAGCCAGGAGCGAAGGCAGGACGGGTCCCAGTCGCCGGAGCAGCCGAGTTCTGACTGGAAGCTGCCGGGGGCGACGGCGATGACCGCAGTTGTGTTGTCGGTGATCCAGTGCGTCTTGTGGTCGTAGTAGAACTTGACGCTCTGCGGAGAGGCGAGCGTGAGCGGGATGTTGGCGCCGTTCTGCTGCGCGTGGAGGCCGTAGTTCTCGCCCCAGTTGTCGTTGAGCGGCGCCTTGTACTCCCAATTCCCCGTGGGGACGCTGAACACGCGTTGCCACACGTCGTCATTCGAGTCGTAGCCGAGGTGCGTCGCCGCGCACTCAGGTTGCCAGTCGCCCGAACAGCCCAGCTCACTCTGAAGACTACCCGCCACCGTTACGCTCGAAGGGTTCGGCGTGTGATGCGCCAGAGCGACGGGCGACGGCGCGCGCAGCATGAGGGCGGAGGCAGTGGCGAGAAGGATGAGGGACGTGAGCAGGCGGCGCGATTTCAGGGACGGCATGTAGTGCTCTCCTCGGATGTTGGAAACAAGTCTTTCCGGGCGGCGTGTCGGTCGGGGCGAACGGTTTCATGAGGTGTGCGGCGGCGGCGGATGAGACGTGACGGTCGAGAGCAGTGCAGGCCGCTCGCAACCGCCGCACATGGGCAGTCAAAGTTCAGTTAACAACGGCCGGCTTAGACGGTGCGAGGCAGTCGTCGCCCCGGCGCCGGCCGCCCAGTCACGAAAGAGCGCAAACTCTACGACGGGAGACGCGCCGGAGTCAACGACGGAGGCGCGCCGGGCGCCGGGCGCGACGAAGACCCGCGTCCACTTCCCGCATCGCTCACTTGGCGCGCCGCTCTCTCCACGCCTTCACGAACCGCTCCGTCTTCGGGTTCTGCTCGTCCCAGCGCGGCTCCTGCGAGTCGTTGGCGAGAGCCAGCAGCCCGAGACCGAGCGCGCGCGCCACGCGCTCCATGTTGGCGTAGTCGATCTTCTCCCAGTGGTCGCCCGCCCCGTGGTAGTCGGGGAAGATGTAGGAGACGCTGACGGTATGCGCGGGGACGCCGAGGTCGGCGAGCGCCGCGTTGTCGCTGCGTCGGAAGAAGGCGTCGCTGTTGGTCGGGTGTTTGTAGACGCGCACGCCCCCGGCCTCGCTCGCCCTCTGGAGCGTCGCGCCGACAGACGAGTAGTCGAAGCCGGTGACGCCGAAGGCGCCCACCTGCGGCCCCTCCGAGTCGTCGGTGCGGCCCATGTGTTCGAGGTTCACCTGCGCGACGGTCTTCTCCAGCGGCACGAGCGGATGCCGGCCGTAGAAGCGCGAGCCTTGCAGACCTTTCTCCTCGCCCGTGAAGGCGACGAAGAGGATGCTGCGGCGGGGGCGCGGGCGGAGCTGCGCGAGCGCGCCAGCGAGTTCGATGACGGTGACGGCGCCGCTCGCGTCGTCGTTCGCGCCGTTGAAAATCTTATCCGGCCCTTCCGCCTGCTCGCGGACGCCGACGTGGTCGTAGTGCGCGCTCAGCATGACGTAGGTGTCTTTCAACACGGGGTCGGAGCCGCGCAGCAGGCCGACGACGTTGCGTGATTTGATGGGCGTGTCGGGCGCGCTGCGTAAGGCGAAGGTGGCCGTCTGGAAGTAGCCGTCATCGCCTGCGGGTTCGAGGCCGGCGCGGCGGAACTGCGCGGCGACGTACTCGGCGGCGATGTCGAGGCCGCGCGAGGGCGTGTCGCGCCCTTCGAGCAGATCGGAGGCGATGAAGGAGAGGTGGCCGCGCAAGGAGTCAGCACGCACGCCTTCGAGCGCGGCCCGCACGGCCGGCGTGACGGCCGCCGGCTTCGGAGACTTAACGGGCCGCTTCTTCTGCTGCGCCGAGACGCCCGCGCCGAGAGCCGCGACGAAGAACAGAGAGAGGATGGCGGCGCGCGCGCGTCTGCCCGTCAAACGATTTCTGAAAATCATCCATGCCCCTCCCCTACTCAACCTTCACGCCGCGCCAGAAGGCGACGTGATCTTTAATCTCCTTCGCCGCGTCCTTCGGCTCCGGGTAGTACCACGCGGCGTCCTTGTTCGTCTCACCATTCACGACCACGTCGTAGTAGCTCGCCTCGCCCTTCCACGGGCAGGTCGTGTGGGTGTCGCTCTCGCGGAAGTGCTCGCGCGTGATCGAGTCGGCCGGGAAGTATTGATTACCCTCGACCACTACTGTGTCGTCGCTCTCGGCAATCACTGACCCGTTCCATGTCGCTTTCATTTTGTAATCCTCCCTGATTCACATTGACGGTGTTCAGCCCCGCGTCAACTGCCGGTACTTGATGCGGTGCGGCTGCGCGGCGGCGTCGCCGAGGCGGGCGCGCTTGTCCTCTTCGTAGTCGGAGTAGTTGCCCTCGAACCAGACGGCGCGGCTGTCGCCCTCGAAGGCGAGGATGTGTGTGGCGATGCGGTCGAGGAACCAGCGGTCGTGGCTGATGACGACGGCGCAGCCGGCGAAGTTCTCGAGCGCCTCTTCGAGCGCGCGCATCGTGTTCACGTCGAGGTCGTTCGTCGGCTCGTCGAGCAGCAGGACGTTAGCGCCCGACTTGAGCATCTTGGCCAGATGGACGCGATTGCGCTCGCCGCCCGAGAGCTGGCTGACCTTCTTCTGCTGATCGGAGCCCGAGAAGTTGAAGCGGCCGACGTAGGCGCGCGAGTTGACCTCGCGGTTGCCGAGTTTGACCACGTCCTGACCGCCGGAGATTTCCTCCCAGATCGACTTGTCCGCGTCGAGCGAATCGCGCGACTGATCGACGTAGCCGAGTTCGACGGTCTCGCCGACGCGAATCGTCCCCGCGTCGGGCTGCTCCTGCCCCGTCACCATGCGGAACAAAGTCGTCTTGCCCGCCCCGTTCGGGCCGATGATGCCGACGATGCCGCCCGGCGGCAGACGAAACGTCATGCCCTCGACGAGCAGGTTGTCGCCGTATGCCTTCGACACCGCGTCGGCCTCAATCACCACCTGACCGAGACGCGGCCCCGCCGGGATGTAAATCTCAAGCTCCCTGGTGCGGCCTTCGCCCTGCTGGTTGAGGAGCGATTCGTAGGAGTTGATGCGCGCCTTGCCCTTGGCGCGGCGGGCCTTCGGGGCCATGCGTATCCACTCCAGCTCGCGCTCCAAAGTTTTCTGCCGCTCGGTCTCCTGTTTCTCCTCCCGGCGCAGGCGCTCCTGTTTCTGTTCGAGCCAGGAGGAATAATTCCCCTTCCACGGGATGCCCTCGCCGCGGTCGAGTTCGAGAATCCACCCGGCGACGTTGTCGAGGAAGTAGCGGTCGTGCGTGACGGCGATGACAGTGCCGGGGTACTGCTGCAAGTGTAGTTCGAGCCACGCGACCGACTCGGCGTCGAGGTGATTGGTCGGCTCGTCGAGCAGAAGGATGTCCGGCTTCTGCAAGAGCAGGCGGCACAGCGCCACGCGGCGCTTCTCGCCGCCGGAGAGCACGCTGACGCTTGTGTCGCCGGGCGGGCAACGCAGGGCGTCCATCGCCATCTCCAAACGCGAGTCGAGGTCCCACGCGTCCACGGCATCGAGCTTCTCCTGCACGGCGCCCTGCCGCTCCAGCAGCTTCGACATCTCATCGTCAGACACTTCCTCGCCGAAGCGCGCGTTGATCTCGTCGTACTCCCTGAGGAGATCGACCGTCTCCTGCACGCCCTGTTCGACGATCTCGCGCACTGTTCTAGACTCGTCGAGCCGCGGCTCCTGCTCCAGATAGCCGACCGTGTGGCCGGGCGAGATCACCGTCTCGCCGGTGAAGCTCTTATCGACGCCGGCGAGGATTTTCAGGAGCGAGCTTTTGCCGGAGCCGTTGAGGCCGAGGACGCCGATCTTCGCGCCGTAGAAGTAAGAGAGATAAATGTCTTTGAGGACGGCGCGCTTGTCGTAGTGCTTGCTGACGCCGACCATCGAATAGATGACTTTGTTCGGTTGAGTGCTCATTGCGCTGACTTTCAGTCCTTAGTAAGAAGATTTAGACGGATTGGGGTTGGGACGTATACACACTACGACAGACGGGCGCGAATCTCAAACGGCAGTGGCGGCGGGGTTGGTAGCCGGAGGGGCCGCGCGCGCGAGGAACTTTTTCGCTTCAGCGCGGCTTCACTTCGAGCACGTTGTTGATGTTGCCGGCCGCGTCCTCTTCGGTCTCGGGGTTCGAGGGGTCGAGCAGCCAGTTGCCATCCACGATGAACTTGTAGCCGTAGCGGCCCGGCTCCAAATCGATGCGGCAGACCCACTCGTCGCCCTCGCGGCCGAAGAGGAACTGCGACTGGTTCCAGTTGTTGAAGGCGCCGGCCAGCGCCACGACCTGCGCGCCGGGGTGGCCCTTGAGCCGGAAGGTCGTGTTGCCACTCGTGCTCGGCGGCGGGAGTCGGACTCGCGCGGCCGTGTACTCGGCCCCTTCGTAGGGAAACGTGAGGCCGACGACCTGGCCCTCGTCGTCCGTCTGGAACCTGTAGCGCGCGCCTTCGACCTCGTCTCGAAAGACGTTCTTCGACTTGCGGATCAGCTTGCGCTTCCTGACGAGCGAGGGTTTGACGAACAGCTCGCCGCCTTCGAGCGTCACGTCGAGGGTGGAGACGGGGATGAGGCCGACCTCCAGCTCGTAGCGGCCCGCGTACTTCCGCAGCGCCTCGGGGTCGGGCTTCGGCTTCCCTTCGGCCTGAGCGCCGGCGGCCTGCGTCTGCGCCGCACACGCCACCGCAGAAAGCAGCACGAGCACAAGCCCCACCACCGAATGATGTCTCATCACTCCACTCTGGGAAGAGGCAAATTTAACATGGATGGATAGGACGGGCAGGATAAAGGATTTGAAATTTCAAATCTCAAATCCGCCTCTGATTTTTATCCTGTTCGTCCTGTCCATCCATGTTAATTCCCCGTCAGTACTGCCAGTTGACGTTAACAAACCCGGTGCCGCTCGTGGGCACGGTGTAGCTGTGGTTGGCGCCGGCCTCCCATGTGACCGCGCCGCCCGCGGCAATCTTGATGAACTTGAACTGGATGGTCTTGCCGGCGGGGACGCTCGCCGTGAGGAACCAGTTCGGGTAGTTGGGCGTGAGCATCGGCCCGACCGCGGCGTCCCATGTGGTTGCCCAGTTGCTTAACTCCACCGTGTTGCCGGTGAGGAAGATGTAGTCGCCTACTTGCGTCGGCGAGGCGTTGAAGACGGTGAAGTTGACGGGGATGAGCTTGTCCTGATAGACCGTGAACTGGATGCCGTTCGAGACCTGACTCGCGGAGTTCGTCACCGTCACGTTGTAGTTGCCCTGAGTCACGGCCGGGACGGTGGCGACAATCTTCGTCGCCGACCACGAGTTGACCGTGGCCGTCGTCGTCCCGAACTTCACCGTTCCCTGCGTCGAGCCGAAGTTCTTGCCGCCGATGGTGACACGGACGCCGGGCTGCGCGGCCGTGGGGCCGATGGAGCCGACCTGTGGGGAGCCGCCCGTCTCGGTCGCCTGCCAGACGGCGACGGAGTTCGCCGGAAGACTGAAGGTGGTGACGGGATTGTTGCCGCCCGTGCCGGAGGCGACGGAGATTTGGACGCCGGAGAGCAGTCCCGTCAGGTAGTCGTTGTAAGCGCCGACGGGAAGAGCCGTGTTGAGGCCCGAGACGTTCACGGCCGCCGCGCCCTTGTTGACGGCGACGAGGACGACGTTGCCGTAGAACTTCCGCTCGTAGATGTAGACGTCCGAGTTCATCCAGCGCTGCTGGTGCGAGCCGTAGGGGACGGCCCGGTTGTTGCGCCGGAGTGTGGAGAGGCGGTTCGTTAAAGTGTAGGCCGTGGTGTTGGTGTTGAAGGCGTTCATCATCGGGCGGTTGTAGGGGTCGCCGCCGCCCGAAGTGTTGTTGAAGAGGTACTGCTCGGTGCCATAGTAGATGCAGGGGACGCCGCGCTGCGTGAGAATGAAGGCGAGCGCCTGATGGAGCCGCGTCTGGTTGTTGTTTAAGGAGAGGAAGCGAGTCATGTCGTGGTTGTCGATGAAGGTGACGAGGTCTTCGTCCCACGTGAAATTCGCCGCCTCGGCCGTGAGCACCGTGTCGATCTCGGAGAAGTTGGCGTTCGAGCCGAAGACGTTGCGGATGGCGGTGTTGAGCGGGAAGTCGAGCATCGAGATGCCGCTTCGGTTGGCGTACTTGTAGGAGTCGCGGTAGAGCGGGTCGCCAGTGCCGGTCTGATACCACTCGCCGAAGAGGAAGCTGTCGCCGTAGGTGTAGATGGAGTTCGCCAGAGAATACTGCCAGCCCCAGTTGATGTGTTTGATGGCGTCGATGCGGAAGCCGTCCACGCCGTGCTGCTGGAAGAGTTGGGCCGACGCCTTCATGTAGGCGTCCATCGTCGGGTTCGCCTGATTGATGTCGGCGAGGTTGAAGAGCGTGTAGTACTGCACCTGATAGCGGTCGTCCCAATTGACGATGTTGCCGTTGTGGTGGAAGAAGCCGCTCACGTCGTTGGTGTAGTTGCCGAGGAAGGCGCCGTTGTCGTAAATGGCGCCGAACTCGCCGGCGTTGTCCTGCGTCGAGTGGTTGGGGGCGAAATCGACGATGACCTTGATGCCGTTCTGGTGGGCGGCGGTGACGAGATTGTCGAAAGCTGTCCATGCGTTCGACTGCTCGCCTGAGTGCTCTTCGATGCGCTTGAAGTCGCGGCCCTGATAGCCGTGATAGGAGGCCGTCGGGTTGCCGCTGCCGTCGGGGATGTTGGCGTTGAGGTTATCGACGGGCGGCGAAATCCAGATGGCGGTGACGCCCATGCCGGCGAGGTAAGACATCTTTTGCTGGATGCCCTGAAGGTCGCCGCCCCAGTAAGCGCGCCAGTTCGTCTTGGTCGCGTCGTAAAGGCCGGCGGACTGCGCGGGGTTGTTGTTCGTGGCGCTGCCGTCGAAGAAGCGGTCGGTGATGATCTGGTAGATGACCTCCGACTTGAAGTCGGCGGCCCGTGCCGTGGGCCACGGGGCGAGCAGCAGCAGGCAGGTGATGAGTGAGGCGATGAGGGCGCGGTTTTTTGATGAGGTCATGGCGAGCGGACTCCTTGAAAGGCTGTCAGGACAGACGGCCCCGGCTTGAGGGTCGATTGGCCGCCGCGAGGAAGGCGGAACGAATGTAACGAGTGCGAGGACTTGTCTGTTATGCGACGGCGCGTCCGCCCGAGTCAAGCGCAGACGGCGCGAAAGCGTGTCAGGCGCGGCCCGCAAACGTGGGTCAGGCGCGGCCCGAGACCTCGCCCGTCTGCGTGTTGACGCGCACGGTCTCGCCCTCCTTGATGAAGAGCGGGACGCGCACATCGATGCCGGTCTCCAGCGTCGCGGGCTTGAGGTCGCGACCTGCGGCGCGGTCGCCGCTCACGCCCGGCTCCGTGCGGACGACCGCCAGCTCGACGTACTGCGGGAGTTCGATGGAGACGGCCTCGCCGTTGTACTTGAGGATTTGCAGGCGCAGGCCATCCTTCAGGTAGCCGCGGTCGTCGCCGACGGCCTCAGTCGTGAGCATGAGCTGCTCGTAGGTCTCCTCGTCCATGAAGTGAAAGCCCTCGGCGTCGGAGTAGAGAAACGAGGCGGGAGCCAGCGCCACGTCCGGCTCCGCGAACTTCTCGCCCGAGCGGAAGCTCTTCTCCAGCACCGCGCCCGTCAGCAGGTTGCGAAGACGCGTGCGAACCATCGTCGTCGCCCCGCGCGCCGTGGGCGAGGCGTGGAAGACCTCGACGACCGCGAAGGGCTGGCCCTCGACCTCAATCAACATCTTCCGCTTCAGCTCGTTCGCGCCAACCAGTGCCACGCTCTTTGTCCTCCGTTCGTTTCCCTCGCTCGCCGGCCGCGCCCGCGCTCGGTCCTTACCGGGCAACCTGCGCCCGGCGCCTGTCGGACGTTTACTGCGGGCCGCCCGGCCGCGGCCGTCAACTCTTTCGACGCTCGCGGCCGCGATTTCCCAACGTCGCGCGTGCGGAATGAGTCTTGCACTCTTCCCGCTCGGAATTAATTTGTCGGCCTACATTTGGCCCGAAGGAGACTAACATGAGAGCTAGAATGTTTGCACTCGGCCTCGCGCTCACGGTGGCGCTGGCCGGAATCACTCCCGCCGCGGCGCAGGACGCGACGGCGCGGACGAGCGACTGGCGGGCCGTGCAGGCGCTCACGGCCGGCGAGCGAGTGGTCGTCAAGACGACGGACGACGGGCGCAAGACCGGCCGCTTCGACAGCGCCAACGACCTCCAGCTCGTCATCACGCGCGACGGCCGACGGGTCACCTACGCGCGCGACCGCGTCCGTCTCGTCCAGATCAACCGCGGCACGTCGCGCGGGAAGGGCGCGCTCCTCGGCGCGGCCATCGGCGGCGGGGGCGGCCTCGCCATCGGCGCCGGCGTCTACGACTCGGCCGACGGCGAGTTCATCGGCTCCATCGTCCCGGTCATCGCCCTCGTCGGCGCAGGCATCGGCGCAGGCATCGGCGCGCTCTTCGGCAAGGGCAGCAAGAACGTCACCATCTATGAAGCGCCGTGAAGAACAGTAAGCAGTAAGCAGTGAGCAGTGAGCAGTGAGCAGTCAAAACATGTCGCGTTTTCTGACTGCTCACTGCTTACTGCTCACTGCTCACTTGATGTTGTTGTAGTCGAACCTGAGCGGCGCGTCCGACGGGCGGATGCTGATACGAACCGACTTCGACGCGGGCGTGTTGCTCTTGTCGGCGACGCTGCCGATGGGGACTAAGACGTTCGTTTCGGGGAAGTAGGTGGCGGCGCAACGGCGCGGTATCTGGTAGGGGATGACGAGGAAGCGGCGCGCCGCTCTCTCCTCACCGTCGAAGTGGCTGATGAGATCGACGACCTGCCCGGCCGAGAGGCCAGCCTCGCGCACGTCTTCCTCGTTGAGGAAGACGACGCGGCGCTCGCCGTGGACGCCGCGGTAGCGGTCGTCGAGGCCGTAGATGGTCGTGTTGAACTGGTCGTGGCTGCGCATCGTCATCATCAGGAACTCGCCGGCCGCGAGTTCGTGGCGCGGCAACTCGTGGACGGTGAAGTTGGCCCTCTTCGTCGCTGTCAAGAATTGACCTTCGCGCGCCGCGTTGGGCAGGTAGAAGCCTCCGGGCGCGCGCACGCGCCGGTTGTAGTCGTCGAAGCCGGGGATGGCGCGCTCGATTAAATCCCGCACGCGGTCATAGTCTTCAACCAGCCACTCCCAATCGAGCGTGCCCCGGCGCCCGAGCACGGCGCGCGCGAGGCCCGCCACAATCGCCGGCTCACTCAGAAGATGCGGCGACGCTGGCGTGAGAGTCCCGCGCGAGGAGTGGACGACGCCCATCGAGTTCTCGACGCTGACGAACTGCGGCCCCGACTTCTGCACGTCAGTTTCCGTCCGGCCCAGACACGGGAGGATGAGCGCCTGCTCGCCAGTGACGAGATGCGCGCGGTTGAGCTTCGTCGAGACGTGCGCGGTGAGGCGCAAGCGCCCGAGTGCGCGTGCGGTGTACTCGGTGTCGGGCGTGGCCGAAAGAAAGTTGCCGCCGAGGGCGAAGAAGACTTT
>DASVES010000490.1:0-14900 GCA_036380435.1 Pyrinomonadaceae bacterium | reverse complement strand
TGGTGCTCGCCTCGGTCTTGGCCGTGTCTATGGTCGTGACGGCGGAGACGGTCACGGTCTCCTGCACCTGCGAGGGCCGCATGCTCAGGTTGAGCGTGATGGCCTGCCCGACGGTCAACTGAAACTCCTGTTGGGCGAGCGTGGCGAAGCCGGGCTTCGACACCGTCACGGTGTACCTTCCGGGCGGCAACTGGAGGATGGCGAAACGGCCGTCGTCGTCGGTCGAGAAGGTGCGCGTGAGGTTGGTGTCGAGGTTTTTGGCCTCGACGGCGGCGCCGGGGATGACGGCATCTTTCTCGTCGGTGATCGTGCCCTGAATGACGCCGGTCGTGATCTGCGCCTGCGCCCGCGCCGGCGGGGCCGACGACGCGGCGAAGAGCGCGGCGGCGCAAAGGCTCACGAAGACTGCTGCAAGTTTACGGAGGGAAGGGGTGCGCATGACTCGTCTCCTGTCGGCCGTGTGGCGGACGTGTTTGTTCGTTAGACCGGGCTGCACGCGGCGGGCGCGGTGCGCGCCTCGGGGCGACGCCCGGCGCGGCGCTGCCGTGCGGGTCTGAAAGCTGTCTGAACTACGTGTGAAAAGCCGCTCGAGGTTGGCTTGCGCGCGAGGCGGCCCATCTTAATGACACTACATCGCAGGTGTCAATACCCGCGGCCGCACATCATGTTGCGGAAGCTATCAGTAGTCAGCAGTCAGTAGTCAGTCGTACTCGAACCCACGGCCTGAGCCTTTCAGTGAGAGCGGCCGAGTCGTCCTACGAGGACAACTGACAACGGACGACTGACAGCTTTTTCCGTCAGCGTCAGAAGTTGTCTCTGCCGCAGGGCAGGCGGTCGAAGCGTTCGCACGCGCGCCGGTAGAGCTGGTCGCACACGTCAGGGAGCACGGGGCCGACCCAACGGGGGACGCCGCGGCCGCCCGCGTAATATCGCGGAAGCCTTGAGAGCAACGGCCCCGCGCCGCCCTCCGCGTCGGTCGAGCCGAAGACCACGCGGCCGACGCCGTGGAGCAGCAGCGCGCCGGCGCACATCACGCACGGCTCAAGCGTCGTGTAGCAAGTCATCTCACGCGCCCGCGGCCAGAGTTCGACGCTCACGCGACCCAATGCCTCCATCTCCGCATGACGCCCCGGATGATAGTCGGGCACGAGCACGGCGTTCCCCGCCTCGGCGACGACCACGCCGCCCAGAGTGATGAGCGCCCCGACGGGGACGTTCCCCGACCGCTCCGCTTCGTGCGCCAGCTCAACAGCGCGGCGCACGTAATTCAAGTCCGTCTCATTCATCGGCTCGCATTCTACGCGGCGGGCAACTGCGAGGCGAGCAAAGGCGAACCGCCCGCCGGCTTCGAAAGTGCCGGCGGGCGGTTCGGGGGAGGGCTGTCCGTGAGACGACTCGCGGTCGTGCCATCAATTGCCGGAGGACATTTTGCCGATGAGGGTGAAGAGGGGCATGTACATGGCGATGACGATGGAGCCGATGGTGACGCCGAGGAAGGCGATCATGACCGGCTCGATGAGGGTGAGCAGGCTGGCGATGGCTGAGTCCACTTCCTGTTCGTAGAAGTCGGCGATTTTGCCGAGCATCGAGTCGAGCGCGCCCGTCTGCTCGCCGATGCCGACCATCTGCGCGACCATGTTCGGGAAGACCGTGGAGGCCCGCAGCGGCTCGACGAAGCTCTCGCCGCGCTCCACCCCGGTGCGAATCTTCTGGATCGCCTCCTCAAGCACGACGTTGCCGGCCGTCTTGGCCGTGATGTCGAGCGCCTGAAGGATGGCGACGCCGGAGGAGAGCAGCGTCGAGAGCGTGCGCGAGAAGCGGGAGATGGCGATCTTGCGCAGGATGCCGCCGAGGATGGGCAGCTTGAGCATGAGTGAGTCGAGCTGCCAGCGGCCCCCTTTGGTCTTGTAGTAGGAGCGGATGGCGATGACGAAGGCGATGACGGCGGCCAGAATGATGAGGCCGCCGATGCCGGCGAGGAAGTTGCTCATGCCGACGACGATGCGGGTGGGCAGCGGCAGTTGCTCGCCGGGGCCGAGCAGGCCGAGGAAGATGTTCTGGAAGGCCGGGATGACGACGACCATGATCACCGCGATCACGCCGATGGCGATGAGGATCACGGCCGACGGGTAGATGAGCGCCGAGATCACGTCGCGCCGCAGCTTGACGATCTTCTCGATGTAGGTGGACAGACGCTGGAGGATGAGGTCGAGGATACCGCCCGTCTCGCCCGCGTCGATCATGTTGACGAAGAGCTGGTCGAAGGCCTTCGGGTGGCGCGACATGGCGGTGGCGAGCGTGGCGCCCTCCTCCACGTCCTGCCTGACCTGCGTGAGGAGGTGCGCGAAGTACTTGTTCTCCTGCTGCTGGCCGAGGATGTCGAGACACTGCACGAGCGGGAGTCCGGCGTCGATCATCACGGAGAACTGGCGCGTGAAGATCGACAGCTCCTTGGCCTTGACCTTCTTGCGCCCGCCGATCTTAGGCACAGCCACCTCGCGCCCCTTCTCCTTGACGGAGGTGAGCATCACCTGCTCGCGGCGCAGGAGCTGGCGGAGCACGTCGCGGCTGTCGGCCAGGCGCTCGCCGACGATCACCTCGCCGACCCGGTTGCGGCCTTTGAAGACGTAAGTGGGCATTATGAAAACTCCTGGTGATAAGTGATGAGTGATAAGTGATGAGAAAGAGAAGAAGCAGTTAGCTTTTAGCTGTTGGCTGTTAGCTAACCGCTAAGAGCTAACAGCTTCTTATCACTTATCACTCATCACTCATCACCTGCTTTTATCTGCTCCCGTTGGGGCGGGTGCCGATGGGGCGGCCCTGTGCGTAGGGGGAGGGGTGGCCGGCAGACGGGACGCCGGGACGCTGGCCCGCGCCCGCGCCGTTGCCGGTGTTGACGCCGGCGCCGTGTTCGATCAGCTCGCGCAGCTCGTCCGTGTTCTGCGAACGCTGCATGGCCACCTCCAGCGTGATGAGACGCTTGTGGTAGAGCGTGGCGAGCGACTGGTTGAAGGTCTGCATGCCGTACTTGCCCTGCCCCGTCTGCATCATCGAATAAATCTGATGCACCTTGTCCTCGCGGATGAGGTTGCGGATGGCGGCGTTGGGGACGAGGATTTCGAGCGCCATCCCGCGCCCGCGCCCGTCGGCGCGCGGCAAAAGCGACTGGCAGAGGATGCCTTCCAAGACGAGCGAGAGCTGCGCGCGAATCTGCGCCTGCTGCGCCGAGGGGAAGACGTCGATGATGCGGTTGATGGTCGAGGCCGCCGAGTTGGTGTGCAAAGTGGCGAAGGTGAGGTGGCCCGTCTCGGCGATGCGCAGCGCCGACTCAATCGTTTCAAGGTCGCGCATCTCGCCGACGAGCACCACGTCCGGGTCCTGGCGGAGCGCCGTGCGGAGCGCCTCGGCAAAGCCCTTCGTGTCGGAGCCGACCTCGCGCTGGTTGACGAGGCAGTTCTTGTGTGAATGGAGAAACTCGATGGGGTCTTCGATGGTGACGATGTGCTCGTGGCGCTCGCGGTTGACCTTGTCGAGCATGGCGGCGAGCGTCGTCGATTTGCCTGACCCCGTCGGGCCGGTGACGAGGATGAGGCCGCGCGGCTTGTCGCAGAGGGTGGAGACGACGGGCGGAAGCCCCAAGTCGTCGAAAGATTTTATCTCGTAGGGGATGGCGCGGAAGACTGCGCCGACCGCGCCGCGCTGGTTGAAGAGGTTGGCGCGGAAGCGCGAGAGGCTGCGCACGCCGAAGGAGAAGTCGAGTTCGAGCGCCTCCTCGAAGCGATGCTTCTGGGCGTCGGTGAGCACGCTGTAAGCGAGCGACTTCGTATCGGAAGAGGAGAGCTGGCGGAAGCCTTCGAGCGCGCGCAGGGTGCCGTCCACGCGCACCTGCGGCGGCGAGTTGGTCGTCAGGTGCAGATCAGACCCGCCCATCTCGATCAGTTTCTTCAGAAGGTCGGAGAGCGAAAGCGGCTCCTGTGCGGCTTCGTTGGCGTTCATGCGTTCCTCTTAGTCGTTAGTGGGGTTGGACCGGCGTTGGGGCTTGGCGGCGAGGATGCCGCTTTTGCCCGCGCGCAGCGCCCCGAGAAACTGCTCGGAGCCGGCGGCCAGAGGCGCGGAGTGTTCGACGGGGGCGTTCGTGGCGAGGCTGTAGAGACGGCCATCAACCTCCGTGAAGTAGAACGTCCACGACTCGCGGGCGACTCCAGCCTGACCCTTCTGCGCCGTGACGACGTAGACGCGCCGGCCGTCAACCTCGCGCTCCGTGTCGTTCGTCACCCAGCCGCCCTCGACCACCATGCGGTCGATGATCGTGCGGCGCAGGACGGGGAGCGCCACGCCTCCGATGAGACGCGTGCGCGGCGTGATGACGTCGAGCGCGGCCGACGCGCCCGTGATAGAGACCGGCGCGAGCGTGGCCGTGCCGGCGGCGCGGCCGTCGTGGCCGGAGACAGAGAACTTCATCTCGCCGCGCGCGTTGGCGCCGGACAGACGCCACGCCTGCGGGATGGCGAAGTCGAACGGGTTGCGCGCTCCGGAGACCTCGGAGCGGACGGCGCGCGTCTTGCGGAAACTCGGCTCGATGATTGGAGTGGGTTCGACAACCGGAGTACGCGCTGCACGCTCCGCTGCTCTCACCGTGGGGGAGACGGTTCTCTCAGCCTTCGGCGCGGGGGCCACGCTCTTCAGCGGCGCGACGGGGGCGGCGACGTTCAGCGACGCCGGCGCGGGGACGACCTGTTTGAACGCGGGCGTCGGGGTGATGTGTGCGGCCGCCGGTGCGTGAGCGACGCCGGCCGGTGTTGCGGATTTGAGTTCGACTCTCGGCGCGGGGGCCGTCGAGGCGTCGTCCTCCGTGACGGACGGGAGGGCCGAGTTTGTCGCGTGCGGCGCGATGGGAAGGCTCGCGGCGGGGAAGCTCGCCGCGGCCGGGCGAGTGATTTTAACGTCGGGTAGTGAGGGGGCAACGTTGCGGAGTGAAGGGGCAACGTTGCGGAGCGAGGGGGCGACGTTGTTGTTGACGAGCGGCGCAAAGGTCGCCGGGGCCGGGGCGGGGAACGTGACGGGCAGGGCGCGAAGGACGGGCGCTAGGTTAAGAGCCGGGACAGCCGCCGTGCGGAAGGAGGGCGTAGTCAGGAAAGCACGCTCGCGTGCGGCTTCGAGCGCGGCCTGTTGCCGGCGACGACGCAACAGCATGGCCTGTTCTTGTCGCGCGCGAATTCGCCCACGATGGCGACGCCACCACGCACGCGTGTGTCGGCAGTGGCGGTGGTTGCCGCGGCGGTGCGCGGCCGCGACGGCGCGGCGCGAGCGGCGCGCGAGGGCGTCGCGGACAGGCAGCCCCGTGGCGACCAGCGCGAGGATGAGGGAAGACAGGATTAGCCGACGTAGAAGTTTCATGGTCATCATGCCACCGTTTCGCGCACGACCTCTTCGACGGTCGTCACGCCGTTCCTGATCTTTTGCAGACCCGACTCGCGCAAGCTGATCATGCCGTCCTCGATGGCGCGCTTGCGTAGCTCGAGGGCCGACGCGCCGATGAGGATCAACTCGCGAATGTCGTCGGTGACCTCCATCACTTCATAGAGGCCGATGCGGCCCTTGTAGCCGGTGTTGTTGCAGATCTTGCAGCCCACGCCCTTGTAGGTCTTGACCTCTTTCGCTTCGGCGGGCGAGAAGCCGACTTCGATGAGCGCCTCGGCCGGGACGGGGTTCTGTGTCTTGCACTCGGAGCAGACGCGTCGGATGAGGCGCTGCGCCTGGATGAGGTTGACCGAAGTGGCGACGAGGAAAGGCTCGATGCCCATGTTCATCAGACGCGAGATGGTGGAGGGCGCGTCGTTGGTGTGGAGGGTGGAGAGGACGAGGTGGCCGGTGAGCGCGGCCTTGATGGCGATCTCGGCGGTCTCGAAGTCGCGCACCTCGCCGACGAGGACGATGTTCGGGTCCTGGCGCAGGAACGAGCGCAGGGCGGCGGCGAAGTTAAGACCGATCTGCTCCTTCATCTGCACCTGATTGATGCCCGGCAGGTTGAACTCGACGGGGTCTTCGGCCGTCATGATGTTCGTCTCGGAAGTGTTCAGAGACTGGAGGGCCGAGTAGAGCGTGTTGGTCTTGCCGGAGCCGGTGGGGCCAGTGACGAGCACCATGCCGTAAGGCTTCGTGATGTTGCGCTGGAACTTGACGAGCGACTCCGGCTCGAAGCCGAGCTTCGTCATGTCGAGCATCAGCTTGTCCTTGTCGAGAATGCGCAGCACGACCTTCTCGCCGAAGAGGGTGGGCAGGGTGGAGACGCGGAAGTCGAGCTCGCGCGAGCGCCCGTTGAGCTTCAACTTGATCTTGATGCGGCCGTCCTGCGGCAGGCGCTTCTCGGAGATGTCGAGCTTCGACATGATCTTGATGCGCGAGACGAGGGCGTCGCGTAGACGCAGAGGCGGGTGCATCACGTCGTAGAGCACGCCGTCGATGCGGAAGCGGATGCGGAGGTCTTTCTCGTAAGGCTCGACGTGGATGTCGGAGGCGCCGCGGGAGAGGGCGTCCACCATCAGCACGTTGACGAGGCGGACGACGGGGGCGTCCTCGCTCATCCGCGTCAGGTTCGAAAGATCGATCTCGTCGTTATCCTCGATGACCTCCACGCCCTCGGCCGCCTCGGCTGCCTCCTCGAAGTCGAGCTGGTCGAGCGTGAGCGAGCCTGACGGGAGGTCGAAGTGCCCATTGCCGTTGCCATTGCCGTTCCCGTTGCCGTGCGCGTGGTCGTAGTCGTCGGACGCCCCGACCAGTTCGATCTCGCGCGACTGGTCATAGTAGTTGTCGATGGCGCCCTGAACGCCCGCCTCCGAGACGACGACCGGCTCGATGTTGAGGCCCGTCATGAACTTGATGTCGTCCATGGCGAAGACGTTCGTCGGATCGACCATCGCCAGCGTGAGCGTGGCCCCGACGCGCGAGAGCGGGAGCACGGAGTATTTCTCGGCCACCTCGCGCGGGATGAGCCGGAGCACCGTCTCGTCGATGTCGAACAACTCCAGATTGACCGAGGGCACGCCGTACTGCCGGGAGAGCACGGCCGTGATCATGTCGTCGGCGACGAGGCCGAGCTTGACGAGATTGAAGCCCAGACGCCCGCCGTGCTCGCGCTGATAGTCGAGCGCTTCGCGCAACTGCTGCGGGGTCAGGAGATTTTCGCGGACGAGTATTTCGCCTAGTTTGGCCGACATTTCAGGAGATTTTTCACGGGCTTGAGAAAGAGGGACGGGGCGGGCGACTCTCCGGGGCCAGGCATGCCGGGACGTTGAGAAGCAGGGACCTTTCGAGCCGTTTATCTTAAGGCAACGATGGCCAACACCGTTGCCCAAAGCATGTTACTGACTAATGGGACGACTGTCAAGGTGAATATTTTCCGAGCTTTTCGACGCAATCGCCGGGCTGAGGGCGGAGAAAACGCGAACTCAAAACGCGCGAAGGCCGTCGGCCTCCGAGCATTGGCCGCTGGATTTCGTCATTGTTCAAAAATAGCGGGCGGGTGGTAAAAGCAGTGCGGGCGAAAAGGAAAAGGGCGACTACTGCATGCAGTAGTCGCCCTCATCGCGCGGTCTCTGACGGTTCGTTTACGGACGGGTGCGTCGCTTGCCGCCGGTGTCGCCCTTCGGGGCCGACTTCGGCTTCATCGACTCTTCGAGCGCCGCGACGGCCGACTCGGCGTCGGCCTTGCGCCCGTCAGTCGCCGGCGCCTTCGAGGCGAAGTCCTTGAGCGCGTCGCGGGCCTCGGCGGCGTATTTACCTTCGGGGTCGGAGGCGAGCGCGATGCCGAGGCCGAACAGGGCGTCGAGGTTCGTCGGGTTCGAGGCCAGGACCTTGCGGTAGGCGGCAATTGACGCGTCGATCTGTCCACTCATGAAGAGGGCATTACCCAGGCCAGCCTCGGCCTTCGCCTTCTTGACCGGGTCGGTCTCGGCGACGATGTACTCCTCCATGGCGGGCACGGCCAGACTGGCATCGATGCCGGCGTTGGTCTGGAGCGCGAGGCGATAGCCCTCCATGCGCGCCGAGAGGTAGCCCATTAACTCGGTCGCCCCGGCGGGCGCGGCGGGCGCGGCCCCAGCCGCCCCCTGCTTTTCGCGGTAGAACTTGACGGCCTTGTCGGCCGACTCGGCGGCGTTCTTGAAGTCTGCCCTGGCCGCTTCGGTGCCGGCCTTGTCCTTCGCCTTGGCGGCCGTGTTGTACTTCTCCACGGCGCGGATGCGCAGGGCGATTGACTTGTTGAGGTGGACGACGGCCTGATCGGGTTGCGCGGCGATGGCGCGGTCGTAGGCGGCCACGGCCTCGTCGTAATTCTTGGCGGTGAAGGCCGTGTTGCCGGCCTCGAACTCGCGCTTGACGACGACGTTGCTGTCCTCGATCTTCTTGTTGGCCTCGGCGACGCGCGCCACCTCCTTCTCATAATCCTCACGCGCCTTCTTCGCGTCGGCGGTCTCAGTCGGCGGTGCGGCGGCGGCGGCGGGGCCGGTGGTCACGCCGGCCTTCATCTGTTCGAGCGTCAGCTTCGAGCCGTCGCCGGGCTGGAGCGAGAAGTTGTTGTTCGGCTGGCGCGCGACGGGGACGTTGGCCACGTAGGCCGGTCGCGCGCCGGGGGCGCTGACGGCGATCATGAAGGTGCCGTAGGGCATGCCGGCGTGTGTGTATTCGCCCTTCTTGTTGGTCTTGGTGTGGAACTCCTGCTTGATGTCCGTCCGGATGAGGTCAATCTGTGCGCCCTCGACCGGCTTCTCGGTTCCGTCGGCCTGCTTCATTGTGACTTTGCCCATGACGACGAGCGTCTGTGCGGAAGCGACGAGGCCGGTGGCGGCCAGCAGAAGGGCGACGGCGGCGGTGCGAAAGAAGAGTTTGATACGCATGGCTTCAGTGGTCTCCTGCGGAAAGCGTTGATACGCGCCTGTTGGGGTTCTGACGGGCCGCTCCGTAGGATGCGAGCGACCCAGTGCCGGTTGTCAACTTTTCGGTTCCTAAAGTATAGCAGCAAAACGGACTGCGGAGGGAAGCCTCCGGGGCCGACTTCAGGCGTAAGGGATGGGGTCTGTCACGCCCGCCTCGCGGAAGGCGCGCAGCCGCAGCGCGCACGAGTCGCAGCGCCCGCAGGCGCGCGTCTCCGCCTGATAGCACGACCAAGTGAGGTGCAGCGGCGCGCGCAGCTCCACACCCCGACGGATGATCTCCGCCTTGCGCATGCGGATGACGGGCGTCCTGATTTCCACACTCGTCTCCGGCTTCGTGCCCACGTCCACGACGCGCTGGAACGCCTCGTAGAATTCGGGGCGGCAGTCGGGGTAGCCCGATGAGTCTTCGGCGACGGCGCCGATGTAGACGCGGAGCGCGCCAATCACTTCAGCCCAACTGACGGCCACGGCGAGCAGGTGCGCGTTGCGGAAGGGGACGTAGGAGGTCGGGATGGCGCGCGCCCGGAGGTCGGCCTCGGCGACGGGGATGGCGGGGTCGGTGAGCGACGAGCCGCCGATGCGCGCGAGGTGTTCGAGCGAGACGACGAGCCGGCGCTCGACGCCGTAGTGGTCGGCCAACTCCTCGAACGCCCGCCGCTCACGCTCCTGTGTTCGCTGCCAGTAGGAGACGTGTAGAAACGCCAACCCTTCGGACTCCTCGCGCGCAATCGCCGCCGTCACGCACGAGTCCATGCCGCCGGAGACGAGGCAAACAGAGAGTGATGAGTGATGAGTGATAAGTGATGAGACAGAACTCTCTTTGGCGTCGTCCGCCGGCCCGTCGAAAGCCTTCTCGTCCCAGCCGCCGAAAGCGTGGGGCGGGCCGGCGGGCAACGGCGGCGAGCGCGGCACATTCTCCGTCCCTGTGTTTATTTCATCCCTCATCCTTCATCCTTCATCCCTGCTTCACACGCCCCGCGTCTCCGCGCCCCAGACGTACTTGTGGAGCTGCAACTGCATCCGCACGTCGAGGCCGCTCTCTTTGATCCACTCGGCCAGCTCGCGCAGGTCGGTCTCGCCCCAGACGGGCGAGATGAGGACGGAGCGCGCAGTTGTAGTCAGGTCGTAGCGACGGATGATTTCAAGCGTGTAGTCCCAGTCGCCGCGGTCGGCGACGACGAACTTCACCTCGTCGCGGTCGGCGCGCAGTCGTTCGAGGTTCGGCCAGTGGTTTCGCTCGGCCTCGCCCGAGGCGGGGCACTTCACGTCGAGGATGAGTTTCGCGCGCTCGTCCACCGCTTCGGTCGAGACGTACCCGCCCGTCTCGATGAGGACTTCATAACCCTCTTCGCACAAACGCGCAATCAACTCGAACGCCCCCGCTTGCGCCAGCGGCTCGCCCCCCGTCACCTCCACGAGCCGGCACCCGTAAGCGCGCACCCGCTCCAACACGTCCTCGATTGTCATCCGCTCCCCGCCCGTGAACGTGTACTCGCTGTCGCACCACACGCAGCGCATCGGGCAGCCCGTCAGGCGCACGAACGCGCACGGCCGGCCGGCGTGAGTGGACTCGCCCTGAATCGAGTGGAAGATTTCGGTGACGCGCAACATAAGGCAGGAAGCAGTAAGCAGTGAGCAGTGAGCAGTAAGCAGTCAAGACAGGTTATGTGTTCTGACTGCTCACTGCTCACTGCTTACTGCTCACTGCTTTTACCCTGCCGCGCCGGTGGTGTCAAAGGAAGTGGCGGCGGCGAATTGTGATAGCATACGTGCCCGCCGGAAGAGGCATCATACGGAGCGTGGGCGTGACGGTGCCGGACAGTGTCGAACAATTTTTGCGAGAGGGTGCTTTGCGGCTGAGGGCGCGGGCGTCCGTGCCGCGCCCCGTCGAAGACTCCGCGCTCGTCGCGCGCATGCGCTCGTCGCTCGAAAAGTATCTTCTGCGCCATCGGCCCGACGCCCCCGCGCCCGAGGTCGCCAAGTTCCTCGACGCCCTGCACGCCGACGACCTTCTGCTCGTGCTCGCCTGCGAGCACGGCGACGAGGCGGCCTGGGAAGACCTGATGCGCGGCTTCCGCTCGACGGTGCTCTCGGCGGCGCGCTCGGCCAGCACGGGCGAGGCCGAGGCCGAGGAGCTGGCCGATTCCGTCTGGGCCGAGCTTTACGGCACGCGCGTCCGCGCCTCCGACGGGCGGCCCGCCGGGAAGCTCGCTTACTATTCCGGCTGCGGGTCGCTCGGCGGGTGGCTGCGCGCCGTCGTCGGGCAGCTCGGCGTGGACAGGCACCGCCGCGTCGCCAAGCTCGTGCAGACCGAGGAGGCTTCGGACTTCGACCGTCTCGCCGACTCCGAGCCGACGGGAGACGGCTGGAGGCCGGCGACAGCGCCCGACCCCGAGCGCGCGCTGTCGGAGACGGAGGCGGCGCGCGCGGTCGCCGACGCGCTCGCCCGCAGCGTCGCCCAACTCGACGATGAAGACCGCCTGCTCGTGCGTCTCTACTATTTCGACGGGCTGCGTCTGAAGGAGGCCGGGGCGGTGCTCGGCGTCCACGAGGCGACGGCGAGCCGCCGCCTGACGCGCGTCCACGGCGAAATGAGAAAGCGCGTCGAGACGATTCTGACCTCGGAGTGTGGCTGGACGCGCGAAGAGACGGCGGCGACATTGGCGCAGGCAGCCGCGCTGCTCGACACTGATCTCGCCTCGCTCGTCACGTCGGAGCCGGGGGTCGCGCCGGAGGGCCGCGCGGGGGCCGTCGAGGCGCGTCAACCCGACGGCTGAGGGCGCAAGTTTAGTCACTCGCTCACGTTCTTTGTTTGAACGCACCCGATGCGTTTTTTTGCAGGGCGCACGATGAAACAGGAATTCGACAAACAGCTCGACTCGCTTCTGCGCGGCACGCGCGGCGGCGCAGGCGAAGTGCGCCGCGCCGCCGCCGCCGAACACCTCTCGCCCGACGAGCTGAGCGCCTACGCCGAGAACGCCCTGCCGCAGGCCGCGCGCTCGCTCTACACGGCGCACCTCGCCGACTGTTCTGACTGCCGACGCATCGTTACCACCGTCGTGCTCGCGTCCGGCGCGGAGGTCGCTCGCGAAGCTCGCCCCGCAGGCGTCGCCGACGTGAGCCGAGCCGCGTCCAAATCTTCGTGGGGCGCGCGACTCGCCGCTTTGTTCTCGCCGCGTGTGATGGCTTACGCCGCGCCCGTGCTCGCCGTGGCGATCATCGGCGCCGTCGCGCTCGTCATCCTTCGCGGTCGTCAGGGCAGCGAAGCGCCGAACGTCGCGCAACGCTCAGACGAGGAGGCCGCGCGCCCCGGTTCCATCACACAGCCGTCGCCGTCGGCCGGCACGTTGGAGGCGGCCCCGGCCGCGAACATTGACGCGCCCGCGCCTCAGACTCAGGGCAGCCCGGCGGCCGCGCCTGGCGTCGGCACGGCGAAGACCGAGACGACCACCAACGCACCTGTAAAGGTGAAGGAGATGGCGCAGGATAAATCGAATGAGTTGGCCGATGCGGACGAGTTCAAGACAGCGTCGCCGGTGCCGAAGCCGGAGGTGGCAGCAGCGGCGGCGGCGCCGCCCCCGGCTTCCAGTCAGCCGGCGGAAGCCGTTCCCGTCGCGCCGACTTCCACGGGCGCTCGCGCCCCCGCGCGGGAGGCGGACGATAGGGAAGTGTCGCGGCAGCGGAGGTCGGCCGCGGACAACGCGCGTGAGGCCGAGCGTGGCGAGGACGCGCGGCGCGACGCACCCGAGCCGGAGCGCGGTCGCGCGATGAACAACAATAACGAACGCGCTGAGCGTCGCGTCTACGATGGAAAGACCAAGTCGGACGGGAACGTGCCGAGCGAAACGGAAGGGTTGGCGTCGGCCCGCAAGCGACAGGGCGGCCCGGCGACGGGGGGAGGGCGCGGCGCGGCGTCGGAGACGCGCTTTGTCGCCGGCCACGAGTTCCGCCGACAGGGCAACGCGTGGGTTGACGTGAATTACAGGTCGTCGATGTCAACCGTCAGCGTCAGGCGCGGCAGCGATAGCTTCCGCTCGCTCGCCGCCGACATCCCCGAGGTCGGCCGCGCCGCCGGGCAGCTTCCGGGGACAGTGGTCATCGTCGCGCGCGGCCGCGCGTACCGAATCAACTGACGGCGTCATTAACAGAACGGCATGCGAGCCGTCGCCGAGACACGCCGCGGGAGACGCCAAAGCCTCGTAGCGTCGAACTCGGCCGCGAAATCCACCGCCTCGCCTCGCTCGTAATTCCAACGTCTCGACGTGAGCAGTTGCAGGAGACTCTCCCCATGATTCACCGCAGCCCCTTCCCCGACGTAGAGATTCCCGAAGTCCCGCTCACCGAATTCGTCTTCCGCGACGCGCACCTGCGCGCCGACAAGCCGGCGCTCATCGACGGCCGCGACGGGCGCACGCTGACCTACGCGCAGCTCGTCGAGGCCATCCGCCGCACTGCCGCCGGTCTCGCGCGCCGGGGCTTCGGGCAACGCGACGTGCTCGCCATCTATAGCCCCAACGCGCCCGAGTACCCGGTCGCCTTCCACGCCGCCGCGACGCTCGGCGGGGTCGTCACCACGATCAACCCGCTCTACACCGCCGAAGAAGTTTCGTGCCAGTTGCGCGACGCGGGCGCGAAGTTTCTCCTGTCCGTCCCGCCGCTCCTTGGCAGGGCGAGGGAGGCGGCCGCAGGGACGGGCGTCGAAGAAGTTTTCGTGTTCGGCGAGGCGGAGGGCGCGACGCCGTTCGCGTCCTTATTAGAGGAGCCGGCCGGCGAATTGCCGCCCGTGCGGATCAATTCGCGCGAGGATTTTGTCGCGCTCCCGTATTCAAGCGGGACGACCGGGGTGGCGAAGGGAGTGATGCTGACCCATCGCAACATCATCTCCAACCTGTGCCAGTTCAAAGGGGCGGGGTACGACTGGGGCGACGACACGCTCATCTGCGTGCTGCCGATGTTCCACATCTACGGGCTGGTGGCGATTACGAACTTCGGCCTCTACTCCGGCTCGACCATCGTCACGCTGCCGCGCTTCGATCTCGAACAAGTGCTCGGGGTCATGCAGGACTACCGGGTGACGATAGCGCACCTCGTCCCGCCCATCGTCCTCGCCCTCGCGAAGCACCCCATCGTTGACCGCTACGACCTCTCATCCCTCAAGACCGTCTTCTCCGGCGCGGCCCCTCTGGGCGAACAGCTCTCGCGGGAGTGCTGCGGGCGTCTCGGTTGCAACATCATTCAGGGATACGGGATGACGGAGACCAGCCCCGTCACGCACCTGACGACGCATGAAATGAGCAAGCACGGCTCGGTCGGCATGTGCGTGTCGAACACGGAGTGTAAGGTCGTCGGTTTGGAAGCGGGCGAGGAACTCGGCCCCGGCGGCGAGGGCGAAATCTGCGTCCGCGGCCCGCAGGTGATGAAGGGCTATCTCGGACGGCCCGAGGCCACCGCGCAGACGATTGACGCGGAGGGGTGGCTCCACACGGGCGACATCGGCTACGCCGACCGGGAAGGCTTCTTCTTCATCGTTGACCGCGCAAAGGAACTCATCAAGTACAAAGGCTTTCAGGTCGCGCCCGCCGAACTCGAAGCGCTGCTGCTCACGCACCCGGCCGTCGCCGATACGGCCGTCATCCCCTCGCCGGACGAAGAGGCGGGCGAAATCCCTAAAGCCTTCGTCGTGCTCAAGGGGGGAAGTGACGCGGCGGCGGAAGAGTTGATGAGCTTCGTCGCCGCGCGCGTCGCGCCGCACAAGAAGGTGCGCCTCGTCGAGTTCATCGACCAGATACCGAAGTCGCCATCGGGAAAAATCCTGCGCCGCGTGCTCGTCGCGCGCGAGCGCGCGCGTCTGGCGGGCGAGTGAGGCGGACGCCGGCCGGGCGAGATTAACCGCCACCCAAATCAAGACTCAGCGACGAGCGTCGGGCCGGCTGACGCCCGGTGCGATTCCCTTGATGGGCTCGCACC
>DASVES010000489.1:0-23179 GCA_036380435.1 Pyrinomonadaceae bacterium | reverse complement strand
CGGCGCCGTCGGCGACGGCGTGGCCGACGACGGCCCCGCGATCAAGAGGGCTTTGGACGCGCTCGCCGACGCCGGCGGCGGGACGCTCACCGTGCCCCTCGGCCGTTTCGCCATCCTCACGCCGGTCATTAAAGACTTCCGGGGCAAGGCCACTAACGTCACCATCCGCGGCGTCCCGTCTGCAATCGACCCCAACCCCAAAGGCCCCGGCTCGGAGCTGACCATCGGGCTGGGCCTTGTCTCCGAGTTCGTCGTTAAGACCGGCCCCGAAGCCGACGCGCTCTCCATCGTGGGACTCGACACCTTCCTCATCACCGACCTTGTCTTTATCGGCACGCCCGAGGCCGAGGCGGACGCGCGCATCGCCCTCGGGCTTTACGCCATCCGCGACGCGGTCGTCCGCCACTGCGAGTTCTACGGCCTGAGCACACAGACTTTCGGCGGGGCTGTCCTCCACGCTCTGGAGAGCGGGCTGACTCTGGACAAATCGGTCTTCCTCGGCAGCACGGGCAACAGCGGCATCCGGGTCCCGGTCGTCCAGAACGTGACGTGGAAGAACTTCGTCATGACCCAGACGATCTTCGCCGACTACGGCCAGCGACCCAACTACTACGGCAAGCTCGGCCTCGGCGCCCCCTTCTCATGGGTGATGCTCGGCAACCCCGCGCCCACCGACAACCTCTCGCCGCGCCGGGAGGCTTTCTTCAGCAACGTCTTCTTCGACGAGGGCGGCTTCATCGGCGTCGCCAGCTTCCCCGACTACTACGACCCTTCGAGCCAGCCGGCCGACCTCATTCACGTCTCCAACTTTCGGATGAACGTCTCCAGCCTCAACTCCTACGGCATCTACATCTACCGCGGTGTGCGCAACGTCCTCATCGAGCGCGGCGAGTTCATGCTGTCTACCAACGCCACCTCCGCCGTCGAGTTGGTGAACGCCGGCGACGTGATCCTCGACAAGCTCATCTGCGGCGCCGCCGCCGACACCATCCGCGCCGACGCCGCCACGCGCCGGCTCACCGTCATCAACTCGACCTACAATCACCTCTACTCACAGGCTCCGTCCACGAAGGTCATCAACAGCGCCGACCCCGACAAAGACCCCGTCCAGTACGTCCGCCAGCGATTCCTCACGACGCTCGCCCGCGAGGCCGACCCGGCCGCCAACTACTTCTGGGCCGACCTCCTCCTCCAGTGCAACGACGTGGCGACGTGCGAGACCTCCAGAAAGAACGAGCTGTCGGCCTACCTCACCGCCTCCCCACAGCCCACCTTCTCGTTGAGCGGACGCGCCACCAAAGAGAACGGCTCCGGCCTCTCCGGCGTAAGCGTTAATCTCTCCGGCTCGCAGGCCGTCGCCGCCGAGGCCGACGCGAGCGGCAATTACATCTTCGCCGGTCTGCCGACGAGCGGCGACTACACCCTCACGCCGGGCAGAATCAATTACACCTTCACCCCCGCCTCCACGGCCGTCAGCAGGCCCGCCGGCAACCGCACCGTGAACTTCCCCGGCAAGGCCAACCGCTACCAGATCAACGGGCGCTTAGCCAACGCCGCCGGCGCCCCCATCGCCGGCGCGACCGTCACACTCTCCGGCGCCGAGACGGCCACGGCCACCACGGACGCGGGCGGCAACTACTCGCTCGGCGTCGGCGCCGAGGGCAGCTACACCGTCACGCCCACCCGCGTGAACTACACGTTCACCCCCACGAGCCGGACGTTCTCCAATGTCGTCGCCGACCAGACGGCAAACTTCACGGGCACGCCCGGCAATTACACGATCACCGGGCGCGTCACCGAAGGCGCGCTCGGCCTCGCCGGCGTCACCGTCACGCTCTCCGGCTCGATGGCCGCCGCCAAGACGACCGACGCGACGGGCAATTACAGCTTCACGGCCATCGCCGAGGGCAACTACACCGTCACCGCCACCCGGACGCATTACACGCTTGCGCCGCCCAGCGTCACTGTCAGCAATCTCCTCGGCAACCGCACCGCCAACTTCGCCGCGACGCTCAACCGCCACGCCATTCGCGGCAAGGTCACGAACGCCGCCGGCGCCCCCGTCGCCGGCGCGACCGTCACACTCTCCGGCTCACAGACTGCCACGGCCGCCGCGGACGCCGACGGCAACTACACGCTTCCGAACCTCCCGGCCGGCGGCAGCTTCACCGTCACCTCCACACGGCAGAACTACACCTTCACCCCCGCGAGCCGCACCTTCGACGCTCTCGGCTCCGACCAGACGACCGACTTCACGGGCGCGCTCGTCAGTTACAATATTACCGGGCGCGTCACTGCCGGCGGGGCGAGTCTCGCCGGCGCAACCGTCAGGCTCTCCGGCTCACAGACGGGCACGACCACCGCGGACGCCGGCGGCAACTACACCTTCACCGTCACGGCCGAGGGCAACTACACGGTGACGCCATCGCGCCCCAACTACACGTTCACACCCGCGAGCGCCGCTTTCAACAATCTCTCGGCCAACGCCGCGGCCGACTTTGCCGGCGCGCTCGTCAGCTATCAGATTTCCGGCCGCGTGACGACCGGCGGCAGCGCCCTCGCCGGCGCGACGGTGACGCTCTCCGGCTCATCCGCGGGCGTCGCCACCACCGACGCCGCCGGCAATTACACGTTCAATGTGAAGGCGGAGGGCGACTACACGCTTACGCCCTCGCACCCGCGCCACGACTTCGCCCCTGCCGCCCGCACGTTCAGCAATATCTCCGGCCCGCAGGCGGCCGACTTCGCCGGCACACTCAAGACCTACACCGTCAGCGGGCGCGTCGCGAATATCAACAACACCGGCATCCCCGGCGCGACCGTCATCCTCTCCGGCTCGTCCACGGGCACCGCCACCACCAACGCGGCTGGCTCATACTTCTTCGAGGGTCTGACCATCGGCGGCGCCTACACCGTCACGCCAACCCTCACGCACCACGACCTCGCACCCACGAGCCGCACCATCACAAATCTGGAGTCTGACCAGACGGCCGACTTCGTCGCTTCCTTCACGAAGTACAAGATCAACGGTCGCGTCACCAAAGACGGCAGCGGCCTCCCCGGCGTCTCCGTCGTCCTCAGTGGCTCACAAGCGGGCGCGGCCACCACGGACGCCGGCGGCAATTACTCGTTCACCGTCACGGCCCTCGGCAACTACACCGTCACGCCCTCACACACGAACCACGCCTTCACCCCAGCGAGCCGCACCTTCGACGCTCTCGGCTCCGACCAGACGGCCGACTTCACGGGCGCGCTCGTCAGCTACCAGCTCACCGGGCGTGTGAGCGTGGGCACGCTCGGCCTCGCCGGCGTTATCGTCACGCTCTCCGGCTCGACGGCCGCCATCATCACGACCGACGCCGGCGGCGACTACACCTTCACCGTCACGGCCGAGGGCAACTATACGGTGACGCCTTCGCTCGCACACTACGTCTTCCCGAGCGCGAACGCCGCCTTGAACAACGTCTCGGCCAATGCCTCGGCCGACTTTGCGGGCGCGCTCGCCAATTACAAGATTAGCGGGCACGTGACGGATGAAGGCGCGGCCCTCGGCGGAGTCACCGTCACCCTCTCCGGCACGCGCACCGGAACCGCGACGACCGACGCCGCCGGCGCATTCTCTTTCAACGGCCTGCCCGCGCTCGGCAACTACACCGTCACGCCCATTCTGGCAAACCGTGCGTTCAGCCCGTCGAGCCGCACCGTCGGCGGCCTCGAATCCGACCAGACGGCCGAATTCACGACCACGCAGAGGCGGCTCATCAGCTTCGGCGCCGCCGCCTATAGCGCCTCCGAGGCGGCCGGAAGCGTCGCTGTCACCATCGTCCGCACGGGCGACATCTCCTCCGCGGCCGAGGTCGTCTGCTCGGCCGTCAACGGCTCGGCCGAGCAGCGCACCGACCTCAGCCCGGTCATCGGCACGATCAGCTTTGAGTCTGGCGAGGCGAGCAAGTCCCTCGACATCTTCATCACGGACGACGCCTACTTAGAGGGCGCGGAACAGCTCACGCTGATGCTGAGCGACCCCGTCGGCGGCACGCTCGCCGAACAGAGCACCACCACGCTGACCATCGCCGACAACGACCACGCCCCGCAGGCGGCGAACCCCATCGACGACGCGCAGTTCTTCGTCCGCCAGCACTATCGCGACTTCTTCAACCGCGAGCCGGACGCCGACGGCCTGCGGTTCTGGTCGGGCCAGATTCTGAGCTGCGACGCCGACCCCGGCTGCGTCGAGGATAAACGGATCAACGTCTCCGCGGCCTTCTTCCTCGCAACCGAATTTCAGGAGACCGGCTACTTCATCCACCGGCTCTACAAGGCCGCCTACGCGCGCGCGCCCCGCCACGTCGAAGAGTTCCTGCTCGACTCCCGGCAGGTGGGTCTGGGCCTGGTCGTCAACGACCCCGGCTGGCAGCAACTGCTCGAAGACAACAAGGCCGAGTTCGCCACGGTCTTCGTCGAGCGTCCCGACTTCGTCAACGCTTACCCGCTCGCGCTCGCGCCGGCGGAATTCGTCGGCCGCCTCAACGAGCGCGCCGGCGCGCCGCTGGCGCAAGCTGAGCTGGGGCCGGCCGTCGGAGAGTTCGCCGGCGCGGCTACGAGCGCCGACACCGCGGCGCGCGCCCGCGCCCTGCGCCTCGTGGTCGAAAGCGACGCGCTCCGCCGCCGCGAACTCAACGCCGCCTTCGTCCTCATGCAGTATCTCGGCTACATCCAGCGGAATCCCGACGAGGCGCCCGACACCGATCTCAGCGGCTACAACTTCTGGCTCACGAAGCTCCAGGATCATGGCGGCGACTTCCATACCGCACAGATGGTCAGGTCGTTCCTCGTCTCCACCGAGTACCGCGCCCGCTTCGGCCGTTAGGCGAAAAGCCGTCAATCATCAATCGTGAATCGTAAATCGTAGGAAGCGGCCTCGATTTACGATTCACGATTGACGATTGACGGCTTTTACTTTACTGCTGTTCGGCGAGGCCGAAGGTGCGCGCGAGGACGAGGCTGATTGCGCCCATGAGGGTGGGCTGGTCGCCGAGCGTGGAAGCGACGATGCGCGCCGAGGGCAGGCCGCGCCGGACGCTGCGGCGGATGGTCTCGCCGAGCGACGGCGAGATGAGAGACCACGCGCGCGTGATGTGACCGCCGACGACGACGGTTTCGGGGCTGAGGCCGACGATGAGGTTCGAGATGCCGATGCCGAGGTAGTGTGCCGTCTCCGAAAGGGCGTCGATGGCCGCCTGCCCGCCGCCGAGCGCGCATTCGACGAGGCCCTCGAAGTTCACGTCGCCGGCCACGCCGCCCGGCGCGCTCGTTGAGACGTAGCGCGCGACGGCCGCGCGTTGCGAAGAGAATGCCTCCCAGCAGTCGAAGTTACCGCAGGAGCATGCGGTCGGGGCCTGCTGCCCGACGATCATGTGTCCGAACTCACCGGCCGCTCCGCGCTCGCCGCGATAAATCTGTCCGTCGAAGACGATGCCTGTCCCGATGCCCTCGGCGACGAGCACCATGATGAAGTCGCGTGCGTCGGAAATCTCGGGCCGCCCGAACCACAGCTCGGCGAGCGCGGCGGCGTTGGCGTCGTTGTCCACGCGCACGGTCAGCCCCGTGGCCTCCTCCACCTCCTCGGCAATCGCCCAGTCGCGCCAGCGGAAGAAGGGAATGTAGACGGCGCGGCCCGTCTCCGTGTCCACCAGACCGGGCAGGCTGACGCCGACGCCGGCCACCCTCTGCCCCGTCTCGCCGACGGCCATCTCACGCACGCGGTCGATAACGAGCGCGACCATCTCGTCGGGGCGCGCGCTGTTGGCGAACTGCACGCGCCGGAGCACGCGCCCCGCCAGATCGCACGTCGCGATGGTCGTGCGCGTCGGGGTGATGTCCACGCCGATGGCCAGCGCCCCGGCCGCGCGCAGGCGCAAAAGCGTCGGCCGGCGCCCGCCCGTGGACTTCCCCGCCCCGATCTCTTCGATCAGCCCCTCGGTCTTCAACTCCTCAACGATGGTCGAGACGGTCGAGCGTTGCAGCGCCGTCTCGCGCGCGATGTCGGCGCGCGAGATCGGCTCGCGCTCGCGCACGTAGTTGAGGACGATCTGCCGGTTGATGTCCCGGATGGTGGAGGAACGCGCGGTCTGCGCCGTTCTGAGGTCGATTCTCCGCATGGTCGGGGTACTCTCCGGGCGACTGTGGACGCCCTTAAATATAGGTTTCCCCGCACCGCGTCAACACAATTCCTCGCACGCGCCGTTGAAACGTCCGCCCCACTTCGCCGCAACGAAAGGCGTGCGCCGGCGTGTAAGTACAGTGCCGCGCCCAGCGTGGCGGCGGAAAAAGTTCTCAGCGTTTTCCCGCGCCGCGCGGTAGAGATTGACGTGAGTACGAGAGGGACAGAATTGACGATGAGCCGCGGGAGCGCCGGGAGTCTCATGTTGATGACGGAGAACCGGCCGACCGGCGAGGCCGCATCTACAGACGCCGCCGCGCACGTTGACGCCCTCTCGGCCCTCGTCGCGCGTGCGCGCACGGGCGACCGCGCGGCCTTCGAGCAGCTCATGGTCTGCACACAGCACAAGGTCGCCGCGACGGCCTGGCGTCTGCTCGGCAACCGCGAGGACGCGCGCGACGCGGCGCAGGAGACGTTCCTGCGCGCCTACAAATATTTGAAGAGTTTCAAGACGGGGCAGGACTTCCACGGCTGGCTTTACCGCATCACCGTCAACGTCTGCCGCGACATGATGCGTGCGCGGAGCGCGTCGCCGGCAGGCTCCGCGGCGCGTGAACAACGGGGCGGCGAGTTTGAAGCAGCGACCCCGTGGTCGCACGCCGAGGGCGGCGACGCCGAACGGGCCGCGCTCCTCGCGCAGCAAAGAACAATCGTCAGGCGGGCGCTCGCCGCGTTGCCCGAGAAGGAGCGCACGGCCGTCGTGCTCCGCGACCTCGAAGGACTGGCGACGGAGGAGGTGGCCCGGCTGATGAACACCCGGCCCGCGACCGTGCGCTCCCAGATTTCGACGGCGCGCGTCAAGCTCAAAGTGTTCTGCGAGCAGATTCTCCGCGAGAAGCGGCCCGGAGGCTCAGGTCTATGAACTGCGAAAGTAACGAACGACTCCTCGCGCTCCACGCGGGCGGCGACCTGAGCGCCGGACAAGCCAGCGCCCTCTCCGCACACTTGCGGACGTGTGAAGACTGCCGCCGCCTCGCCGCCGACTTCGCCGCGAGCCGCGAACTGCTCGGCACACACGAGCCGCCCGAGTTCGACGCGGCATTCTTCGACGCCGTCCGTCGCAACGTCCTCCGCGAGATCGACGACGCCCCGCCGCCCCCGGCCTTCGCCCGGCTCACGGCCCTGCTGTTCGGCCGCCGTGCGCTCGCTCTTGCGGCCTGCGTCGTCTTCCTCTTCGCCGCCGGCGCGTTGGCCCCTTACCTTCGCGAGGGCCACAGGTTGACGGGAGACACGCCGCAACAAGTCGCCGATGCGAACGGCGAAGCCCAACAGGAATCCGACGGCCCGTCCGTGATCGACTCGCCCGCGATACGCGATATCAAAGTGAAAACCACGCCCGCAGTGAAGCTCACCGCCTCGTCGTCGCCGCGCCGCACACAAATCGTCGCACGCGCCACGCACGCTTCGCGCGCGAAGCGCAGTGAACGCGTCGAGAGGCCGCCAAGTCATGTGTCTGACCGTGCCGTCGCGGCCGAAATCGCGCGGGCGGCGGGCGTCGCTCCAACTCTTGAAGAGGCCGCGCCCGCGTCCGAAGTGGCCGTGCTTGCGGCGCCGGCCGAGCGTAAGATGCTCCGCATCGAGTTGCAGACCGGCGACCCGAACGTCCGCATCATCTGGCTCACGCCGCAGGAGCCTGAGAAACTTCCCCGTTAAGACGAAACTGCAACCAGCCACAGGAGGCAACATGCTCTCATCCCTAAACAGATTTTCACTCGCGCTGCTCGCCACGCTTCTCCTGCTCGCGTCCCCGGCGCTCGCGCAGGGCGGCAGCGACAAGCAGGAGGCGAAGCCGGACGACACGGTCAGCGAGAAGGGCTTCCGCGGTCGGATTTTTGAACTCAAGCACAGCAACCCGGAACAGCTCCACGCCGTAATTCGTCCCCTCGGCAGCGGCTTCCGTGGCGCGACTATTTCTTCCAACCGCGAGTTCAAGACGATCACCGTGCGCGACTTCCCCGAGAACATCGCCGTCATGGAGGAGGCCATCAAGCGCCTCGACGTGCCCGAGCCGGCGCGCCCCGACATCGAGTTCCGCGTCCACATCCTCATCGCCACGAACAGCGCGCAGAGTCCGGGCGGCGCCACCCAACTGCCCGCCGAGCTGAACGACGTGGTCAGACAACTCCAGACGACGCTGAGCTACAAGAATTACCACCTGATGACTTCGCAGGTGGTGCGCGGCAAGGAGGGGCCGGGCGGCCTCGGCAACAAGGGCGTCGCCGAGCTGCGCCTGACGCCCGACACGACCGCCAACGAGAACCCGATCTTCTACGAATACCGGCTGAATCAAATCTGGCTCGACGCGGCCGGCACGAACCCCTTGAAGGTGCAGCTCGGGAACTTCAACTTCAGCATGCGTATTCCGTTGCAGACCAGCGCCGCCGGCACCCTCCAGTACGAGAACGTCGGCTTCAACACCCCCGTCGGGATGCGCGAAGGCGAGAAGGTCGTCGTCGGCACCACGAGTATGCAGGACAAGGGCATCATCGTCGTCCTCGTAGCGAACGTCATCAAGTAGGTTGACAGAAATCAGACAAAAAGTTTTGGGCGCGCCGGTCGATCCGTAAATCGACCGGCGCGCCCACGTTGTTCACCTCATACCTTGTGGAGAAACTTACCGCAAGATCGGGTGGCTTCCGCCGCGGCTGTGATCGTAGGTCTGGCTGTAGAGCCGCCGGTCGTTGTTGTAGAGCACGATGTGCTCGCCCTCGTAGCGGGCTACGTCGGAGACGCGTCCGTAATCGCGGTCGTGATCGGCGATGGCGAAGGCCGGGGGATTGGACGAGAGCACGACGCCCGCGGCGTAGACGTAGCCGCCCTTGTCGTAGACGCTGCCGGCGTACTGCGCCGCACCGAGCGCGATGTCGGGCGAGTAGGCGCCGTCGCCGTTACGCGTGCGGTCGGGGCGGGCGACGAAAATCGTGTAGTCCGAATGGCTCAGCCCCGCGCGGTAGCCGTGGCGGCGCGCAACGGCGAACAACTCCGTCAGCCCGCTGTCCACCGCGCGCAACAGCTCGGCCCGCGGTTGGCTGACGGCGTAGACTCGCGCGCCGCGCGGCGTCGTGACCGTGAAGCCGAAAGAGTCGCCGGTCATTGACTGCGCGCGTGCGACCAGACCCCCACCCCTGCCGCCCCGCCGCTGAGCGTTCGCGGCCGGCGCGAAGCCGCCCAGTGAAAAGATTAATGCGGCGCAAAGTGTAAGCGCCGAGAGCGCCCTTCCGTGGTTGCTCAGTTTCATCGCTTCCCCCTCCATGCGTGATAAAACAACTACAGGCGCGCTTGTCCGGGAAACTTTTCAGTCTCCCCTACGGCGCGCCTGCGGTCTGAATAGCGACCTTCGTCTGAAGGATTTTTTGACGTGCCCCCGTGTGACCACTTCCTTGTCGTCAGCCGCCTCGATAATTTCACGGGCGGCCGGCAGGAGCACGTCTAGGGTTTTCCCCGCTTCTTGTCGCCCCCCCGGTTCTGGTTGTCTTCACGCGGCGGGGGCGGCTTTTTGTCCTCGCGCGGAATCTCCTTCTGCTCCTTGGGCGGCGGCTTCTGGTCGTTCCGCCGCTGCCAGTCGGAGGCCAGCGCCCCCGCCGAGAGCGTGCAGATTGCGACCAGCGTCGCCAGATATCGCTTCAAGTTCTTCATCACAACCTTTGTCCTCCTCATGTCCGTTTATACGGAGGCGCGCATGGGAGGGAGAGGAGAGACGCGCGGTCTCACCACTAAAGACTGGCAAGGCTGGTGCCACTGGGGCCGACGCCGCGAAACTCAACACATGAACGGCTTTATTTCCAGCCGCTTGCGGTCTGCCGAACGATTTCCGGCACGCCGGGCACCGTATCGTGCATCGCCGAACTTTTGATGCGCCCGGAGGCCAAAACGGCTAGCGCCGGACGACGACTCTCGCGCTGCTGACGTTGCCGCTGGCGTCGAAGGCGCGCAGCGAGACGGTGTGCTCGCCGGGGGCGGCCGAGGCGGGCAGATCGAGCACGTAAGACTCACGCGGGCTGTCGGCGATGCCGTCTTCGGGGAAGACCGAGTGCCAGGCTTCGCCATCGACGCTCACGTCGGCGCGCCTGACCATCCCGCCCGCATCCTCGACGACGAAGCGGACGCGCGGAGGTGCGCCGGCCTGAGCCTGCGCCGGTGCGTCGGCGCGGACGCGCGGCGGCGAGTTGTCGATGTCCACCGGCTCGCTCAGTCGCTCGCCGCGAAGCGCCTGCCCGACGGCGTTGTCGGGCGCGTCCGTGGCGACGATCTTGAAGACGAAGCGGCCGTCGCCGAGGGCCGCGCCATCGACGGCGAGGAAGTTCTCCCGCTGTCGCTCCCTGAGCGGCCGGTAGACGCTCTCGCTCACGGCGCGGTAGAAGACGGAGTATTCGAGCTGGTCGCCGTTGCGGTCTTCGGCTTGCCACTGGAGCGAGACGGCGCCGCGCTGGAAGGTGCGCCGCGGCGGCACCTGCACGGGCGCGCCGAAGAGCGATGGGTCTAGCCCCGACGATTCGAGGTTCGGATCGATGGGCACCTGGATGGCCGGCAGCAGCGCGATGCCGACCGGCAAGGTCTGCACGGAGACGATTTCGGGCGCGACGTTGCGCGGCAGATAGGCGAGGCTCACGTCTTCGACGCGCGCCGTGCGGTCGGCTTCGAGCACCACGCCGGCCGGCGCACGCAGCACCGCCCGCCACTGGATGAAGCGCGCGCGGGGGCTACTGACCTGCGTCCCGCCGGCCTCGCGGTAGGGCGCGCTCCACTCGCTCCACGTCATGTCGGGGCGCTCGGTGTTACCCGTGCGCGTCTGCAACTCGACCTGCCCCTGAGCGCGCCAGCGGATGCGTCCCCACGAGGCGACGAAACGCGCGTCGCGCACGGGCGACTCATACGTCCCCTCCGTCGCCGGCTCCACGCCGAGGCGGAAGAGCTTGCCCTGATTGCTCGACGCGGCGAAGACCTCTCGGCCGCGAACGAGGAACGAGGAGATTTGGTCTTCGGACGACTGGACGAGCAGCGTGTCGCGCCCGTCGTCGCTCACATGGTAGACGCGCCCCTTGTCGCTGGTGCCGATGAGAGCGCCGTCCTGCGGCGCGGGCGCCACGGAGAAGGCCGTCACGCTGTTGGAACTCCAGAGCACGTCGGAGCTGCCGTCGGGTTGGACGCGGAAGACGGCGCTGCGCGCGTTCTGGAGTTCGTTGCGGCTGCGCGACTGCGTCTGCTGGCCGCCGAACTGCGTTGCGCCCTGCGTGCCGTCGATGATGTCGCCCGAGGTGATCGTCACGGAGACGCCGCCGCTCGTCTGCGTCGAGCCTTGCGTAGCGGGTTGCGCAGTGGCAGGCACTACAGGGCGCGGCCCCGACGCCGCTTCGCTCAGGGCGAGCGCGTAGACGGAGCCGTCGGCGGCGGGCGCCAGCGCGTGAATCTCGCGCAGCGGCGAGTCGAAGAGGGCAAAAACTTTCCCGTCGGGCGAGACTCTCAGGACGAGTCCGCTCGGATCGGTGCCGGCGATGAGGTTGCCCTGCCGGTCGAGCGCAAGCGAGATGACGTGCGTCTCGTTAATGTCGGCGAGCACGGACGCTTCCGGTTTGGCCCCGGCCGCGCTTACGCGGTAGAGCCGGCCGGCGTCGCCCGTCCCGACGGCAATCGCGCCGTCGGCCGCGAGCGCCATCGACCAGATGTACTTGTCGGGCGGGTCGAAGTAGACCTCGGCCTTGCCATCCGAAGTGATGCGGTAGACCTTGCCCTCGGGCGACGTGCCCGCGTAGAGCGCGCCGTCGCGTCCCACCACGAGCGCCGTCACGTCCAACTCGGCCGCGTCGTAGAGGAGCGCGCCGCGCCCGTCCGAGCCGACGCGGAAAATCTTCCCGTCGTGCCCCGTCCCGAGGTAGACGGCGCCGGCCGCGTCCGTTGTGCTCGACCAGACGTAAGCCTGCTCGGTGTCGAAGAGCTGCGTGAAACGCGGCGCGAGCATCAGCGCGCCGGTATCGGTAATCGACACGCCGCGCGCCTCACCGTTTAGAAGTTCGGCGCGCGAGTTCGTCTCCCACACGACGGGGCCGCCGGCCGTCGCCGGCAGCGTCGCGGCGAAACTGATGAGCGGGGCGGCGAGGAGGACGGCGCGGGCGGCGCGGGACAGATAGTTTTTCTTAGTCATCAACAGAATTAGATGGCCCCTTGAGGTTTTGGGATGTGATGAATCGACGGGCTGAACAGTTGCGACTCCCTCGGTCGGCAATTCATCGACCACACGGAATCATAACCGATGCGCCGGAGATAAGAAACTTCGACAATGCCGTAGGGGCAAGGCAAGTCCGCGGCCCGTGCTTACAGAATTATTAACATGGATGGACAGGATGGGTAGGATAGAGAAAGATCTGATTGCAGATTTCAGATTTGAGATTTCAAATCTTCTGATCCTATCGATCCTCTCCATCCATGTTAATAATTCTTCCGGTAAGACGGGCCGCGGACTTGCCCTGCCCTACAATCGTCGGCACGTTTTCAGTTCCCGACGTAACGCGCGTAGAGCGAGCGCGCCAGCTTCGCGTCGTCGGTGCCGCGGACGATGGCGCGCGCGTCGGCGAAGACGGTCAGCTCGTACTCGCCCGCGCGCAGGCGCACGAGGTACGGATTGAGCCTGACCTCCCCGGCGGATTTCAGACGGCCCGCCAGAGCTTCGAGGTCGATGGGGCCGGAGTTGCGCGGCGAGACCTGCACGGCGTCGCGCCCGCAAAGCACGGTCGTGAATTCGCCCGCCTCCGCTTCCAGCGACTCGAAGCGCCCCAGCACGCACGCCGGACAGTCGGCCGCCGGCGCGCCCAGACGGACGCGGCGCCACTCGTTCTGCCACATGTCGAACTGCATCAGCGAGCCGTGCAGCAACTCACTCTTTCCGGCCAAAAGCTTCAGCGCCTCGCTCGCCTGCACGGCCGCGACCACCGAGATGATCGGCATGACGACGCCCGCCGTGTCGCACGTCGGGGCGGAGCCGGCCGGCGGCACTTCGGGGAAGACGCAGCGCAGGCAAGGACTGACGCGCGGCCGCACCGTCATCGTCACGCCGTAGGAGCCGACGGCCGCGCCGTAGACCCACACCCGGCCGCGCTTCACGCAGGCGTCGTTGAGAAGGTAGCGCGTCGCGAAGTTGTCCGTCCCGTCGAGCACCACGTCGCACCCGTCGATCAGCCGCTCGACGTTCGAGTTGTTCACGTCAACGACCTCGGCCTCGACCTCCACGTCCGAGTTGATCTCCGCGACCCTCTGGCGAGCGGCGACGGCCTTCGGTGTGCGCTCGCGCGCGTCGCGCTCGGTGAAAAGCGTCTGCCGCTGGAGGTTCGATTCCTCGACGAAGTCGCGGTCGGCCACGCGGAGGCGTCCGACGCCCGCGCGCGCCAGCGTCTCGACCTGCGCCGAGCCGAGCGCGCCGCACCCGACGACGAGCACGCGCCCCTCCCGAATCCGCCGCTGCCCATCGGCGCCGATGCCCTCGAACAGAATTTGCCGGCTGTAACGTTCCATAAGAAAAGAGGTCAGAGGTTAGAGGTCAGAGGTTAGTTAAAGAACAAGAGGTTTTTACTAACCTCTGACCTCTAACCTCTGACCTCTTTGATTTTCCTTTCCGCCGCCTCGCGCATCACGTCGAGGGGCGCGTCCTGTGTCGTCCAGAGTTTGAACTGTGCGGCGGCCTGCGCGAGGAGCATGGGGAGGCCGCCGAGGGGGCGGCAGCCGGCCGCGCGGGCCTCGCGCAGGAAGCGCGTCTCGCGTGGATTATAAACAAGGTCGTAGGCGAAGCGCGCGCCGCGCAGTTGATGTGCGGCGGCGGGCGTTTCGCCTTCCATTCGGCCGCGTGTGCCGAGCGGCGTCGCGTTGACGACGAGGTCGAAGCCGTCGAAGCGCGCCCCTTCGAGCGGCGCGGGCGCGGCGTCGAATTGTCTTGCCGTATTGGCGGCCCGCGCGGCGTCGCGGGCGAACAGGGTCGTGCGCGCGCCGGTTTCTCTCAGTTCCCACAGCAAGGCGCGGGCGGCGCCGCCCGCACCGATGACGGCGACGCGGGCGGCGCTCAAATCAAGCTCCCCGCGCAGCGGCGCGAGCGAGGCCGCGGCGTCGGTGTTGTAACCGCGAAGCTCTCCGCCAACGATGACCAGCGTGTTGACCGCGCCGATTTCGCGGGCCTTCGGCTCCGTCCAGTCGAGGTGTTCGATGATGGCGCTCTTGTGGGGCGCGGTGATGCTCAGGCCGCGCAGGTTCCAGTCAAGCTCGCGGCTGCGCGTGGCGACCATGCGGCGCACGAAGTCGCGGAGGTCGGAGACTTCGAGCGGGATGTAGACGGCGTCGATGCCGCGCGCGGCGAAGGCGGTGTTGTGGATGTGCGGCGAGAGCGAGTGTGCGACGGGCGAGCCGACGAGGCCGCAGACGAGTGTCTCGCGCGTGATCGAATGCACGCGGTAGAGCCGACGCAATTCCTCCGCGCTGATTTGACCGGGCGCGGTGCGCTGCGTGTCGTCGAGCGCGCCGTAGGTGAGCGCCGTGCCGCGCGAGGGGCCGAGGATGCGCGTGAGGATGCCGGCCTCGCCCATCGCGAGGACGACCGCCGCGCGGCCGTCGCGCCGCGCGCGTTCGAGCAGGCGGAAGACGGCGAGGCAGTCCGTCGCGTCGTTGGCCGTGACGGCGATCTTGACGACGCCCGCGCCAGTTGCCGCCATCCGTCCGTAAAGTTCTCCGAGGTCGTCAGGAATGCCGTCGAAGTCGTGATGAGAACAGACCACGCCGCACAGGTCGCCGAACGTGTTGGCCGCTTCTGCCGCCGAGTCTTCGTCGAACTCCAGGTCAACGTAATGCTCCGCGACGGACTTCCCCGCCTTAGCTCTCGCCGCGAGCAGCTTGTGAAGCCGCGCCTGAAACTGCGCTCGCTCAGCCGCGTCGTGCTTCATGCGTCCGCCGTGCGCGGCGTGTCGGAGCGTGAAGATGAAGGGGATGCTGTGCGAATCAAGTAGCTCGTTGATTGACTCCAGCGCGGGCCAGAGTTGACCCGCTTCGAGGCAGTCGAAGCGCAGCTCGACCACGTCGGCGAACGGGGCAGCGCGCGCGACCGCGCCGGGCAATTCGTCAGAACGCCCGACGCAGACGGGGACGCAGATGCGCGCGGCGCTCATGATTCAAATATAACAGGTGCCGTGTGGATTAGCGTTTGGCGGGGCCGGCCGCGCCGAGGTGGCGGGTCGTGCCTTCGGTGACGCTCGGCGGCGGAGCGACGATTTCGGAGGTCGCGCGCTGGGGGAGTTCGACGGCCGCGTGCGCGGCAGGGGGCGTCAGTTCGCCGGCGTCGAAGGTTGTGCGCGGGGGCAGAGCGCCGCCCTCACTGCGCGCGCGGATGATCTGCCCAACACCTTCGCCGAAGTTGGCGAGGGCGGGGATGATGAGCCAAATCCAGATGAAGAAGGCGCCGAAGAAATAGAAGTAGCCGGTGAGGAAGATGAGGAGGAACGCGACGCCTTCCATGCACTTCGACAGACCCTTTTCGAGCGTCGGCGGCTTCGTGGGTTTGTACCTGCGTTTCTTGCCGCCCTCGCTCTCCTCCTCCCCAACGTTGCGCATGCCGAACGCGCCTTCGGGCAGGCTCCGCGTCAGCGCCTGCGGCACGAGGCTGATGTCGGCCCCGCACGCCCGGCAGAACTTGGCGTCCTCCACATTCTTCACTCCGCATTTCGGGCAGAACACTTCGATTCACTCCACGGCGTCGATAGTCGCCGGCAGTTGTAGTCGGCAAGTTGTCGAAGGCGACGCTCAAAGTCTGCGTTCTTAAAAGTCGGCGTCCTTCGGCGTGCGCTCGACGGGCATGTTGAGGTGTCGGGTCGTCGCCTCCGTGACGCTTGGCGGCTGGACGATTTCACCTGTGTGACGGCGCGGCGGCAGTCCCGTGGCGTGCGGCGGGGACGAGAGCGAAGCGGGCGCGGGCGCATACGCGGGCGGCGCGAGACGGCTGCGCTCCTCGCGCACGCGCAGGTACATGCCGACGCCCCCGCCGATCATGATGAACGCCGGGATGAGCATCCAGAACCACCAGACCCTCCCGCCCGGCGCCCATGAGAGGATGGCGAGCGAGACGAGCGCGAAGGCCAGCCCCAGAAAGAACTGCCGCGCGGCGTTCTCGATGTTCGCCGGCTCCCTGTGCTTACGCCGGTGCCCACGGCGACCACTCTCTTCCTCCTCATTAAGTCTCTGCGCGAGCTGGCCGGTAATCGCTTGCGGTACGAGGCTGATGTCGGCCCCGCACCCGCGGCAATACTTCGCATCGTCGGCGTTCTGCGCCGCGCATTTTGGACAAAACATCTTTCGGCTCCCTCCACAATTAGTGATAAGTGATGAGTGATGAGTGATAAGAAAGAATTGAAGCTGTTAGCTTTTAGCTGTTGGCGGTTAGCTAACAGCCTCTTATCACTCATCACTCATCACTTATCACTCTTGACGTATACGCAGCCGCGCCCCGCGCGGTTCGCTGCCTGACCGCCTCGTAGAGAATCACGCCGGCGGCGACCGAGACGTTCAACGACTCGATGCGCCCGCGAAGTGGGATGCTCACCAGCACGTCGCAACGCTCGCGCAGCAATCGCCGCAGCCCCTCGCCCTCGCCGCCGAGAAAGACGGCGCACGGGTTCGTCCAATCCCACTCCGTGTAATCGACGCCGGCGCGGACGGCCGTCCCCACCGTCCACACGCCGCGCTCTTTCAACTCTTCCTGAAGCCGCGCGAGGTTTCCGGCGCGCGCCACGGGGACGTATTCGAGCGCGCCGGCGGCTGCCTTCGCCACCGTCTCCGTCAGCCCCGCCGCGCGACGCTCCGGCACGAAGACGCCGTGCACGCCCGCGCACTCCGCCGTGCGGATGATAGCGCCGAGGTTGCGCGGGTCTTCCACACCGTCGAGCACGAGCGCGAGCGGCGGCTCTGTGGTTCCGACGCGCGCGGCGATTCGTTCGACGAGTTCGTCCGCCGAGACGTAGCGCGCCGCGGCGACCGTGGCGACCACACCCTGATGGTTGATGCCGCCCCCTGCCATGCGCTGCAACTCCGCCCGCGGCACACGCCTGACGAGGACACCCCGTCCGCGCGCCAGCTCAAACAACTCTCGCAGCCTCGAATCCTGTGCTCCCTCCGCGACCGTGATGCGATCAACCGGGCGCGAGCCGGCGCGCAGCACTTCGAGCACCGGCACGAGTCCGTAGACACGCGCCTCTTCATCACGCGACGCGGCGGCGCTGCTACCCGGCGTTCCCGCGCTCCCGCGCGATGCGTCTGTGTTCTCGCGCCGCGCTTCGTCGCCCGTGTGTTGCTTTCGGCCTCGCCTCATGCGCTCACGTCCGTGGTGCGCCGGCGGAGTTCGAGGAGGCGGCGCAGGCGCACGTAGCGCGTAAACTGCGCGTCGTTGCTGACGACCGTCACGGCCTCGGCGTTGAACTTGCCCGGACGCTCGCGCCGCAGGCCGCCCGACTCCTCGCGCTCCGCCAGCGGCCACGCCGCGCTCAGCAGGTGGCGCAGGCGGTTGTAGCCGCCGTCGAAGGCCGCGCCCGTGGCGCGCGCGCGCAACTCTCCGATGAGCGTCTCGAAGTTTCTCAACGCGAGCACGCCCATCCGCGCCCCGAGGCACGTGTAATCGAAGCTGCCCGACATGATGCGCCAGCCGGCGGCGTCGCGCGCGGTGTGGATTTCGAGCGCGGCCTCGTCGGCGAAGATTTCGCGTGCGTCCACGACCTCCACGCCGGGCCTCACACGGCCGCTGCGCTCCTCGACCTCCACCCGCTTCGTTTTGATGCGACCGGCGGCGATGAGCACCACGTCCCCCCACGGCGCCGACGCCTGCTCGCCCCCGCTCGTCCACGCCCTCAACACGTCCTCGGTGAATTCAAGCTTACGCACGCGGCGGGTCGGCCCAGCTTCTTCAGCCAGCTCATCGTCCGCAACGACTAAGACATTGAAGCCCAGCGCGTCGAGTCTCTCCTCGATCAACTTCGCCTCCTCGGCTGAGGCGGCGCGGGCGATGGGCAGAGCCTCGCGCGAATCGACGGCCTCGATGAGACGCGGGGCGGCGAAGTGCAAAAGCTCGGCGGCCGCGTCGATTGTTTGCGGCGACGCCGGCGGCCCACCGGGAAGCAGGACGACGTTGTGGCCCTGCTCCCACTCCTCCAGCGGCCGAAGCACGGGACGGCGTAGCGCGGCGCTCGTCTCCGTCAGCGGAAGTTTCGCACCGCAGTAGAGACAGCTCATGCGGGTGGGCGGGTTGGCCCGTCGGCATCCCTCACACGCGACCAACTCCTCGGGCGAGAACCTTCGCCCCGCGCCCGGCGTCGCCCCGGAGTCGTTAATCAAATGAGGCTCGTCTTCGACTGCCAATCGTTTCACTTTGTGATTAGAGCCGTTAGAAAATCTCTTAGCGTCCGTCACGACTGTAGGGGCGGGGCAAGACCGCGGCCCTTAGCTACAGAGCAATTAACATGGATGGGCAGGATGAGCAGGATGAAGAACAGATGATTAAATTTCAGATTTGAGATTTCAAATCTTCACATCCTGTTAATCCTGTCCATCCATGTTAATTATTCCTCGCGGCTGCGGGCCGCGGACTTGCCCTACACTTACAGGTGTTCGACGCGCTCTTAAGTCGCGGGCCGGCGTCTTGCGCGGCAAGCGATGTCGGGATTGCCTTGTCGCGCGCATGAAGTATAATCCCTATCGCCCCCACGCACGCATCATTCTTTTCTCTTCCTCGCGCGACGCACATGAGCCGACGAACACTCCGACGTGAACCACGGGCGCTGGCCCGCGCCTTTGTCTGCGCCCTGCTGGCCGCCACCGTTTGCGGGTGCGCCGCCGCCTCGCGGGGAGCAGACCCGTCGCAGCCGCGCTCCGAATCGTCTTACCCGATCACGCTCGCCGCCAGCGAGGAGCGCGCGAAGGCCGCGGGCGACGCATGGGCGCGCCTCGCCGGCGAGCGCGGCGTCGCCACGCCCCCACAGCCCGAGTGGCAGCCGATAACCGCGACTCTCCGAGCCTTGCCACAGGCGTCGGGGCCGCCGCTGCTCCTGCCGCGCATCGGCGGCGAAGAGGGCAAAGCCCCGACCGACGAGGAGACGCGCGAGGCGCTGCGCCGTTTCATCGCGGGCGCGGCCCCGCTGCTCGGCGTCGTGCCCGCGGAACTGTCGCTCATCGCCTACGACGACGCGGGCGGCCCGCTCAAGCGCGCGACCTACCAGCAGAACCCCTTCCTGTATCCCATGCGCGGGGGATACGGCCGCGTCGAAGTCACCTTCGCCGAAGACCGCCGCGTCGTCGGCCTCTCCAGCACGGCCATCCCCGGCGCCGAGGGACTGCGGCGCGTGCTCGCCGCCTCGTTTGCGTCGAGCAAGATCACCGCCGAACGGGCCGTCGCCTCCATCGCCGGCCGCACGCTCACCTACGCCGACGCGGCCGGCGACACGCAGACGCGCGAAGTCGGCGCGCAGGGCCAAACCTCCGTCCGCGAGCTGGTCGTCCTGCCCGTCCGCTCGAAGACTGACGCCGGGACGCTGGAATTGCGCGTCGCCTGGGAGGTCGCCGTCGGCGGCGGCGCGCCGCTGCTCGTCTACGTTGACGCCATCACCGGCGAGCAGGTCGCCGTCGTGCAGGCGACCGAAGGTGAATGAATCGACGGCCGCGTCGGCGCGACTCGACTTGCCTTCTGCGTGCGGCTAATGTAAACAGAATGAGGACGTTCACCCCGCCCGGCGGGTCGGGCGGCCGGTTTCGGTCTTCCTCGATATTTGAAAACGCAGCTTCCAAATCTTAAACGGAGAAGCAATACAAGTATGCATTTTGATCCTACGAACAACGTTTCCTGGCAGTTAGGCTACAGAGGCAGAGTGGCGGTTTTCATCGACGGTAACAACCTTTTTCACGCAGCTCGTTTCCACAACATCGACATCGACTACAACAAACTCCTGCGCGTCCTTCTGGGCGACGGGCGTTTGCTGCGCGCCTTCTTCTACACGGGCGTGGACGTGGGCGCCGAGCGCCAGCAGGGCTTCCTGCTCTGGATGCGCCGCAACGGCTTTCGGGTCATCCACAAAGAGCTGAAGACCTTCTACGACGGCACGCGCAAGGCCAACCTCGACGTGGAGATCGCCGTTGACATGCTCTCGCTCGCCGGCCGCTACGACACGGCCGTGCTCGTCTCGGGCGACGAAGATTTCGTCTATGCCGTCAACGCCGTCGCCTATAAGGGCTGCCGCGTCGAGGTGGCCGGCTTCCGCTCGAACACCGCGCCGAAGCTCATCGACGTGGCCGACTACTTCATCGACCTCGGCGAGATCGCCGACAAGGTGCGTAAGGACGCCCCGCACGGCTCGCGCTACTACGACAACAATCACGCGCAGGAGACGAACCACCAGCCGGCCTACGTCCCACACGACCATAACCCTGTCCGCGAGGCCGGCGCCGAGAGCCACAGCAACAACTCCCATGGCGCCGCCGCCGCGCGTCACCCCGAAGGGCGCGACCGGCGCAACTTCCAACAGCAGCAAAACAACAATCACGCGCACCGCGAGCCGCCCCGCGAGACGGCCACGACCCCCGCGGCCGCGCCACCCGAGCATGTGTCGGAGTCGCCTGAGCCAGCGCCGCCCGAGCCTCCGCCCTTCGAGATGCCCGGCGGCGGCGACTTCATCCGCGTCACGGACGACCAATGAACCAGTGATAAGTGATGAGTGATAAGTGATAAGACAAAACCTGTCTTTCTCTTTCTCATCACTTATCACTCATCACTTATCACGCGAAGCTTATGAAGCTTTTCAGCGTCGAAGAGGCCAACGAGTTGCTGCCGAAGGTGGGGCACATCGTGCGTTCAATCCGGCGCGCCTATGCGCGGGTGGGGTCGATGCGCGAGGCGGCGCAGGCCGCGGCCGAGGGTGCGAAGGAGGGCGGCGGCGGCATGACGGAAGGCCCGCAATACGTGGCCACGCTCCACGCACTCGCCGAGCGCGTGGCCGAGCTTGACGCCCTCGGCATCCAACTCAAGGACTACGAGCGCGGCCTCATCGACTTCCCGCACCTGCGCGAAGGCCGCGTGGTGCTCCTCTGCTGGCAGCTCGGCGAGGGCAAACGTTTGGAGTGGTGGCACGAAACCGACACCGGCTTCGCGGGCCGGCAGCCGCTTTAGAGCATCGCGGAGCGCGGCGCGGCGCTCGCGCCCGGTGAAAGAATGCGGGGCGTGTCCCGGCGCCTACGAGTGGAAATGTCTAAATCGACAAGAGCAATTAATGAAACGGCCGGAAAGCTTCCGGCGGCGGCGAAGGACGACGCTGGCGAGGCGGAGGCGACGCCGCACCAGCACCACAGCGTGCTGCGTGAGTACTTCGAGTCGGCGGTCGTCACCGTCATCATGGCGCTCTTCTTCATGACGTTTGTCGCGCAGGCGGCGACCGTCCCCTCGGCGTCGATGGAGAACACCATCTACGTCGGCGACCACTTCCTCATCAACAAGTTCATCTTCGCGCCGGGGCCGCACGTCCCCTTCCTCCCGCAACGCGACGTGCGTCGCGGCGATGTCGTCGTCTTCCGCTACCCGGCCGAGTCGATTCCGCGCGATCAGATTTTTCAATACAAGACCTACTTCATCAAGCGCGTCATCGGCCTGCCCGGCGAGACCATCGAGGTGCAAGGCTCGCGCGTGTTTGTAGACGGCAAGGAGCTGCCCGAGCACAGCATCGCCTACCACGACCCGCGGCGCGGCGACGACAAGGCCGAGCTGAAGAGCCTCACGGCCCCACCGAAATCAGACGATTCCCTCTACTCGGTCTACTACTCCTCCCTCGTCACGGACGACGACCGCCAGACATACTTATCCGTCGGGATGAGCTACGGCGTCCACGAGCCTTACAAGCTCAAGCCGGACGAGTATTTCATGATGGGCGACAACCGCGACAACAGCAAAGACAGCCGCTTCTGGGGGCCTGTCAAACGCGACCTCGTCGTCGGCCGCGCCATGTTCGTTATCTGGTCTTACGACGAGAGCAAGCCGAAAGACGACACCCTCCTCATCGGCCCCGTCATCAACCTCTTCAACAACACCCGCTGGGGCCGGACGGGCACGCTGATCCGCTAAAGCGTGTCCGCCAGCCGTCCATTATCTGGTAGCCCCGGAAGGCCCAACCACAGTGCCTTGTATATTTTCTGATTGACGACTTAAAGTAATCTCTGATAGCATCCGCCGCGACTCCGCAAAGGGCTTGAGTTTACAGCTCACCGCCCCATCGTCTTTGTCGAAGACAATTGTTTGTTCTCAAGGGGTTTGGTTCCGAAGAAGTGTAGTGTGCCGCGCGCACGTCGCCGCCGTCTGCCGACGAGACCGGCCTTGTGAGCGCGCCGCGAAAGGCCGGCTCCGACGCCCGTGCCCCTTCCCCGGATTTTTCTGGTGATATGACACACGCAACCGAAGAAATGGCCCCGGATGTCGCGCCGGAACTTTCGCCTGAAGCCGCCGGTGCGAGGCCGGCTGCGGCCGCGGGCGGCTCGACCCTGATCGAATTTCCCGGCGCACGCAGCATCCCGCAGTGGCGCAAGGATTTGAGCGAGCGCGTGCGCGAGATTCAGAAGCGGAAGGCGCGCGAGGCCGCGCCGGACGTGGACGAGACCGCGAGCCTTCCGGCCGAGGAGCCTTCGGGCGTCTCGGCAGCGGACGCCGCGCCCTCGGAAGAAGGCTCCGCCGCTTCACGCCTCGGCCTCGTCCCGCCGCTGCCGGACGCGCCGGAGTTGAACCCGCTGGTGGCTGCCGCCCTCAAGCGCATCGAGCGTGCGCGCCAGCAGCCCGCCGCGCGCCGCTCCGGGCCGAGCGGCGGAAGGGCCGCCGCGACGGCCGTCGCGCGCGTGGCCGAGGAGCAGTACGAGCCGAGGGTCAGGCCGCAGGTCGAGGCGCGCGGCGAGACGCAACAGTCTCCCGCGGTCGAGGTC
>DASVES010000488.1:0-21325 GCA_036380435.1 Pyrinomonadaceae bacterium | reverse complement strand
CGCCCGACGAGCGCGCGTGCGGAGTGCGGGTTGAGCCGGCTCAGGCGCTCCAGCATCGCCTCGTCGAAGACGAACGTCTCGGCCACTTCCGCGTACACCCATTCATCGACGGCGTCGGCCGTCGCGCTCCAGCCGAAGGTGTTGGCGACGTGGCTCTCGATTTCGGCGACGCCGCGGAAGCCGTGCTTGAGCATCCCCTCGTACCACTTCGGGTTCAAGGTCTTGGCGCGCGTCTCCAGCCGGATGGTCTCTTCAAGCGAGCGCACTTTGACCTGTGGCGAGAGCGAGTCGGAGACGTAGATGCTCGGGCGCGCTTTGGCCCGACTCTCGACGGCGCGCGACACGCCGCCGAGGTACTCGAAATAGTGGTCAACGTCCGTCATCCCGATCTCGAAAGAGTCCACGTTCTGATAGGTCGCCTCCACGCGCGCCAGCGCCCGCCCCATCGCGCCGGGCGCTTCGCGGCCTTCGAGTGCGCGCCCCGAACGGTCGCGCCCGTAGGCGAAACACTTGCGCGTGACGAACAACTCGCCGAGGGCGTCGCTCGTTTCCCACTGCGAGTCGAGAACCATAAAGTTGACGTTCGTGCCGTAGTTGCCGGGGGCGTTCGAGAAGATGCGGAGCGCGGCTTCGTCAAACGGACAGCCCGAAGCGCGCGACTCGTCGAGGATGTTGGCGCGGACGTAGTTCAGTTCCGCCGGCTCGTCGAGTTCCGCCACGCGCCGGACGGCCTTGTCGAGCAGCAGCATCGTCGCGCCGAACAGGTCGCGGAAGATGCCGGAGACAGTCATCACCACGTCGATGCGCGGACGGCCGAGTTCGGCGAGCGGTATCGGCTCCACGTCGGCCACACGGTTCATCGCGTCGCGCACGGGGCGCACGCCGAGGAGCCAGAGCGCCTGCGCGACGCCCTCGCCCTGCGTCTTGATGTTGTCGAGACCCCACAGCACGAGGGCCATCGCGCGCGGGTATCGGCCGCGCTCGGCGCGGTGTCGTTCGAGCAGGAGTTTGACGACGCGCTCGGCGCGCGCGTAGGCCATGTCGGAGGGGACGGAATAGGGATTGATGGCGTGTGTGTTTCGTCCCGTCGGGAGGATGGATGGATTCTGCACCACGTCGGCTCCGGGACCCGGCTCGATGTACTCGCCGCGCAGGGCGCAGGCCAAGCTGTCCAACTCTGAATTGACCCTGAGCTGTGCGCGCACCTGCTCCAGCAGGTCGAAAACCTTTCGCGACTCCACAGCGCCGACGTGCGCCTCGGCTTCGAGATAAACGACCGCCGGTTCTTTTCCCCCGCGCATGAAGCGGGCGACCGACTCACGCACAATCTCGTCCACCCGCTCGCGCGCGATGAGTGCGGCCTCCGCCTCTTCGGCATTCGCGCCGCTTAACACCTCACGGTCGAGGCCCAATCCTTCCGCGACAAGGGCCGGCAGTGAGCGCGCCCCGGCCTCCGGTCTGTCGAACGACGCGACCATGCGGAGCATGTCGGCGCACTGCTCGTCGTCCGGCGCGAGACCGAAGACGTGAAGCCCCGTCGGTATCAGACGCTGCTCGACCTCCAGCACCTGCTCGTAGAGTTCGAGCACGCGCCGGTCGCGTTCTTCGTTCCTCAACCTCGTGACAGACTCGTCTTGCATTTACACGCTCAATGCCTCGAACAGTTCTTGCTGCGAAGCGCCCGGCGGAAGCGTCATGTGAGTACCGCCGAGGGCCGTCGCCAGCTCAGCAGCCTCGCCGCCCGAGGTGAATCGATTCGATGTGTCAACGACGAGAGAAGTGACATCGAGTCGCCTCAGCGCCGCGCCGATCACTCTCACCTCAGACAGAATTTGCGCGCGCGAGGCCGCGCGGTCGCCGGCCATGCGACCTCCGAACGGGACGTTCGCGCGCCCGTCCGTGAAGAGGACGAGCACGACGCGGCGTGCGCCATCGGAGACGGCCTTGAGGGCCACATCCAGCGCGCTCCGCAGACCGGCCGGCAGAGGCGTTGCACCACCGACGGGCAATGCTTCGAGTATCCTTCCGGCGCGCGACGCGGCGGCCGACGGCCGCATTAGTATCTCTGCGCCCTCCTCGCGGAAGCACACGAGCGCGACGCGGTCACGCTTCACATAAGACCTTCGCAGGAGGTGCGCCAACGCGCCCTTCGCCTGCCCGATGCGGTTGGCGGCCATGCTCCCTGAAGTGTCCACGGCGAAGATGAAGAGCGTCCCCTCGCGACTCCTGAAACGTTTATATCTCAGGTCGCCGACGCGGACGCGAACCGCTGCGCTGCTGCTTCCCTCTCTACGGCTCACGGCCCGGACGGCGCTCTCTCTCACGGTCGCGTCAATCGCCAACACGCCCGCGCCGGTCTTCGCCTGAGTCGCGCCCGCGTATCGTCCGCGCGTGCTGTAAACTGATTTACCGGCGAGACTGTGCCGCCGCGACGGTGTTGCTTTACCCTTGCCCGCGCGCGTCGAAGACGTTGGCAACTGTGTGAAGCTATCAACGGTCAATGACGCCGGCTCGGACGGTATCACTGTCTCTTTTCCGCGTGGCGCTCTGCCCTGTTCGCCGCCGCGCTCGCCGCGCGGCTCATCCGTTGAATCACTTCCCGCCGCCCGGTCGGTTTGTTCCGTTGCCCCTCCCGAATCATCCGTCAACTGTTTTGACGATTTACTCTCCGTCGCGCCGGCGTCGGCCCCGTCGAGCAGTTCTTCGAGTTCGTCTTCGATTCGCGCGCCGCCCTGCGTCTGCTCCATCGGGTCGCGGCGCAGGCGGTGACGCAGGGCCATGCCCGCGACTCGTTGCACGTCCTCCGCCGCAACCTCTCTTCGGCCTTCAAACGCCGCGAGCGCGCGCCCCGCGCGGACGATGGTCAACTCGCCGCGGTGCCCGTCCACCCCGAGCCGCGCGCAGAGTTCGGCCACCTTTCGCAGCAGTGGTCGGCCGATTTTGACTGATGCGAACGTCCGACGCGCGCGCGCGATACGGCGGCGCAGCGATTCCTGCTCCACGCCGAAAGCCTCGACGAAGCCGGACGGGTCGGCGGCGAAACGCTCGCAACGCTCGACGATCTCGACGCGCTCGTCAACGTCCGAGACCGTTCGCACCTCCGTGAAGAGGCCAAAGCGGTCGAGTAACTGCGGTCTCAGCTCGCCTTCCTCCGGGTTGCCGGAGCCGACGAGGACGAAGCGCGACGGGTGTTCGAGCGAAACGCCTTCGCGCTCGACCTTGTTCGTGCCCGTGACCGACACGTCGAGGAGCAAGTCCACCAGATGATCTTCGAGCAGGTTCACCTCATCGACGTAGAGGAAGCCGCGGTTGGCGCGCGCCAGCAGTCCCGGCTCGAAGGCGCGCACGCCGTCGCGAAGCACCTGCTCCACGTCAATCGTCCCGCACACGCGGTCTTCGGTCGCGCCTAACGGAAGCTCCACGAGCGGCGCCGCCGCACGCTCGGCGGGGAGCCGTTTCGCCCCTTCGAGTTTTGCGCGGCAGTCGCCGCACAGCGTCTCGGAGTCCTGTGGGTCGCAGTTGTACGCACAACCTCGGACGACCTTGATCGAAGGCAGCAGATCGGCGACGGCGCGCACGGCCGTTGACTTGGCGGTGCCGCGCTCGCCCATGACGAGCACGCCGCCAACCGTCGGGGCGATGGCGTTTAGGAGCAGCGCCAGCTTCATCTCCTCCTGCCCGACGATGGCCGAGAACGGATAGACCACGCGCGTGCGTGCGGACTGTTGTGTGCTCTGAATTTTGCTTGTGGGATGCCCGATCATGGTCTCGCGCGCGACCCTTTTGTCGAGGGCCGAAGCGTCAGGGATTATAAACACGTGAATCGTGAATCGTAAATCGTCAATCGTCAATCGATTGCGCGTCGTGCGACTAGCGCCTCGCCACCCGAGTTGATCCTGACTCAACCACGATTAACGATTGACGATTTACGATTCACGGCTCCTGAAGCGCTCGCGCAGGACGTGGCCCGCCAGCGCAAGGATGGCCACGGCGGTGAGGGAGAGCATCGTCCGCGCGTTGAGCGCGTCGCCGAGCGAGCGTGCGCCGACGGTGTTGTGGACGGCCTGCGCGTAGACGTAAGACTTGATGGCCATCGCGGCCGTGGTCGCGGCGACGAAGCGGAACAGGGGTATGCCGGCGAGGCCGGCGGCGTAGTTGACGAAGCCGTGCGGGCCGCCGGGCGCGATGCGGATGCCGAAGAGCGCGATGAAGCTGGAATGGCGCGAGAGGAATCGCGAGAGTCGCCCGTCGCGGAAGCGTTCGACCCACGGGCCGCCGACCCAGCGCGCGACCGCGTAACCGAAGGTCGTGCCGAGCGCGACGCCGGCCGTCGTTATCAGGGTCGAGATGTGCGGCGGGAACAACAGCGGCGTGACAAAGAGGAAAGCGGAGGCCGGAAGCGCGAAGGCCCACGCGAAGCCCATCATCAGGATGATTGCGACGGCGGCCTCCACGCCGTAGCCCATCTCCGTCAGACGCTCGGGCGTCCGCCACCACCCGCTCCAGAAATAGCACGCGAGGGCGACGGCGAAGATGCCCAACACGACGAGGGCGCGCCAACGACCCGTGCCCGCGCCGACTTTTTCGCCGGCCAACGCCACGGGGAATTCCTGCACGTCGATTGATTCCGGCTTCGACACTACGGCTCGATGGCCATCCGCTGCACGCTCGCAAGTGGGTGGCGGGTGATCTTCCCATCCGTCTCGACGACGACGATTTGGCCCCGCTCGACCGTCACACGCCGCACCGCCTTCATGTCGCGTGCGAACAGCTCTCCGTCCTTCAACATGATGACGAGGCGAGTGCTCGGTTCCGCCGGAGGCTCGGCGGACGAAGGGTCGGCCGCGGCCTCTGTCGCTTCCCTGTTCGCTCTTGTATCCGCACTACGGCCGGCGCTTCTGCGCGTGCTGCCGCGTCGCGGCGACCTCGTGCGCGTCGCCCTCGGTGTTGGAGTTTCAGACGCCGCCGGCGTTTCCGTTGCGCCCCTCTCTTCCGGTGTTTTACTCGCTTCCGCGCCCGCCGCGTCTGCCGGCTTCGGCGTCTCCGGCGAAGCGTTTTCGGAAGTGTCTCGGGCCGGCGGTCTCGCGCGTCGAGAGCCGGCGCGCGTCGAAGACCTCGAAGTTGATCGGCGTCCCGCCGGCCTTCTTGCCGGCTCTCTCGCGGCTTCAGTGGCGGCAGGCTCCGTCGCGGCCGTCTCAGGCTGCGCGGGAGTCTCCTCCAACGGCTGGGGAATGCGCGCGCCGGTCGAAGTGGTGCGTCTTCCCTTCACGGTCGTCGAGGCGGTCTCAACCGCTTCAAGCGACTGTGAGTCGGCCGCTTGCGGCGGCGCTCCCGCGGCGGGCTTGAAGGAGCCTGTGAGGCGTATCCGATACTGCGCGTCCGTGTCGATGACCGTGCGTCCTTCCACGCGCAGGATGAGCGTCTCATCCCTGCGGATGTAGACGCTCTGGGCGACGCGCGACGGAGTCGAGCCGACGGCGTAGAGTGTGATTTTGAGGAGCGGGCGGAGGGTGCCGGCGGTGAACACGTCCACGTCGCCGTTGAAGTCGGTGCTTTCGACCGTCACGACGAGGTCGCCCTCCGTCGCCGCGAAGCCGTAGAAGTGTCTCGTCAAACGCGCGTCGCCGAGGTCGCGCGGCGCGATGCGGCCGGAGATGTCGCTGGAGAAGACAGGGGTCGGCTGCCCCACGTCCGTTGACTGCGCCACAGCTATGCACGCGAGTGATAACGCGCACACGACTCCGCGGATGAATTTTACCCCGGCTGTTCTTAAAGGCAGACTCATGCGACGGTAAACTCCAGCTTTGAGGTGGAGAGTTTAGCAGGAAAAACAGACCGCCACTAGGGCGTGCTGCGACGACCCCGCGGAGTCGTCTCCTGATGGAATCGAGTTCCGAATTGGAGGGCCAGGGTAAGTCCAGGGTCAGAACGGATGGGCTGGTCTCGACGTTTTGAGCGACGTTCACTTGAGTGTAAGGCAAGTAGACTCACCGCGGAGGCGCAGAGGACGCAGAGAATACGCAGAGGCTTGACCGATACACTCGACGTGGAGTGAACTCGTCAGCCCTCTGCGCTTCCTCTGCGTCCTCTGCGCCTCCGCGGTGAGTCTTTGAAGCCACATACTCAACTGAACACTGCCAAGACCGTTGAGATTTCACACCTCCCTCTGGCCTGCATTCTTCCCCTGTTCGATACAGGCGCGGCCGCCGTTGAAATGTGAAAAAGCCTGACACGTCGTTTACGCACGACGCGTCAGGCCCTGTTGTTCCGCGAATGCCGAAGGGGGGACTCGAACCCCCACGAGTTACCTCACACGCCCCTCAAACGTGCGCGTCTACCAGTTCCGCCACTTCGGCCCGTGCTGTCAAGCTAACACTTCAAGATTAACAAAAAGGCGTTCGGCCCTGCCAGCACACGTGCTAGCTGCTCGGGGCGGGCGACGCGGCCGGGGCCGGCGTGGCGGCGGCCGGCGGCACATCGCCTGCCGCGGGTGCGTCGGGGGCGGCGTTTGTGTTCGGCTGGGCTGCGCCTTCCTGAGCGGGCGTCTCCGCGGCCGGTGCGGGTGTGGCCTCAGACACGGGCGTCGCCGTGTCGCCCGAACCGATGACGGAGCGGTAACCGCCCACGCCCATCGAAATCAGTAGCGCGACAAGCATGAAGGTGATGGCCGAAACGATGCTGATCTTGGCGAGAACCGTCTGCGTGCCACGCGGGCCGAAGGCTGTGCTCGAAAACGAGCTGGTGAAGAGGGAGCCGGCGTCGGCCTTCCCCGGCTGGAGCAGCACGGAGAGGATGAGCGCGAGACAGGCGAGGATGAAAATTCCGTAGAGGACGTAAATCAGCAAAATAATTTTCCTTAAATCAAGAGTTATAGTTGACGATACGCGCGAAGCTTTCGGCTTCGAGACTCGCGCCGCCGACGAGCGCGCCGTCCACGTCCGGCTGAAGCATCAGCTTCGAAATGTTGTCCGGCTTGACCGATCCGCCGTAGAGGATTCTAACGCGGGCGGCCACTTCTTCGCCGAACTTCTCCGCTAAAACGCGCCGGGCAAACGCGTGCATTTCCTGCGCTTGCTCCGGCGTCGCGGTGTGCCCGGTGCCGATGGCCCAGACGGGTTCGTAGGCGACAATGATACGGTCGAGGTCTGAGGCTGTCAAACCGCTCAAGCCCGTCTCCAGATGTCTCCTCACAACCGCCTCCGCCTGAGCGCCCTCGCGTTCCTCAAGCGTCTCTCCCACACACAAAATGACGATCAAACCCGCCGCCAGCCCGGCCCCGACCTTGCGCCCTACAAAGTCGTCCGTCTCGCCGTAGATGTGCCGGCGCTCGGAGTGGCCGACGATGACGTGCGACGCCCCGGCGTCGCGCAGCATGTCGGCGGCCACCTCGCCCGTGTGCGCCCCGTGCTTCGACTCGGCCGCGCAGTTCTGGGCGGCGATGCGGATGTTCGACCCTTCGAGCCTGTCGGCGACCGTCTTCAACGCCGTAAACACCGGCGCGATGACGACCTCGCAGTGGTTCGCGTTCGAGACCAGCGACTTCAGCGTCTGCGCCGTCGCCACCGAGTCGGCGACCAGCTTGTACATCTTCCAGTTTCCGGCGATGACAGGTTTACGCATAAAACATTAGGGAGTCAGGAGTCAGAAGTCAGAAGTCAGAATGAAGACATACGGCGAGCCTCTTCTATTATTCCTGCTTCTGACTCCTGACTTCTGACTCCTGACTTCATTTGTCGTTAAGTGCCGTGACGCCGGGCAGTTCTTCGCCGGCGATGAATTCGAGAGTCGCGCCGCCGCCGGTGGAGATGTGCGTGATGCGTTCGGCGACGCCGGCGCGGGTGACGGCCGAAACGGAGTCGCCGCCGCCGACGATGACCGTTGCGCCTCCGTCGGCCGCTTCGGCCACGGCCTGCGCGATGGCGATAGTGCCCTGATCGAAAGGCTTCTCCTCGAAGTAGCCCATCGGCCCGTTCCAGATGATGGTCTTCGCGTCCTTGAGCGCCGCGGAGAAGTGCGCGACCGTCTCGACGCCGATGTCTAAGCCGACGTGTCCGGCGTTGGTGAACTCGATGGGGATGGTCTTGCTGACGGCCTGCTCGCCCTTGACCGGCTCGTAGCTATCGACGACCTGATGGTCGGTCGGGAGCAGCAGCTCGACCCCGGCATCTTCAGCCTTCTTTTTTATCTCGCGCGCCGTATCGAGCATTTCGTTTTCGACGAGCGACTTCCCTATCGTAAACCCGTCGGCCTTGAAGAAGGTGTAGGCCATCGCCCCACCGATGAGGAGCTTGTCAACTTTGCGTGTGATGAGCGCGTCGATGACGGGAATCTTGTCCGAGACCTTCGCGCCGCCGAGGATGGCGACGAACGGATGCGCGGGGTCGTGGATGACGCGACCGAGGTAAGTCAGCTCTTTCTCCATCAACAGGCCGGCGGCGCTTTGCGAGACAACCTTCGTGATGCCGGCCGTGGAGGCGTGCGCGCGGTGCGCAGCGCCGAAGGCGTCGTTGACGTACAAGTCGCAGAGGCTCGCTAGCTCGCGCGCGAAGTTTTCGTCGTTCTTCTCCTCCCCGGCGTGGAAGCGCAGGTTTTCGAGTAGGAGCACGTCGCCGTTCTGCAATGACTCGATCTTCGCGCGGGCCTCCTCACCGACGCAGTCGTCCGCGAAGGCCACCAGCGCGCCCAGCAGGCCCGACAGGTGCTCGGCGATGGGACGCAGGCTGTACTTCTCCACGCGCTCGCCCTTCGGCCGACCCAGATGAGAAGCGAGAATCACACGCGCGCCGGCACTGGTCGCATGCCTGATCGTCGGCAGCGCCGCCTCGATGCGCGTGTCGTCCTCCACCTTCCCGTCCTTGATCGGCACGTTGAAGTCCACGCGGATAAGGACGCGCTTGCCCTTCAGGTCGAGGTCTTTGATGGAAAGCTTTGGCATAGTGATAAGTGGTAAGTGATGAGTGATAAGAAAGAGTAAGACAGGTTTTTGTCTTATCACTTATCACTCATCACTTATCACGGCTCTTAAAGTCCTTTCCCCGCGATGTACTTGATGAGGTCGCGGACGCGGCAGGAGTAGCCCCACTCGTTGTCGTACCACGAGAGGATTTTGACGAGGTCGCCGTCGATGACTTTGGTGTACTCGGCATCGACGATGGACGAGTTGGGGTTCTTGCGGAAGTCGGCCGAGACGAGCGGCTCCTCGGAGAAGGCGAGGACGCCGCGCAGCTCCTCGTTGGCCGCGTCCTTGAGCGCCTTGTTGACCTCCTCGGTGGTCGTCTGCTTCTCCACCCGGATGACCACGTCGATGAGTGAAACGTTCGGCGTGGGCACGCGCACCGAGATGCCGTCGAACTTGCCCTTGAGTTCGGGGAGCACGAGCGCGACGGCCTTGGCCGCGCCCGTCGAGGTGGGGATCATGGAGAGCGCGGCGGCGCGGGCGCGTCGCAAATCCTTGTGGGGCAGGTCGAGGAGCTGCTGGTCGTTCGTGTACGAATGGATGGTCGTCATCTGCGCGGAGCGCACGCCGAATTTCTCGTGGATAACTTTGGCGACGGGAGCCAGACAGTTGGTCGTGCAGGAGGCGTTCGAGATGATGTTGTGCGCGGCCGGGTCGTAGGAGCCTTCGTTGACGCCGAGCACGATGGTGATGTCTTCGTTCTTGGCCGGCGCGGAGATGATCACCTTCTTGACGGAGCCGCGCAGATGCTTGCGCGCGTCCTCGGCGTTGGTGAACAGACCCGTTGACTCGACGACGATCTCGGCCCCGACCGACTCCCAATCAATCTTCGCCGGGTCGCGCTCGGAGAAGACCGTGAACTCGTCGGAGCCGACGCGGATGCCCTTTTCGGTCGCGGCGATCTCGTGTTCGAGGTTGCCGAGTACGGAGTCGTACTTGAGCAGGTGCGCGAGCGTCTTCGTGTCAGTGATGTCGTTGACGGCGACGAAGTCGATCTCGGAGTCGCCCAAGCTTGTGCGGAGGATGTTGCGCCCGATGCGCCCGAAACCGTTGATGCCGACTTTAACTGCCATCTGTTTTTGGCCTCCTCGAAATCATTTCCAATGACGGGATAAAGATACCGGCCCGGCTCATTGTCAGCGCGGGCCGCGGGCGGCGGCCGTAGCTTCGGCCCTCGGCCGAGGTGTTCGGAAGACGGGCGCGCTCAGCGTGTTGCGGTTAAAGAAAAGGCAAGATAATGCCCGCCGCGACGGGGTGTCAAGCCAGCCACTCGCCCGAAGGCCGCCCCGGCGCACGCTCTCCAGTCCCATTCGCGGGAATGCGTTGTTCGCTCGGGGGACGAGAACCCCTCGAGGCCGGCACGCATCCAACTCATTCGTCGCCTTTTGGCGGGGAATATCCACGCAATCGAGTGCTTATGCGTGGCATGGTTTGTGTATGTTTATGAAACCGTGTATGCGGCGCTGACGTAGTAGGCTCTGACCCGCGGTTTTCGATTTTAAGCGGCTATTCATCCGGCGGCCGGTCGCGGTTCCCAACATCCAGAGGAGTTTTTGTTTGATGCTGAGTAAAGGTTTACGCTTCTTGCGACATTTGTGCGCGCGCCCCGCGTCGAGACACGTCGCGGCTCTCATTCTCGCCTTCGCCGTCATGGCGCCGGCCCCCCTCCACGCGCTCTCTTCAGACAACGCGCGGCCGAGCGCATCGTCTGACGCGGCGAGCACGCTGACGGGGACGGTTCGCAACATCGCCGGCGAGGCGGTTGCCAGCGCGGCGGTCTATTTCCGACGCACCGCCACGAACGATGTGAGAACTCAGACGGACGACGCCGGCCGATTCTCCTTCCCCGACCTCCGGGCCGGCTCCGGGACGCTCATGGCCCGCGCCGGCGACGAGACCGCAGTCGCCTTCGTTGACCTTCAGCCCGGCGCCAATCAAGTGGAGCTGACCTTCCAGCGCAAGCAGTTTGCGCTCGCCGTGGCCGGCGCCGAGGCCGTGCCGCAGTCCACGCCCGCCCCCGGCCCCACCAGCCCGGCACAGCGCGACGCGACGCGCCCGCCCGGCACGGAGCAGAGGCAGCCCGTCCCCCGCGACATCAGCCCGAGTCCGACCAATCCGACGACCCCGCCGGGGGCACAGCGGCCCGCGCCGCAAACGCCCCCCGGCACGGAGCGCGCCCCGCAGACGCCCGTTACCACCCCCAACGTCGAGCGCCCCACGGACGCCCCGACCGTGACCGGGACGCCGCTGCCCGAGACGGTGCCTTCCGCCGAGCAGGGCACCGAGCAACTTCTGACCCTGACGCAGCCTCGTCCCCTCCCCCCGATGCCCTCGCTCGTGCGCGTCGGCGTGGTCAGCGGCGACAACATCCCGCTCACGCTCAACGAAGCCATCCGGCGGGCGCTGGAGAACAACAACGAGATCGAGGTGGCCCGCACCGACGTGCGCTTGGTAGAGTCGCAACTGCTCTCCCTGCGCGGCGTCTACGACCCCGTGCTCACCTTCCGTCCAGAGATCAACAACTCGGTGCGGCCCGTGGTCAACATCTTCGGCGGGGCCGACGCCGCCGGCACCGTCGCGACCACCGACCTCAACAACGACTTCTCCGTCACCCGGCAGTTCGGTAAGGGCGGCGGCAACTACACCTACTTCTTCAACAACACGCGCGAGACGACGACCGCCAGCAACAACACCCTCAACCCGTTCTACTCGTCGAGTCAGGGCCTTCAGTTCACGCAACCGCTCTGGCGCAACCGCTCCATCGACCGCAACCGCCAGCAGATTCGCATCCAACAGAAACGCCTTGAGCAGTCCGACGCCGATTTCCGCCGCCGCACCATCGAAATCATCTCGCAGGTGCAGCGCGCCTACTGGGACCTCGTCTTCGCCCTGCGCGACGAGCAGAACCAGATCGCCAACCTCAACCTCGCGCGCGAAAACTTCCGGCGCACCGAGGCCAGCGTCGCCGCCGGCGCCACGGCCCCGCTGGAGCGCGCCGAGATTCAGACCGAGCTATCGAACCGCGAATCGGCCCTGCTGCTCTCGTCGCAGAGCGTGACCATCGCCGAGAACAACCTGAAGAGCCTGATCATCAAGGAGCCGCTTTCGGCCGAGTGGTCGAGCGTGATCGTGCCGACCGATCAGGCGCGCTTCGACGACACGCCCGTCAGTCTGGAGACGGCCATCAAAGAGGCGCGCGACAACCGCCCCGAGCTACGCCGGCTCAAGCTCCAGCAGGACATCAACGACATCGACATCCAGTTCTTCAGGAACCAGACCAAGCCGCAGATCGACCTGACCGGCACCGTCTCCACCACCGGACTCGCCGGCACGCCGAGCGCGAGCGCCGGCAGCGGCACGCGCATCGTCGATCTCGTCGGCGGCGACGCCGTCGCGGCCACCAACGCCGACGCCTTCCTCTTCCAGTCAATCAACCGCACGCGCCGCGACCTGGGTCTCGACCCCCTCACGACGCCGCAGGTTGAGCAGGGTGGCGCGGGTGTGCCCTCGCAGTTTCAGGGCGGCTACTTCCAGACGCTCAAAAACCTCTTTAGCCTCAGCACGCGCAACATCGTCGTCGGCGTGACGATCCAAATCCCGCTGCGTAACCGCACGGCCGAGGCCAACCTCGCCACGGTACGCATCCAGCGCGAGCAGCTTGCCGCCAACACGCGGCTACAGGAACAGGGCGTCGAGGTCGAAGTACGCAACGCCGTGCAGTCTGTCGAGACCGCGCGCCGGCGCGTGCTCGCGGCCCGCTCGGCGCGCGAAAACGCCGAGCTTCAACTCGCCGGCGAGCGCCGCCTCTATCAGGTCGGCCGCTCGACGACCTTCCTCCTCTTCCAGCGCGAAAACTCACTCGTCAACGCGCGCAACCAGGAGCTGCGGGCCGAGACCGACTACAACAAAGCCCTCGCCGAACTCCAGCGCGCGACCTCGACCACGCTGCGCGCCAACAACGTGATCGTCGATTCGCCCATCGGCCGTTAAGACCGAGCGCGGAATATGAATCAGCGGCCGTGGAGGGTGAGCCTCTCCACGGCCGCTTTGTTTTGGGCGACGGGCGGGATTGACGCGCGCCCGCACGGGTTCGTATCCTCTGCCGGCGAACATTTTGAAAGTCACGGCCACCATCATCACCTTCAACGAGGCGGAGAATATCCGCGCCGCCTGCGAGTCCGTGTCGTGGGCGGACGAAATTCTCGTCGTCGATTCCGAATCGACGGACGCGACCGCCGATTTGGCGCGCGGCTGCGGCGCCCGCGTCATCACGCGTTCGTGGCCGGGGTTCGCGGCGCAGAAGCAGTTCGCCGCCGAGGAGGCGCGTGGCGAATGGGTCTTCAGCCTCGACGCCGACGAGCGCGTGTCGGACGAGTTGCGCGCTTCGATTGACGACTTGCTCCATGCGCCGGAGGCTGGGCTGGCCGACGGCTACCGCATCGCGCGCCGCTCCTTCTACATGGGGCGCTGGATTCGCGGCGGCGGGTGGTATCCCGACCATCAGCTACGCCTGTACAGGAAGGGGCGTGGACGCTGGGCGGGTGCATATGTCCACGAATCTGTGAAGATGTCTGAAGGGGCGAGGGTCGAGACGCTCGCGGGCGACCTGCTCCACTACAGCGTCCGCGACGCGTTGCACCATCACCGGATGATCGGCGAGCGTTACGCGCCGCTGGCCGCGAGGCAGATGTACGAAGCCGGGCGACGAACCTCGCCTCTGAAGGTTGCGCTCGCCGGCCCGACGACCTTCGCGCGCGGCTACGTCCTCAAGGGCGGCTTTCGCGACGGCCTCGCCGGCTTCGCCATCGCGCGCTTCGCGGCGCACCACGCCTTCCTCAAGCACCTGCTGTTGTGGGAGATGCAAAACAAGGAGGCTGATAGGTCAGATGAAAGTTAGTGCTGGCTCCTACTTGAGTTTTTGGCAAGTTAGCTCACCGCGGAGGCGCAGAGGACGCAGAGTTCACGCAGAGAGGTTGATGCCTACACTCATCGTTGAGTGAATGCTTCAAGCCTGCGGCGCCCCCTCTGCGTCCTCTGCGCCTCCGCGGTGAACCGAGTCGCCGAACACTCAAGCAGGAGCCACCCAGAGCCTTTCGTCTCACCTGCGCCCTCGCCCCCGCACGCTCGCCCGCCCGCCCCGCTGTACTTCCCGCTTCCGCGAGTCGGCCCTTGACGGCTCAGGCTTTCGAGACCGCTGCGACGCCTTCTCCTCCACGCGTTTACCATCGCGCGTCTTCGCGTTTGATTTTGAAGTGGATGCTTCTTCCTCGTCGGATTCCCTCTCGTCCGTTTGTTTCTTATCGTCGCGCTCATCAACGAGGCCGGCGAGGGCTTCCGGCTCGACGCGGAGGCTCGTGGCGGGGAGCAGTCGGCGGCGCACCTCTTCGCTATGGATGAGGCGCGGGATGTCCTGTGAGGCGATGACCTGCGCGAGCAGGATGTCTTCGAGTTCGCGGTTCTCGGCGATGCGGCTCCCCTGATCGAGGATGGCGAAGGCGACCATGCCGGCCGTCTCCGTGAAGACGACGCCGGCGAGGCTCGCCATCCCGCCGTCAACTTCAGCGGTGAGCGTGCCGGTCTTGCCGATGGTTGCGCCTTCGAGCGGCGTGCCTTCGAGCCGGCGGCGGAGCGTGCCCGCGTCGTCGCTCGCCACCGGCATGAGGTCTTCGACGCGCATGCCGTGCCGCTCGGCCTCGGCCTTGAGCGCGCGGACGACCGAGACGATCCCTCGCGCCGTCATGCGATTATTCTCCCGCCCCGACGTGCGCTCCACTTCCACCTGCTCGGCCGGCAGCTTCAATTCTTCGACCAGAAAACGCTTCAGCCCCTCGGGGCCGCCGACCAACGCGCCCAGCCGCTCGGCGACGAAGTTGTTCGAGTGGGCGTTCATGTAAAGAAGTATTTCGCGTAGCGGGTACGACTTGACGACGAAGCGCGGCTCGCCCGCCGGCGTCTCGCCCACGCCTGTCGCCTTCTCTTTCATCTCCATTACCTTCGCGACGCGCTCGGCCGAGTCATCGGCCTTCTCGGCGTAGTTGAAGGAGAAGCCGGGCGTGACGAGCAGTTCGCCGCTCACCTTTTCAACACCGCGCGCGCGCAGCTCGCGTGCGACGAGACTGGCCGCCACGTCGCCGAACATGGGGTCGTTGCCCGCGAGTACGAGATTTCCTTTAAGCGTCTTATCGGGGCCGACGACGCCGTCGGTGTAGACGCGCGTCTCAAAGCGGTGATCGGGGCCGAAGGCGCGGAGCACGGCGAGCGAAGTCGCGAGCTTGAGGAGGGAGGCGGGGTTGAAGGGGAGGTCGGGGTTGTGTGAGGCGAGGACGCTCTTGCCGTCGATGCTCTCGATGTGGACGCCGTGTCGGGCGGGGTCTTCGCCGCGCTCCGCGTACCAGCCTTCCACGTTGAAGGCCGGCAGCAACGGCCGGGCAGGGGCGTCCACCGTCGCTTCGCGCGCGCCGGGGAGGATGGCGGTGACGGCGCGGCCAGCCCTCTCCAGGAAGGCGTATGGGACAAAGGTGAGCGCGATGACGACGGCGATACCGACGGCCAGCAGCGCAAAGATCGGCTTGCGAGAGTTCAACCGACATTCCCCCCTTCAGGCACGTTTGTTCCACAACTGTCTTTCGCAAACAGCTTCGTCCGGTTAATATGCGGAAGGGGTTCGGCGTGCGTCAAGCCGACTTTGCCCCACAGCGTCTCTAAACTGACGACGACGAGCCGCCTCTCATGCCCAACTTCCTGAGCCTTCTCCCGTCTCACGATTTTCTCGGGCTGCCGCCCGCCCTCGCACTCGCGTTCGTCGCCGTGCTGGGCGGCCTCATCGGCAGCTTCCTCAACGTGGTCATCCACCGCGTCCCGCGCGAAGAGTCTATCGTCTTCCCAAACTCGCGCTGCCCCTCGTGCGGCGCGTCGATTCGCTTTTACGACAACGTGCCCGTCCTCAGTTGGCTCGCGCTCCGCGGCCGCTGCCGCGACTGCCGCACGCACATCTCCGCGCGTTATCCGGCCGTCGAGTTTCTCACGGCCGCCCTCTTCGGACTCACCTTCTGGTTCCGTTCGGGCCTGACGCTCTCGCTCCCCTTCGACCTCGTCTTCGTCGCCGCCCTCGTCGCGCTCATCTTCATCGACGCCGAGCACATGCTCCTGCCCAACGTCATCACCTACCCCGGCCTCGCGCTGGCGCTCGTGGCGCGTGTGGTCGTTCCGAACCTTTACGGCGTCGAATTTCTGACGCGCGGATCGTTGGCCGGCTGGCCCGTATGGCTCGTCTCGCTCGTCGGCGCACTGCTGGGCGCACTCGTGGGCGGCGGCTTCCTGTGGCTCGCGGGATGGCTCTGGGAGCGCGCGCGCGGCGTCGAGGCGATGGGCCTCGGCGACGTGAAGATGATGTTCATGGTCGGCGCATATCTCGGCTGGCCGCTCACCCTGCTGACGATCTTCATCGGGGTGCTCGGCGGCTCGCTCGCCGGCGTCGCCCTCATGGTGCGCCGCGGCGAGCGCGACACGCAGATGCTTCTGCCCTTCGGCATCTTCCTCGGCGCCGGCGCCCTCGTGAGTCTCCTCTTCGGCACCCAGATCGCTGATTGGTACGCGTCGCAATTCAGGTGATTAAGTGATAAGTGATGAGTGATAAGTGATAAGAAAGAGCCATTAGTTATTAGCTAAAAGCTCTTATCACTTATCACTCATCACTTATCACTCCTCTTATGCCCCGTTACGAGAACCGCGTGCAGCTTGTGCTGGCCCTGGTCATCGGCCTGCTGCTGTTGGCCAATCTGTTCACGTTGACGCTCGTCGTGCTGACACCGGCGGCGCGTCCGGCCCGCGCTTCGGTCGTCTTCACCGTCTTCGTCGTCACGCTGATCGTCAGCGTCCCGTCGCTGCTCCTGCTGCCGCGCTGGCTGTTGAAGCCTTACCGGCAACTCGTGGACGCGGCCGAGCGAGCGCCCGTCGAGGCGCGGCGACAGGTCGGCGAGCAGGACGAGACGCAGTTCGTCCTCAACACATTTCACGAGGTTGTCGCGCAGCTCCGCTCCAAGCAGCGGGAGTTGGAGACGTTGAGCGCGCAGGCCAGCGCCCGCGCCGTCTCCGCCGAACAGTTCAGCGAGCGCATCGTGGCGAGCGTCCCGTCGGGCCTGCTGGCAGTCGATTCAAATGGCCGGGCCACGCTCGTCAACGCGCCCGCGCGCGTCCTGCTCGGGATTGTGGGCGGGACGGAAGCGCGCGCCTACGTCGAGCTGCTGGGCAACGCGCCGGAGATGTCAGACCTGATCGAGAGCTGCCTGCTGACGGGCGAGGTCTTCCGGCGCGAAGAGGTGGCGGCGCGGACAGAAGGGGGCGCGGTGCGCCGTCTCGGCGTGACGGTCGCCCCCATCGAACTCGGCGAGGGGCGCGGCGCGCTCTGCCTGCTCACGGACATCACCGAGGTCTTGCAACTCCGCGAGGCCGTGGCGCTCAAACGGAATCTGGAGAGTCTGGGCGAGATGTCCGCCGGGCTGGCCCACGAATTTAAAAACGCGCTCGCCACGCTCCACGGATACGCGCAGCTCTTTCAGACGCTCGACATCGACGAACACGGCCGGGCCGCCGCCGCCGCACTGCTGCACGAAGTCCGAGGGCTTTCGGAGATGGTCACTTCCTTCCTCAACTTCGCGCGCCCGAAGCCGCTCGACCCGGCAGACGTGTCCCTCGCCGAACTCGTCGAGAGCTGCCGGGCGGAGGTGGAGAAGCTTTACTTGGAGCTGCGTGTCGAGCTGCGCGTGGAAGGTGAATTCCCCGTCGTGCGGGCTGACGAGCGCCTGCTGAGGCAGGCGCTTCTCAACGTCATGCGTAACGCGGCCGAGTCTGTCGGCGACGAGGCGACGGAGCGGCGGGTCGTCGTGAGCGGGTCGCGGGCGCGCGGAGAAGGCGGGCGCGAGTTCGCCGTCGTCGAGGTCGCTGATACGGGCGGCGGCATTCCCGAGGCCGACCTGCGACGCATCTTCATCCCCTTCTTCACCACGAAGTCGAAGGGGCACGGCATCGGCCTCGCGCTCGCACACCGCGTCGTCACCGACCACGGCGGCACACTCACGGCGCGCAACGACGCGCGCGGAGGCGCTGTCTTCCGCATCAGCCTCCCACTGTCAACTTAAATTTTCGCGTGGACGCGTCGGACGCCGAAGGCGATGATGCGCGCGGGGATGTCGCGGAGCAGTGGGATTCTGAGAAGTAGCCGCGCGAGAAGCGGCACGCGGAATGGTTGGTCGGACTTGAGGGCGTTGGCGACGACGGCCCGTTGGCCCCCCGCCTGTATCGCCTGAATGACGCGTGTCGGCCACTCGCGCTGGCGCTGCACTTCTCGCAGGAATTCATCCCTCACGTCGCCGCGTAGGAGTGGCTCCGTGAGGACGTTTGCCGCGACCACCGCATCCTGAATGGCGTAGTTGATGCCGACGCCGCCGACGGGCGACATGACGTGCGCCGCGTCGCCGATGAGGAGCAGTCCGGGCCGCGTCCAATTCTTCAGCCGGCTCGACTCGACCGAGAGCATCGCGAACTGTTTCCACTCCGTGAGATGTTCGGTGCGGTCGGCGAACTCTGGCGCGGTCTCGGCGAACGACTCTTTCAGCGCATCGATGCCCGCCGCGCGCACCTCCTTGAAGCTGCCCTTGATGATGATGAAGCCCACCTGCCACTGTTCGTCGCGGTCGAACATGACGACGCCGTGGCCGCGCCCGAAACGGCCGAGCAGGCCCTCCGGGTCGTCCGGCCGACGCGGGATGCGAAACCAGAGCACGTCCATCATCGGAGAGGTCTTAATCGTGTCGGCGTCGAGGCCGCTCAATCGGCGGACGCGCGAGCTGCGCCCGTCCGCGCCCACGGTGAGCGGCGCGCGCACCTCGTGCCAGCCGTCGTCGCCCTCGTAACGCACGCCGCGCACGGCCCCGTCTTCCTCGATCAACTCCTCCACGCGTGCCCCCATCACGAGACGAAACTCGGGATAACACTTCGCCTCGTCGGTCAGGAATTCGAGAAACTTCGCCTGCGGGAGCATGGTGATGTAGGGGTAGCGCGTGCGCAGGCGTCCGAAGTTGGCGACGGTCACGGTGCCGTCGGGCGTCGCGAGGTTGGCGCTGCGGAGTTTGCTGTGTCGAAGTTGAAGGAGGCGGTCGGCGAGACCGAGTTCGTCCATCAGCTCCAGCACGGAGGGGTGGAGGGTGTCGCCGCGGAAGTCGCGGTCAAAGTCGTCGTGCGCTTCAAGGAGCATAACGGGGACGCCCTTTCGCGCCAGCATCAGGGAGAGCACCGCGCCCGCCGGCCCGCCGCCGACGATGACACAGGAGGTTTCCTCGACGACGCTCATCACACGGGGGGGATCGCTCGTTTCAGACATTGGAAGTGCTCCCTTCGGCGTTGAGACCGCGCGGGAAATATTCATCCCAACGGCGGCTGACGAGTTCCGCCACGTCGGGGCGGACTACAAGCTCATCGGGGTAGCCGGGCTTCATGCGGGCGTCGATGACGATGGGCGGGCTGTAGGAGAGATGGTGACGCTCGACCGTCGTGGCCGCGGCGTGAATGTCGGAGGCCGGCTCGAAGCGCGTCCATGTCGCCCAGAGGAAGTCGGCCGACTTGTGCGCGACGCTCGCGTCGTCGTGAATGATGATGAGCGGCCAGTCTTTGAACACCGCATCAGCCGCGACGCGCGCGGCCAATTCCCTGTCCTCGGCGAAGGATGAGCCTTCGACCACGAGGCAGCCGCCGCAGAAGACTTCGGCGCGTCGAAGGCCGGCGCTCAGACGCCCGCGAAACTCGCGCGGCAGCTCGCGCACCGCATCGCCGAGGCCGAGCAGGACGGCCTTGCTGCCTTCGTTGACTTTGCCGCTGGTGTAGTCGAGCGTGTCCATCGAGAGATTTGAGAAGACGAAGAGGTCGCGCTCGAAACGTGCGCGGGCGAGGACGTGTTCGAGGAGGCGCGGGAAGTCGCGCAAGTCCTGCGGCGTGTCGGTGAGGATGAGAAACTTGGTGAGCGAGAGCTGACCCTCACCGAGGATGCGGAAGGCGGAGACGAGCGCCTCGCGGCCGTAGCGTTCGCGCACGACGGCCGCGCACAGGGAGTGGAAGCCGGTCTCGCCGTATGTCCAGAGGTCGCGCACGCTCGGCATGACGAGCGGAAAGAGCGGCGAGAGAAGACGTTGGAGATAATCGCCGATGTAGAAATCTTCCTGCCGGGGCTTGCCGACGACTGTCGCCGGGTAGATGGCGTCCTTGCGGTGGAAGACTGCTTCGACGTTGAAGACCGGGTAGTCGTGTTGAAGTGAGTAGTAGCCGTAGTGATCGCCGAACGGGCCTTCGGGCCTGCGCTCGACGGGTGGCACGCGGCCGACGAGAGCGAACTCGGCCTCGGCGACGAGGCGGTGCGGGTGGCCGAGCGGATTCGCGGCGACCGCCACTCGCTCGCCCGCGAGCACGGAGGCGAGCACAAGCTCCGGGATGTCTTCCGGCAGCGGCGCGATGGCCGCGAGGATGAGCGCGGGAGGGCCGCCGAGAAAGACGCTGACGGGGAGCGCCTGTCCGGCGCGCTCGGCCTCGTGGTAGTGGAAACCGCCGCCTTTGTGTATCTGCCAGTGGAGGCCGGTGGAGCCGGAGTCGAAGCGTTGCAGGCGGTACATGCCGAGGTTGTGTTTGAGCGTCTCGGGGTGCTCGGTGTAGACGAGGGGGAGCGTGAAGAAGGGGCCGCCGTCCTCCTGCCAGGTGGTGAGCACGGGCAACTCGTCGAGACGCGCCGGGCGTTCAACCACTTCGGCGACGGGCGCGCGCCGGACGCGACGCGTGCCGAGGCGCAGTGCTTCGAGTGCGAGCGACTTGTGTCGCCAAAGCTCCTTCGGACGCGGCGGCAGAAGCGATTCGGCGATCTCGACGGCGCGGCGTACCAGCGCTTCCGGCTTCGGCCCGAAGGCCAGCCCGATGCGCCGCTCCGTGCCGAAGAGGTTGGTGACTACGGGGTAGCGGCTGCCTTTCACCTTGCGGAAGAGGAGCGCGGGGCCGCCGCGCTCGATGACGCGGCGGTGGACTTCCGCGAGTTCGAGATAGGGGTCAACTTCCGCCTCGACGGTGAGGAGGTCGTCTTCTCGCGTGAGCGTCTGAAGGAAGGAACGGAGGTTGGGGTGCATCGTATGGGCGTCTTTGATTGTTGTTAGCCTTGACGGACTGAGTTTATTGGTTTCACACAAAGACGCAAAGGCCCGGCGGCTTGTGAGGCGTAGAGAAGTTGGGTGAGCGGCACAGTACCGCGAGCGGTAGCGAGCGGGTCTGACTCACGCGAGGCAGGCCCTCTTCACAGCTACACCCGCTCGCTACCGCTCGCGGTATTGTGCCGCCAGT
>DASVES010000487.1:0-3439 GCA_036380435.1 Pyrinomonadaceae bacterium | reverse complement strand
ACGGTCGGGCTACTGCCCTGCCCTGCGCGCCCCCGTTGAAATCTCCAATCAGCGCTTGCTTCATCCTGCACATCCTGCCCATCCATGTTAATTCTTCTGTAAGCACGGGCAGGGACAAGCCCTGCCCCTACAGGTCTCTTTAACATTGCAAGGATGACTTCGTCCGAGTTCATCATACGCGGCCGCACGGTCGTCACGCCGGGGGGCGTCGCGGCGGCTGCGATTCGCGTCGGCGGCGGGCGAGTTGTCGGCGTTGGTGAGTTCGATGAGGCGGCGGGCGGGCGCGAGGTCGTTGAGGTGGAAGACCGATTCGTCTTGATGCCGGGCCTCGTGGATTCGCACGTACACGTGAACGAGCCGGGGCGGACGGAGTGGGAGGGGTTCGAGACGGCGACGCGCTCCGCCGCCGCGGGCGGCGTGACGACGATTGTGGACATGCCCCTCAACAGCATCCCGCCGACGACGACGGCCGGGAATCTGAGCGCGAAACGAGCGGCGGCGGAAGGGAAGTGCCACGTCGATGTCGGCTTCTGGGGCGGTGTGGTTCCGGGCAACGTCGCGGAGCTGCGCGCGCTCCACGCGGCGGGCGTGGTCGGGTTCAAGTGCTTCCTGATCGACTCGGGCGTCGAGGAGTTTCCGCACGTCGGGGAAGATGAATTGCGCGAGGCGCTGGGGGAGCTGGCTTCGATGGGGGCGACGCTGATCGCGCACGCCGAAGTGCCGGGGCCGGTGGAGAGCGCGTCCGCGCTCGCGGCCGGCGAAGCGCGCAGCTACGGGACGTTTTTGAGTTCGCGCCCGCGAGCGGCCGAAGACGAGGCCGTCGCGCTCCTCGTCAGACTGTGCCGCGAGATGGGCGCGCGCGTTCACGTCGTTCACCACTCCTCGGCCGACGCTTTGCCGCTCCTGCGCGCGGCGAAGGAGGAGGGGCTGCCCGTTACCGCCGAGACGTGTCCGCACTATCTTAGCTTCGCGGCGGAAGAGATTCCCGACGGCGCGACGGAGTTCAAATGTTGCCCACCCGTTCGCGAGCGCGAGAACCGCGAACGGCTGTGGGATGCTTTAGGCTCCGGGACACTCGACATGATCGTCTCCGACCACTCGCCGTGCCCGGAGGCGCTAAAGCTGCGCGAGGAGGGCGACTTCATGCGCGCGTGGGGCGGCATCGCGTCGCTACAGCTTCGTCTGCCGGCGACGTGGACGGAGGCGCGAAAGCGCGGCTTCGACATCGAAGACCTCGCGCGGTGGCTTTGTGACGCGCCCGCGCGTCTTGCCGGCTTCGACGGCCGCAAGGGGCGCATCGCCGAAGGCTTCGACGCCGACTTCGTCGTCTGGGACCCGGAGGCCGAGTTTCGCGTCGAGCCATCCGTCATCCGGCACCGTCATAAGCTCACGCCGTACCTCGGTCGCACATTGTCGGGCGTGGTGCAGGCGACGTATCTTCGCGGCGAGAAAATCTATGAGCGCGGGCGCGACGCCGATGGCCCGCCAACAGGCCGACTGCTTGCGCGAGCGTAAGAGTCGCAGATGGTTAGTAGCCAGTTGATAGCGGTCAGCTATTAACTGTTAGCTGTTAGCATTCAGCCAGAGGCGAGCGAACAGGAGTTTAGTTGCATCGACGGCTGCATACCCCTCGCTCCCGCTTCTGGCTAACAGCTAACAGCTAACAGCTAATAGCTGATAACTTCACACAGGGAGGATGAATGGATTTCACGGAGCTGGTTGACCTCGCCTCGGAGCGGCTGGGCGGCTCGGTCATCTACGCCAACGACGAGTTCTTCGCGCCGAAGGAGAATCTGTTGCGGCCGTCGGCGCCCGTCTTCATCGAAGGCAAATATACGGAGCGCGGCAAGTGGATGGACGGGTGGGAGACGCGCCGCCGCCGCACGCCCGGCTACGACTGGTGCATCGTGCGCCTCGGCCTGCCGGGGCTAGTGCGCGGCCTGCTCGTGGACACCGCCTTCTTTCGCGGCAACTACCCGGCGCAGTGCTCGCTCGACGCGTGCGTCGTCGCAGACTTCCGCGACGAGCACCTGTTCAATCTCGACGAGGAGGGACTGTGGACGCAGATTCTGCCCGTCACAGACCTTCAGGGCGACACGCAGAACTTCGTCCCCGTCCGCGGCACGGAAGCCTTCACGCACCTGCGTTTCAAGATTTACCCCGATGGCGGCGTGGCGCGCCTGCGCGTCTACGGCGAAGTCTTGCCCGACCCGTCGCTTCTGCGCGAAGCGGGCGAAGTCGATCTGGCGGCCGTCGAGAACGGCGGCATGGTCGTCGCCGCGAGCGACATGTTCTTCGGACATCGGCACAACCTCATCATGCCCGGCCGCGCCGTCTCGATGAGCGACGGCTGGGAGACGCAGCGCCGGCGCGGCGAGGGCAACGACTGGGTTGTCGTCAAACTCGGGGCGAAGGGCAACATCAGCCGCCTCGAAGTGGACACCGCACACTTCAAAGGCAACTATCCAGAGAGTTGTTCACTGGAGGCGTGCGACGCGAGCGGGCGCGCCGTCGAAGGTGAGTCTACGCAGGCGCTCCCGTGGCGAGAGGTGCTGCCGCGCGTGCGCTTGCAGGCGCACACCCGCCACCACTTCGCCGACTCGATCAAGGCGGCCGGCGCCGTCACCCACGTGCGTTTTCAGATTTACCCCGACGGGGGCGTGTCGCGACTGCGCGTCTACGGCCGCGCCGGTGAAGGTGAGAGCTAAAGTTGAGCGAAAGTGACACTGAAGGGCTGGGGGCCGGCGGGCGCTCAAGCGTGGAACGTCTCAACGCGCTCTCCGGAGACGAGGCGTTCGCGCGCCTGCTCGAATGCTGCGGCTCGACGCGCTGGGCGCAGTCGATGGTCGTGCGCCGACCTTTCGCAGACGAGCGGCATCTGATCGAAGTCGCCGAGAGAATCTGGTGGGGCCTCACGAGCGACGACTGGCTCGAAGCCTTCCACGCCCACCCGAAAATCGGGGAGGCCCGGCCCGCGCGCGAGACCGGTGAGGGGGCGCAACGCTGGGCGGAGGAAGAGCAGGCGGCTGCCCGCGCCGCCGCCTCCGCCACCCTCGACGCGTTAGCCTCTGCCAATCAATCCTACGAGCAGCGCTTCGGCCACATCTTCATCGTCTGCGCGACGGGGAAAAGTTCCGAAGAGATGTTGGAGACGCTTCGCCGCCGCCTCTCCAACGACCCCGGCACGGAACTGTGTGTCGCCGCCGAACAACAGCGCCGCATCACGCTCCTGCGTCTCCGGAAACTTCTGACAAGCGATAAGTGATGAGTGATAAGTGATGAGAAAGAGAAGACAGTTTTTGTCTTATCACTTATCACTCATCACTTATCACTTCCCAACGATATGAGCGCGATCACGACACACGTACTCGACACGTCGCGGGGGAGACCGGCGGCCGGAGTCGCGGTGCTTCTCGAAGTGCAGGCGGAGGGTGGCGCG
>DASVES010000486.1:0-4232 GCA_036380435.1 Pyrinomonadaceae bacterium | reverse complement strand
GCCCTCCATCGACGACGAGTTCGAGCCGATCTTGAAAATAACGCGCCGCCTCTTGCGCAGTGCGGGCGGGCGGTTCCCCCGCCGGGTTTGCGCTCGTCGCGGTCAGCGCGCCACCGCAGGCGCGCACGAAGCCTCGCACCTCCTCGTCGTCGGGGAGTCGTACGCCGATTGTTCCCGTGCCCGCGGTCACTTCCAGAGGAACACGCTCATGCGCCTCGGCGACGAGCGTCAGCGGCCCCGGCCAGTGCCGACCCGCGAGCAAGGGGAACAGGGGCGAGGTAAAGCGGACGAACCGGGCGACCATCGGCAGGTCGCTGATGACGAGGAGGATGGGCTTGGAGTCGCGGCCCTTCAGCTCGTTCAGTTTATTGAGGGCGTCGGGGTTGAAGGGGTCAGCTCCGAGGCCGTAAAACGTATCCGTGCGAAACGCGAGGACGCCGCCCGAGGCGACGAGCAGCCCGGCGCGCGCCCTCGATTCAGCGTTGTCAAAAAGAATTGTTGTCAACACCTCGCCGCACGCCCTACACATCCGATGTCTGGCATTATCGTAAAAACTTTTATTGGGAGCACGCGCCTCTGCACGCGGGCGGCGCGTCTCGTCCTGCGCGAACCGGGGAAGGCCCTCCTTTTGGCGCGCATGACGGCATGGGTCGGGACGCTCTCCCTACTCATCAGGGCGCTACCGCTGCCTATGGCGATGCGCGCGTTGACGCCCCTGCGGCGACGCGCCCCGTCGCACGCAGACGCGGCCATACTTGAAGCGCGCATCGCCGAATTGCTCGACATGTTGCTCGCGGCCGACGTTCTTTTTCTCACCCCGACCTGCTGGAAGCGCGCGCCCGTTCTCTACCGCTTCCTCGCCCTCGAAGGTATCGAGACGCGCGTCGTCTTCGGCGTCAGGAAAGAAAGTCAGGGCCTACTCGCCGGCCACGCGTGGCTTGAAGCGGGCGGGCGACCGCTCTTCGAGAAGACGCTTCCCGATTACAAGGTTACGTTTAGCTTTCCCGCCTGAACATCCGCCGCGCCACTCCAATCAGTCCAGTTTAACGCCGTAACCGAGACCGTCGCCGAGCGGCAGCACCTCCGCGAGTAGTTGTGGGTGCCGGACGAAAGTTTGGTTGAAGGCGCGAATGGCCTGCGTTGAGGCCGTCTGATCCGGTGAGCGTATCTCGCCGGCCACCTGCCCGCCCCAGAGCAGGTTATCGACGATGACCGTGCCGCCCGCGCGCAGGAGCGGAAGAGCCAAATCAAGATAGCCCGCGTACTCCTCCTTCAAAGCGTCGATGAAAAGAATGTCAAAGGGGCCTTCGAGGCGCGGGATTACTTCGAGGGCATAGCCGCGTTCAACTTGGACTCGCTCGCGCAGTCCGGCCCGTTCGATGAACCCTTCGGCAGCCGTAATCATCTTTTCGCTCGGCTCGATGGTGACGACGAGGCCGCCTGTGGGCAGCGCCCTCGCGAAGTGGATGACCGAGTAGCCGATGGCCATCCCGACTTCGAGCACGCGTCGGGCGCCTGTCGCGCGCGCAGTGATTTCGAGGAAGCGGGCGACCTCCCGGTCGGCAATCGGCACCCCGTGCGCGGCGGCGTAATGCTCCATCTCTTCGAGGAGGCCGGTGTTGTCGGGGAGCAGGCGTTCGAGATATTCGGCCTGCTCGGGGCGAAGGATGGCGTCGATTTTAGCTTTCATGTCTCACTAGAAAATACTCACTTCAGTTGTCGGATTTTTCCTGCGCGTCGTCCTGCCCGACCGACACGTAGCGGCGGGCCATCCCCAGCTCGCGCAGCTTGTGTTGGAGCGACTGTCGGTGCATCCCGAGGATGGAGGCGGCGCGCGTCACGTTGCCGCCCGTCTCCTCCAAACAGCGGGCGATGTAGCGGCGCTCGAACTCCCGCCGATCCTCTCGGAAGTCAGCCGTGAAGGGGACATCCAAAGCGCCGGACGCTCCGCCCTCAACCCCCGTTTCCGCACTCGCTCCGGGGCCAGCCTTGATCTCTTCGGGGAGGTCGCGCGCGGTCAACTCGTCGCCCTCCGCGAGGATGACCGAACGCTCGACGGCGTTCTTCAACTCGCGGACGTTGCCCGGCCAGCGATATTCGACGAGCCGCCGGAGGGCCGCGACTCCCACGGTGCGCCGCGGCAGGCTGTAGCGTTCGCACGCGAGCCGCGCGAACGTCTCGGCAAGGGCGGGGATGTCCTCGCGTCGCTCGCGTAGCGGGGGGATGTCAATCGTGACGACGCGCAGGCGATAGAAGAGGTCGGCCCGGAAGCTGCCGGCGGCGATGTCCTGTTCGAGCGGTCGGTGTGTCGCACTCACGATACGCACGTCCACGGGGATCGACTCCCCGCCGCCGAGACGTTCAATCTTTCGCTCTTCGAGCGCGCGCAGGAGTTTAGCCTGCACGTTGGCGCTCATGTCGCCGATCTCGTCGAGAAAGAGCGTGCCGCCGCCGGCCTGCTCAAACTTCCCCGCCCGGCGCGCGGCGGCCCCCGTAAACGCCCCCTTCTCGTGGCCGAATAGCTCGGATTCGATTAACTCGGTGGGCAACGCCGCGCAGTTGACGGCGACGAATGCGCCGCGTCGTCGGGAGGTGCTGCGCTCGTGCAGCTCGCGCGCGACGAGTTCCTTGCCCGTGCCCGACTCGCCGCGGACGAGGACGGTAGCGTCCGTATCAGCGACCTTGTCGATCAACTCGCGCACACGCTGCATGGCCACTGAGTTTCCGAGGAGCGTTCCCTGCTGCGCCGTCTCGCGCTCGATGCGCTTACGCAGACGCTCGTTCTCGCGTCGCAGACGCACCGTCTCCAGAGCGTTCTTGACGCAGAGCCGGAGGTCGTCAACCTCGAAAGGCTTCGAGAGATAGTCGTAAGCGCCCGCCTTGATGGCCTCGACGGCCATCCGCTCCGACCCGTAGGCCGTAATGAGAATGACGGGCGGCATCTCTTCACCCGCGCCGCTCAGCTCGCGCAGGAAGTCGAGTCCGGTGCCGTCGGGGAGGTTAACGTCGAGGAGGATCAGGTCGGGACTCAGGGCGCGGATTTTTTCGCGGGCGTCGCCGATGCTCGACGCGTCGTCGATGACGCCGGCGTGGTCGAGCAGGGCGCGGCGCATGCCGTAGCGCGCGGCCTCCTCGTCGTCAACGATGAGCAGCCGAAGGGGTTCCTTTTTCTCTTTTTCCGAAGTCATCAGATTGTCCATGTTACCAGATCAGAGCACGTAACGTGCCAGAAGCCTCGACGCCGCGTGTGACCCGCAACACTAACACTTATCAGTTTGAAATGATTCCTTTTCCTGGCGTATTATTGAAGCACCCTCAAAGGACAACGGCCTGAATTCCCCCTCGTCGAATCTCGTCGCTCTGGACTCGCTAATGAAGTGGAGATTTCTCAAGTGACCGATGATGCCAAGCAGGTAACCCAGCCTCAGACCATGCCGGAGGACTTACGGGCTTCCGAAATCCGCTACCGGCGTCTGTTTGAATCCGCGCGAGACGGCATCCTGATTCTCGATGCCGACAGCCGCAAGATCACCGACGCGAACCCATTTATGGTGGAGTTCTTGGGCTACTCATGGGATGAATTCTTAGGCCGAGAACTCTGGGAGATCGGTCTGTTTAAAGATAAGGATGAAAGCCAGACGGCGTTTCGGGAGTTGCAGGCGACGGGCTATATCCGTTACGAGGATATGCCGCTCCAGACCAAGGCGGGAAAGCAATGGAACGTGGAATTCATCAGCAACGTCTATCGGGAAGACGGCCATCAAGTCATCCAATGCAACATCCGCGACATCACCGCGCGCAAGTCGGCGGCGGAGGCGTTGGCGCAAGCAAACCAGCGCGTCGCCGACATTCTGGAAAGCATCACCGATGCCTTCTTCGCTGTCGATCACGAGTGGCGCTTCACATATCTGAATCGGCAGGCTGAGCCGCTCTTGCAGCGCAAGCGCGATGAGATTCTCGGCAAGAGTATCTGGGAAGAATTCCCTGAGGCGGTCGATTCCGTCTTTGCCGTCGGTTCCGTCTTCCATCAGCAATATCACCGGGCGTCAGCAGATCAAGTAACGGTCAATTTCGAGGAGTTCTTTCCTCCGCTCGACACTTGGTTCGAGATTCATATTTATCCGGGATCGGCTGGACTGTCGGTCTATTTCCATGACATCGGCGCGCGTAAGCAGGCCGAGCGCGAAATGAAAGTTTCGGAAGTTCGTTACCGGCGGCTCTTTGAAGCAGCC
>DASVES010000485.1:0-20305 GCA_036380435.1 Pyrinomonadaceae bacterium | reverse complement strand
CTGGCTTTTAACCAGCGGGTCGCCGGTTCGAGTCCGGCTCGGCTCATCTCATTTCACCCGGCGCGAACCAGGGTTTAACTCCTCCCTGGCACGGCTGGTGCGCCCGTCAGTAGGACCTCCCGCGAACGTGCCTGATTTTAGTCTCCCCGGCAGTGTACGGATGAAGCCAATACAAGCATACGACGAATCACCGTCCGGGGGATTGCCCGGCGGAGCGCCTCCCGAAAGCAACGGCCTCGCGCTACCCCCTCCGGCGAGCGCCGCGCCGCCTGAGGAGGCGCACGGCGCTCTGCCCGAGGCATGGCCGGAATGCGCGGCTGGCTCGCGCGCGGCGGCCGATTCAGTCGAGTCCCGCCCGCGGATGCATCAGGCGCAGGTGTTGACGGAGCTACGCGCGCGCGTCAAGGCGCAGGCGGAGGCGCTCCGTTGGATTACCCTGTCGCGCTCCTGGCGCTACACCTCATGGCTGCGCCGCCTCAACTTCCTGCTCCTGCGCTTGCGCACGCGCCTCGGCAGTCTCCAGCCGGCATCCTTCCACGGCGCGCTGGAGCAGCCCGCCGAAGTCGATGAGATTTCACAAGAGATCGAGATCAGGGGCTGGGCCTACTCCGAGGGCGCGGCCGTGGTGCGCGTCGAGGCCTTTCTCGACACGATCAGCCTCGGGCCGTTGTGTTACGGGAAGACGCGTCTGGACGTGGCCCCATACCCTTCGCGCGCGCCGGTCAAGTGCGGCTACGAGGGGCGGTTGACGGTGGACGAGTCTTTGTTCGTCGGCCGCCGGCGGCTTACCGTCCGCGTCACGGATCAGCGCGGGCGCATCGAGGACTACGAGCAGATGGTCGAGGTGCCCGGCCCGGCCGAGCGACCCGCCGGGCCGGGCGCGGAGCCAGCGCCCGGCGACGGGACATGGGCACGGACGGATGCGTTCTCCCTGCTCGCGCAGGACAGCCTCTCATTCTCGAAGAAGACGCTGGAGTCGATGTGCAAGTTTTCGCTGGGCATCTTTTTCAGCTCCGACTCCGTCATCGAGTTCCCGCAGCACGAAACGCCCGCGACGAGCATCATCCTCGTCCTCTACAACCGCGCCGAGCTGACCCTCAAGTGCCTGCAATCGATACTCAATAACCACAAAGACCCCTACGAGGTCGTCATCATCGACAACGCCTCGACCGACGAGACCCCCGCGCTGCTCGGCCGCGTCAGGGGCGCGCGCGTCGTCCGCAACGAGACCAACGTCCACTATCTTCGCGCCTGCAATCAGGCGGCCCGGCTCGCGCGCGGGCGCAACCTCCTGCTGCTCAACAACGACGCGCAGCTCCTCAACGACGCCGTCGCGGCCGCCACCGAGACGCTCGACTCGTCTGACGACATCGGCGCCGTCGGCGGCCGCATCATCCTCCCCGACGTGACGCTTCAGGAGGCCGGCAGCATCGTCTGGCAGGACGGCTCGTGCCACGGCTACGGGCGCGGCGGCGCCCCCAACGCCCCCGAGTTTCTCTTCCGCCGCGACGTGGACTACTGCTCGGCCGTCTTCCTCCTGACGCGGCGCGAACTCTTCCTCGAAGGCGGCGGCTTCGACGAAGCCTTCGCCCCGGCCTACTACGAGGACGCCGACTACTGCGTCAGGCTCTGGAAGCGCGGCAAGCGTGTCGTCTACGACCCGCGCGTCTCCGTGCTCCACTACGAGTTCGGCAGCGCCGTCTCATTCCGGCGCGCGCTTGAGATGCAGTCGCGTCACCAGCCCGTCTTCGCCGCGCAGCACCGCGAGTGGCTGAGCGCGCAACAGCCCTTCTCGCCCTCTAACGTGCTTGCGGCGCGCACACACGCGCTGCCCCGGTGCAGGCGCGTCCTCTACCTCGACGACCGCGTGCCCCACGCACATCTCGGCTCGGGCTTCCCCCGCAGCAACCGCATCGTCTCGGAGATGGTCGCGATGGGCCACTGCGTCACCTGCTACCCGCTCGACCAGCCGCACGAGGAGTGGGCCGAGGTCTACGGCGACATCCCGCGCGAAGTGGAGGTCATGCTCGGGCGCGGGCGCGCCGGGCTGGAGGAGTTTCTGGCCGAGAGGGCGGGCTACTACGACCTCGTCTACGTCAGCCGCCCGCACAACATGGCCGCGCTCAAGGCGCTGCTGGAGCGTCACCCGCAACTTCTGGCCGGCGCGAAGGTGGTCTACGACGCCGAGGCGCTCTTCTCGCTCAGGGAGGCCGAACGCTTGCGGCTGCGGGGCAGGGCGCCATCCGAGCGGGAGAAGGAGGGGCAAGTGTCCGAGGAGGTGGGCCTCGCCGTGGGCTGCGACGCGGTCGTCTCCGTCTCCGACGGCGAGGGGCGAGAGTTCGCCCGACGCGGCTTCTCGAACGTCCACACGCTCGGCCACACGGTCAACGCGCGACCCACGCCGCGCGGCTTCGACGAGCGCCGCGACATCCTCTTCGTCGGCGCCATCCACGACCCCGACTCGCCCAACGCCGACTCCGTCGCCTGGTTCGGCAAGAGTGTGCTGCCGCTCATCCAGAAGTCGCTCGGCGAAGACGTGCGCCTGCTCGTCGCCGGCCACGCCTCGCGCGACTTCTTCGCCGGCCTCGACAACGGCCACGTGAAAGTTTTGGGGCGCGTCGAGGATTTGACGGAGCTCTACGACCGCGCGCGTCTCTTCGTCGCCCCGACGCGCTTCTCGGCCGGCCTCCCCTACAAGGTTCACGAGGCGGCGGCGTATGGCCTGCCCGTAGTGGCGACGACACTCATCGGCGGCCAACTCGGCTGGGCGCACGAAGAGGAAGTTCTGTTGGCGGATGATGCGAAGGGTTTCGCGTCGGCCTGTATCAGGCTTTACCGCGATGAGCGGCTCTGGACGTTGCTGCGCGAGAACGCGCTGAAGCGGGTTGAAATGGATTGCTCGCCCGTTTCGTTTTCCGAGCGGTTAACTAAAATTCTCAGATAGTTTCCTCACATCGGTTGGGCCGGTGTTCGGGTGCTGTGTCAGCATCTCGCGCTCCCCGGATTCTGTGGAGGCTTCATAAACAGCACGCGTCAGCATGTTAACCGCGTCGGTGAGAAGGGGAATGTTTCGTGACTGAGATCGATGACAAGACGGTTTCGCTGATTTTGGTAGTCCGAAATGAAGAGGTCGGGCTTCGCCAAGTCCTCCCTAAAATTTCCACCGATATTTTCGACGACTTTTTTGCCATCGACGGCACTTCGACTGATAAAAGTGTCGAGTTGATGAAGTCCTTTGGGTATCAAGCGTACCCGCAAGTGAAACGTGGTCTCGGCTCCGCGATGATCGAGGCGCGTGAGCGCGTGAAGACTCATTCCTTCATCTACTTTCATCCTGACGGCAATGAAGACCCGGCCGATCTGCCTCGCATGGCTGAATTGCTGCGTGCGGGGCACGAGTTTGTGGTCGCTTCGCGGATGATTCAGGGCGCCTGGAATGAAGAGGATGATAAGGTTTTCAAATGGCGCAAGTATGCCAATCAGGGCTTCGCCCTCCTCGCCAACGTCTTTTTCGCGCATGGCGGTAACCGAACCAGCGATGTCACACACGGCTTCCGCGGGATCACCTGCGAGACATTTGATCGGATGAATTTATCTTCGCGCGACCTGACGATGGATTACCAGATGGTCATCCGGGCACTCAAACTGGGAATCAGAATCACCGAGTTCCCCACACATGAGTGGCCGCGAATCGACGGCGCGACTAATTTTGCCAGCCTTCCCACCGGCATCGCCGAACTCAAGCTGCTTTGGCGCGAGATCGCGATGGGCCTCCGGAGTGCCGAGGGGAAAGAGTTAAGAATCGCTTCGAAGGAAAGCCTGCGGCGTGAAAAATTCCTGGATAGTACTGACCACAATTAATCCTCCGACGAAGGCTGTCGAGTCGATTGCCCGTCTATGCGACCGCGGCTGGTCTGCGGTCGTCGTTGGCGACACCAAAACACCTCCTCGTTGGCATTGCGACGGCGTCACATACCTCGACGTGGCCGCCCAGCGAACAATGTTCGGGACGTTCGCCGACGCGATCCCCTACAAACATTACTCCCGCAAGAACCTCGGATACCTCCATGCGATCCGGCAGGGCGCCGAACTCATCCTGGAAACCGATGACGATAATATTCCCTATGACACCTTCGGTCAGGAGTTAAGTCGCAGCGTCAGCGGGCGGTTGGTTGACGGCCCAGGTTGGGTGAACATTTATAAGCATTTCACCGATGACGCGCACATCTGGCCTCGGGGTTTACCTCTGGACGCCATCGATAACCGTGGCCGGGTTACTCCGCTGGCGACGTCTTCGCCGTGCCCGATCCAACAATATCTTGCGGACAACGACCCGGACGTTGACGCCGTCTACCGATTAACGAATAAGCGCCCGGTGTTCTTCGAGCGCGAGGCCCGGCCGGTCGTGCTGGCGAAGGATGTCTGGGTGCCTTTTAATTCACAGAACACCGTCTTCTTCCGCGAAGCTTTCCCCCTGCTGTACCTGCCGTGTTTCGTAAGTTTCAGGATGACCGACATCTGGAGATCGTTCGTCGCCCAGGCGGCGCTGGCGCATCACGGCCTGTCCGTCTCATTCCACCCACCCACGGTCGAGCAGTTGCGGAATGAACACGACTTGATGAAAGATTTTTCTGACGAGGTGGTCGGGTATTTAAGGAATCGCGAAATCGGCGAGATACTGACCCACACGCTTTCCGGTCTTGAGCCGAACACGTCAGACCTGTCAACCACGGCCTTAACCTTGTGGCGCGCGCTCAGCGACGCGGAGGTGATTCCTCCCACGGAAATTCCGATAATCGAAGAGTGGTTCAGCCGTGTGGCAGACAGCGAAGTGCTCGCCGATGAAGCCCGGTAGCCGACTCGACACACATCTCAACCTCAATGTTGGAGCGATAGAACGGGGCGGCGCACTCCTGCAACCGCTACTTGTTGAAGGAGACCTATGCCTTCACTGATCCAGGGACGTGGAAGGTCTACGTCGAGAGCGGATATGTGAAGGTGCTTAAACCTCTATCGCCGGTCATCATAAGCGCTACGCCACGGGACTTCAGTTCTCAACTGTTGATGGATGACAAACCTTTACCCCAAGCTGTCGGCCGGGGGCTTCATCATCATTGACGACTATAAGGCCGTGCCGGCGTGCAAGCCGGCGGTGGACGATTACCGCCGGGTACATGGCATCACGGAGGAGATAGTCGAGATAGATTGGGCCGGCGTTTACTGGCGACGCCTCCGCCCTTAATGTTGGTAAAGCACTTGGGTGCCCGCTCGGTGTAAGGTCGCCACGTCCCCAGCATCTCTGCCTCGCTCGGGCAGGGCGTCACGACAAACACTTTGACTCCAGACTCGACGCGGACGGGGCGGGCGACATCCGGCTTCCTGTTTTTCGCCGGGATGTTGACTCGCAAAGTTCTCTCATCCTACTTGCTGGCGGGATTCCCCGGTCCTCGGCTTTTCCTGCTTCCACCGCGCGGATTTCTCCATCGTTTTTTTTAACAACTTTCTAATATCAATTCTCTGTAATACGCTGCTGCCGTCCAAGCGAGCTGTGACGAGGGACAGCGAATAGTGGATGAGTATCAGGAGTAGGCAGGTGTAAAGATAGGTCACAGGAAATATATAGCGTATTTCAGCGGCGATATATGCCGCAGCGTCTATCAAAGTAAAGAGCGCCAACCGGCTGACGATAGCCGCCGCCAGAAGCACCGACACGAAGACGGCTGGTTCCCTGAGCTTTACCGAGCGAAAAAAAATCAGCGCGAGCAGCAGCGCGCACAACCCCGCGTAAGTGAGCAGCATGATGATCTTCCCGTGGACGCTCCAGATGTAGCTCTGGGTGGCCAACTCCAACCGGTGCGAGTCGGGAAAAGTCATGTCCTCATCAACGTGGTAAGTAAGCCCCGGCCCCGGCGAGTCGGCGGCCCCCCCCGGCCGCCGGACGATTAGTTCTTTGCCACTCCCGGTCGTGAAGACGAGGTCTGCGTTATAGGGCATGGGCGACGACGGGGGGAGCAAAAGGTCGAATCCGGTATCGAGAGGCGCGGTGCCATTCTGGGAAGTGAATGCGGCGGCGACATCATGGCGCGGGGTTAATCGCCCGCCCGCCAAGACGCGCCCGTCCTGATTGCGTACCAACACGCCCTGAAGTTTATCACCGGGATTGAACGCCCAGCCCCTGATTCTCATGGCAGGAGGGTTTTGCAACGCCGTCCGGCGGTTCGTCACCGAGTCGAAGAGGACGCGGAGGTCTGGCGGCAGGTGATTAGCGTCCCGCGGCTTCGGCACTTCAGCCGTGGAAGTGAAGAGACTCGTCATCCGCACCAACGAGCCGGGGAGGTGAGGCCAATAATTTTGCACGTGCGGGTCAATCAAACTTGAGAATACTGTGCGACATGCCAGGCGACCGTCGTCACAGGCGGCGTTCACTTCGTCCGCGATACGCTTGTAGAATCGCCCCGCCTGGCGCGCCGACTTGTTATACCCAATCTGGTAAGTGCCCTGGTTGAGCGCCCACCAGACGTGCCCCGCGGAAATCTCCCCCTCTGCCTGCACGCCCGCGTCTTTCCCGAAACTCGCCCATGTGCGACCGACATTGCCTTCGAAGAACGGTCGTAACTCCCTGAAGGCGGGACTCACTTCGTAGGCTCGTTCCCTCACCTCGCGCGGCACGGGCACATACCGCAGAGGGACTGCGGGCTTGATACGTAAGAGTGCCTTGGTGGCTCTTTCGAAGTCGGACGTGAACATGGCGTCAGCCGCGAACACGCCGAACCTCTGATAGTTGATCGTCTTGACGGCCAACGACGCCATCAGAACGACGGCGACGGGGACACCTGCCACCACGCTCAACTCTTTGAGGGTGCTAGCCCACGGGCTCCCCCGCTCACGCAAGACTAACAGCAACAGCAACACGTAAACGACCAACAGCCCCAGTACGATTATGTTTTCCTGTCGGGCGTGCCAGAGAACGGCCAGCGCTAATCCTGCCACCGACCCATACCACACCCGGTTCGTCTCACCCCGCTTCACGAAGAGCAGTATCATGCCTGCCAGAGCGCCGAGCAGGACGGACGCGAAGAACGGGTCGGGACTCAAAACGCTATTAACGGCAAAACTCCCCGGATGAAGAACTATCGCCACATAAAGCACAAGGCACAGGAACCGGCGCAGCCCGGCTTTGACCAAAACCCAACTGAAGGCAAAGGCGACAAGCAGAAAGAGGAGTTCGTTAACGATGCGTAATGGGAAACCGGTTAAATTGGCGAGCGCTATGTAGAGGGGGTAAGCAGGCAGGCGTATGTAAGGTTGAGTATCGAAGGACAGTTCGCGGTATGACCTTAACCAGTACCAGTCTTTCGCCGATTGAACATACCAGACATCGTCAAAGTAGCTGCCCGAGTAGCCAACCTCTTCGCCGCGCACCAGCCAGAGCTTAAAAAGCGCGATGGCCACGCAGGCGACAATGAACATCGCGCCCGCCCGCGGCAATGGTAGGGAATCGGCTCGTGCCTCGCTCTTCTCAACTGTGGGGCTGAATCCTCCGGCCATGAAACGGATTGCTGTCCGACCCTCCCCACCTTCTACTGAATTTCAATCTCATACTTATTTTTATGTTCGAAGTATCCTTTCCTGTCCGCCGTCACCACACGCACCGTCAAGGTGTGACGACCTTTCGCCAAGGACGAGGCGTCCATCGTGGCTATGAATCCTGAGTTCGTGTACTTCGTGTTTTTAAGATGGGCAGCCACGTCAGGGCGGGGCTGGCCGTACTTCGCCAAGACATCCTTACTCCCGTCGATGTTAATAATAACGCCCCCGGCCTCCGTCTGTGCTTGTTGGTCAACTGCCCACCCGGTGATGGCGAAGGACGGAGTGGACTTCGGATTTATCACGACGGGGATACCGGGCTTGGCGGGTTGACCGCTGATCCCGTCCATGGCGAGGGAAGTATCGCTATTAACACTCACCAGAGATTTAATGTCTATCTCGGATGTGGAAGAGGGTTGGCTCGCCCCGTTGCTCGCCACATTGTTAGCGGCGGGGACATCGTCAGCATCTCCGGTACATGCGCTAAACCCGGCAATAGTCAGCATCGCGAATATTAACGCTAGCGAAGACGCCCTCCGAGGCTTTCGATTAAAGCTCATTTTCCAAGGTTCCTCTTCCGTAGTGAATTTGATTCCTAAATGTCCTTCGATTTGGCGGGAGCATTCGGCCACGCCGGTGACCACTTACCGTCGGCCAAGTGTAGGACGCCAAAGGAGACGGACTGCTTCTGAAGAGTTATATGATATTTCATGTGTATGTGGTTTATCAAGTTCGCCGCCTGTCCCCAAAGGGGTAAAGTCGAGATTCATTCTCCACGAACAACCCTCACCCGTCCCGGCCTGCAACCGTCCCCTGTCCGACCGCCGTCAACGCTCTTTCCGACAGATGCCCACGAAGTTGATAAACCCCCTGGCCCGACGGCACATGACGGCTAATGAGATACTCCCAAATACATTACCGCCATCTCTTCGCCGCCCGTGGGGGGACGGCGAGCGAGAAGTCCTCACCCACCAGGGTTAAGTTCGGGTTATAGTACGGGTCTCCGGCGAGGGCATCTTTCCAGACGTACATCATATACTGTATCTCTTTAGAGAATCGCGGCGCGTTCTCCGCCGTGTCGTCGCGCCCGCGTGATGCCGATTCGAGGTGATACAACTGCGCGTAAGGCGTCCAGACAATGCGATAACCACTTTCCCGAATCCTGATACACAAATCTACGTCATTGAAGGCGACGGGAAGATTAACCTCGTCCAGGCCGCCGACCTCGTCAAAGACTTCACGACGCAGCACCATACAAGCGCCGGTGACGGCTGAAAGATTCTGGATGCTCATCGCCCGGTTGAGATAGCCCGGACTGTCCTTGGGGATGTGCCTGTGCGCGTGCGCGGCAACACTGTGGACTCCCAGGATCACCCCGGCGTGCTGCACCGTGTCATCCGGGTAGAGTAATTTAGCCCCGACGGCTCCAACGTCCGGCCTGACCGCATGGCTCACCATTTCCCTGAGCCATCCGGGTGAGATGACTTTGATGTCATTATTAATGAGACCGATGACCTCCCCCCCCGACTCGCGAACTCCAAGATTGTTAATCGCCGAGTAATTGAACGGGGCGTCATACGCAATCACCCTGACGCGCGGGTCAGCCTGAATCTGCCTGAGGTATCTCAAAGCGGCCGTGTCGGTGCTCTGGTTGTCGATGATGATTATTTCGATAGGCCCGTAATCGGTCTCGTTGAGCAGGCCATGAATCGTCTGTTCGAGTAAGTCCAGGCGGTTACGTGTCGCGATGATCAGGCTCACCAAAGGGGCGGGGTCGGGCACCGGGTAGCTGACGCGGTGGAAGCAGTTATGACCTTCCGTGACGGCCGCCTCGATCCCCCGCCTCTGAAAGTGGGAGCGGATGGCCCTGCGGGCAGCCTCATGGGCATAATTCTTCTCGCCCGAGGCGAGGGCGACCGATCCGGCTATGGCGCGCCAGTGATACAGGACATGAGGAACGTGTCGAATATGGCTTTCGGGAATCTGCTCGATGAACCTGAGAGCCAGGTCATAATCCTGACTCCCTTCGTAGCCTTCTCTGAAGCCCCTGATTTGTTTGATGATGGATGCTCGGTAAACTCCCAGATGTGAGATCGTATTGCAGGAGTAGAGCAAATCAGGGTTCCAGTCCGACTTGAAGTGTGGCTCGCGGCGCCGGCCCGTTTCGTCAATCTTGTCCTCATCGCTGTAGATGAGGTCGGCCTCCGGGTGGTCATTAATCTCCTCCGCCACCATGTACAAGGCGTGTTCCGGGAGTTCGTCGTCGTTGTCCAGAAGAACAATGAACTCGCCGGAGGCGAGTTCCAGCGCGCTGTTGGAGGCGGCCGAAATATGCCCGTTCGTTTGACGATACGTCACTTTAATGCGCGGGTCTTTGCGGACGTATTCGTCGAGCACCTTGCGGACGTGAGGTTGAGTCGAATTGTCATCGGCGATGCAGAGTTCCCAAAGCGGATAGAGCTGTCGGCGGACGGACTCGATGGCCTTCCTCAACCACACCTCTTCGACGTTGTAGACCGGCATCACGATGGAGAACAGGGGCTTGTGCTCCAGCCGGTTGACGCGTGACAGAATCGCCTCCCGATCCGAATCGGTCAAGGTATCGAACAATTCCACCCACAACTGATAATCGTATGCGGGGTTGCCATCAGGGAGGTGCTGCGGTTGCGCCGGAGGCCGGGGCGCCTCGATGGTCTCATCAGGTGGAAGTTGAATTTGCTGTACGGGGCTGTGAGGCTGGCTTCCGTTGGGAGCGTCGTCGAGTTGCTGCTTGAGCATCCTTAAGGGCCACGATATCGCCCTCCCGAGCCTGTAAGAACCAGAGTTGCCGAAATCCTCGACCACCCTCGCGTAAGCTTGAATGGTGCGCTCCTTACCTTCCAACTCTAACAATCTTTCCTGAAGCTGCCGTTCCACTTCCGATATTCTGTGCTGGGCCTGACTGCTTATCAGGTCTTTGTCCCGAAGCTGTTGGCACTTCTCCTGCTCGCTCTGCTCCCGCGCCTGCAACTGTTGAATTTTGAATTGCAACTGCCGCTCTTTGAGCTGCAATTGTTCATTGATGCTCCTGAGCTTCCGACCCTGTTGCTGAAGCTGCAGACTCAACTGTTGAATCTGCTGCCCGCTCTCTTGAAGGGCCTGCTCATTTGCCTGTCGCTGCCGTTTAGCTTCATGGAGTTGAACCAGATGTCGCTGAAGCCGTTGGTCGATTGCCTTTAGCTGCTGGTCTTTCTCGCCTAGGAGCGCGACCTTTTCGTCCGCCTGCCGATTCATCTCTTCGAGCTGTTGCAGGGATTGCTGAAGTTGCCGATCCTTCTCTTCGACCTGTAGCCGGACTGCCTGGAGCTGCAAATTCTTCTCGTTGATTTGTGTGTCTCTTTCCTGAAGCTGCTGCGCGAGAGACGTGAGTTGCAGATTCTTCTCGTGGATTTGCGTGTCTCTTTCGCCCGCCTGCCGGCTCGCTTCCCCTACTTGCCGCGACAGCTCGGCCAACGCCAGATTCTTCTCGTGGATTTGTTCGTCCCGTCCGCGCACTTGCTGAATCAGGGTTGCGATTTGCAGATTCCTTTCGTGAATCTGTGTGTCCCTCTCCCGCAGTTGACTCTCGCTCTCCCCTTCGAGCCGCTGCGTGTGCTCGGCCAATCGCAGGCTCTTCTCGTTGATTTGCGAGTCTCTTTCCTGAAGTTGCTGCGCGAGAGACGTGAGCTGCAGATTCTTCTCGTGAATTTGCGTGTCTCTTTCGCGCAACTGCGCTTCAAGCCCTTGCTTCTCTCGCTGAGCCGCGGAAGCAGCTTGCTCGCCGGACTGCCTGAGCGTTTGCAATTCTTTGACGGCCTCCAGCCGGGCGCCTAGCTGGGAGAAAAAATGGCGGGCGATGGACGCCCCTTTTTCCGAGCAGTTAAAGAACTCTTGCAGTTCGCCGGGGTAGTCTCGGCCGACCGCCAGGACGCCCAGTCCGTAGGAGTGAACGAACTCGAAGTGTGGATACTGTGTCTTCAGCTCGCCCCAAAGCTTCCACACCCCGAAGTCTCTTTCCCGGACATTGATGTCGTGGAATAAGACTACTCCCCGCTCGGTCATCTTGGGCAGCCACTTCTCGAAATCACTCTTCACAGACTCGTAGGTGTGGAACCCGTCGATATGCAAGAGGTCGAATGTTTGATCGGGAAAGTAGTTTAAGGCTTCATCGAAGGTGCTCTGAATTAAGTGTGAGAAGCTGCCGTACAACGGGTCGTGATGCGTCTTCAGGTCGGTGAGGACTTCCGGCCCGTAGAAGCCGGTCTGCGGATCCCCGCCCCAGGTGTCAATCGCGTAGCAGCGAGAGTTAACTCCCAGCTCTTTCAACGCCTGGCAGAACGCGCAATAGGAGACGCCGTAATGTGTGCCTAACTCAGCGACCGCCTTCGGCCTTAACAGATCGATGAGATACATGGCGAACGGCACGTGCCCCATCCACGCTGACGGGGCTATTCGCAGGGGAAGGCTGAAACAGATCGGATGGTCGAGTGGATTGAATTTCATCATTGTGGCACGACCCGTTTATTGGGCCGGCGGTATTTGAGGCGGACGTGAATTAACCGGGTGCACGGGACGTTTCCGGGAACGCTCATTTTACATGAGGCACTTCCGGCGCGGAAACCCTCGCATGACTCGGGTTGACCGCGCGGAGTTGGAATTGAAGGGAAAACAATTTACATTAACCCCGCACCAGGAGTCTGACAGCCGCGGCAGCACCCGACCTTACCCGAGCTTTCACAACAGGATATTGCACGGCAGATGGAAACGAAATTAAATCGTGAATCCCGACTCAGTGGCGACGATACTAACCCGGGTCGGGAGGTCGATCTGCTCTCGGGCAAGGTAGATTTTGACGGGTACGCGGATGAGTACGACGCTCATCTGGGGCAGGCGATTTCCGTCTCCGGCGAGGACAAGGACTATTTCGCGCGCGGCCGCATCGACTGGCTGTCGAAGTACTTGAAGCGGGAGCTGATCGGTGTCGAATCCGTGCTGGACTTCGGCTGCGGCACGGGCGGCTCCACCCCGCACCTCCTCGAACTGCTCGGGGCCGGCCTCGTGCTCGGGCTGGACGTGTCGTCAAAGTCGCTCGACGTGGCGCGCCGCCTGCACGGCGAAGACCGCGCGCGGTTCATGCTGTTCGGCGAGTACCGGCCCGCGCAGGAGGTTGACCTGGCCGTGGCCAACAACGTCTTCCACCACATCGCGCCCGCCGAGCGCCGCGACTCGGTGCAATACATTTTCGACTCGCTCCGGCCCGGCGGCCTGCTGGCCTTCTGGGAGAACAACCCGTGGAACCCGGCGACGCGCTACGTGATGAGCCGGTGCGAGTTCGACCAGGACGCCGTCACCCTCACTTTCCCCGAGGCGCGCGGCCTGTTGCGCGGCGGGGGCTTTGAAGTTATCCGCACCGACTTCCTCTTCATCTTCCCCAGGGCGCTTCGCCACCTCCGCTGGATCGAGCCGCACGTCGCGCGCCTGCCGCTCGGCACGCAGTACCTCGTCCTGTGCCGCAAGCCCCAGAACTGAACAGTACCGCGAGCGGGAGCGAGCGGGTGTGCATACAATCAGAGGCCCGCCTCGCGCATCGACACCCGCGAGGCTTCCGCTCGCGGTACTGCTGCGTCCACTCATCCTGAAGTCAGGGCCTCGAACTCTGCGCCCGCCGTTGCTCCGTCGCCGGCTGCCCCTCGTCGTCGGCCCGCGTCCCGAAGCCCAGACGCTCCTCGACGAAGTAGAGCGGGCGGCGCTTCGTCTCGCGGTAGATGCGTCCGACGTACTCGCCGATGATGCCGAGGAAGACGAGCTGGACGGCGCCCATGAAGAGGACGGCGACAAAGAGCGAGGCCCAGCCGCGCACCCAGTCGTGCGTGTAGAGTCGCAACAGGACGGCGACGACGATGGCCGCGAGGATGAGGCCGATGATGAGAAAGCCCGTCCAGACGGCGAGCCGCAGCGGAAGCGACGAGAAGGAGATGACGCCGTCTAAGGCGAAGTTGAACATCTTCAGGAGCGGATATTTGCTCTCGCCGGCGTGTCGCGGCGCGCGCTGGTAGAGCACGGCGATCTGGCGGAAGCCGACCCAACTGACCATCCCGCGCAGGTAGCGGTCGCGCTCGGGCATCGCCGTCATCGCGTCGATCACCTGACGATCCATCAGGCGGAAGTCGCCCGCGTCGAGCGGGATTTTCACCTCGGAGAGTCGATTGAGCAGTCGGTAAAAAGCCTTCGCCGTCCAGAGCTTGAAGGACGACTCGCCGGCCCTCTCGGCCCTCACGCCGTAGACGACGTGGTAGCCCTCGCGCCAGAGCGCGACCATCTCGCCGATGACCTCGGGCGGGTCTTGCAGGTCGGCGTCGATGACGACGACGGCCTCGCCCGCGGCGTGCTCCACCCCGGCCGTGACCGCGACCTGATGGCCGAAGTTGCGCGACAGACTGACGACGCGCACCTCCTCACACTCGGTCTGCAACTCGTGGAGCATTTCGAGTGTTTTGTCGCGGCTCCCGTCGTTGACGTAGATCAACTCGAAGCGCGCGCCCTCCAACGCGGCGAGCGCCTCGCGCAGCCGGCGGTGCGTCTCCCGCAGCACGGCCTCCTCGTTGTAGCAGGGGACGATTACCGAAAGTAGCATCTGTGGGATTCCTCAGACCGCGACGCCCGCGGTCTCCAACCGCGCGCGCGCCCGCGCGCGACGATGGCGGCGCGCGAGAAGTATGAGCCATGTCAGGAAGACGAGGAGCGAGGCGAGCGACACGCCGAGGCCCCAGTAGAAAGTCCCCGGCCGGAACGAAGTGTTGATGACGTGCTCGCCGGCCGCGACACGTAGCGCCCGCAGCCCGCCGAAGTCGATCATCCCCTGCGCCCGGCCCTCCACCTCGGCCCGCCACCCCGGAAAATACACCTCGTTGAAGACGAGCAGTGTGTCGGCCTCGGCGTTCACTTGATAGACGACCCGGTTGGGCGTGAATTCGAGAATGGTGTACGAGGCGGGCCGCGCGAGCTGTTGGAACGAGTCGTAGCCGCCGGGGCGGCTGTCGGGCGGCAGCGCCACGACGCGCTTGCCGTTCGTCAGCCAGTCGGTGAAGCCAGCGCTGATGAGACTGTCGAAGCGACGCAGACGGAGCGGGTTGTAATCGGTCAGGTAAAAAATCTTCTGCACGTACCCTTGTCCCGACTCTTCGCTCACGAGGTCTGTGCCGCCGGCGCGGCGCGTCGCGTCGGCGAGGCGTGGGTCGAAGGGCGCGCGGCGGCTCGCCCACAGCGCGCGGTAGCTGCCGGCCTCCTCGACGGGATCGCCCACCATCTTCATGTTGGTGAGCACGCTCGTCCCCACTTCGAGCGCCAGCGCGGCGACGAGCGTGAGCATCAGGGCGCGGCGCGTGGATGAGCGCAGCGCCAGAAGCGCCAGCCCGACGAAAAGAAACTCGGCAGTGATGTAGTTGACGGCAATGTTGTCGTAGACGGCCGCGTCGAGGACGGCGCGGAAGGCGAAGAGTCCGAGCGTGAACACGCCGAGCAACAGGACGCACCCGCGCGCGACGACGCGGCGTGCGCGCGGATGTCCGTCGGCGAGGAGCGCCGCCCCGCCCCCGGCGAGGAGCGCCAGCCCGAGCGCCATCAGAGCGCGGCTGTCGGCCGACGGGAAGCGCGACACGTTGAGCGCCGGCACGAGGATGTGCAGGAAGACGCGGCCGAAGAACATCCCGCCGCAGGCCATCAGGAAGGCCCCCACCGTCAGCAGCAGCAGCGGCCGCGTGATGTGCTCCTTCGACAGCAGCAGCGCAGCCCCGGCGAGCGGCAGCGCGACGGCTCCGACGTAAAGGCCGCGCATCGAGATGTCGGAATTGTCGCCGGCGAGCGAGTGCGTTGCGAGGAACTGAAAGACCGTGCCCCAAAGGTATTTGAAGTAGACGTGTCCGCCCAAAAGCGCCTGATCGAGCGGCAGCGGCGCGCCGCGCGTGAATTCGCGCCGCCCCGCGGCAATCGGAATCCAGTGGGCTCCGGCCAGCCCCAGCCCGAGCGCCCAGGCGAAGGCGTGGGAGAGTGTGTGGCGCAGGCGCTCCCGGCGCGTGCCGCCGCGCAGGTGGATGAGGTAGAGCGTGTAGGCGAGGAGCCACAGCAGCGTCATCAGGACGACGGCCGGATAGCCGCTCGTGATGAGGAAGTAGACGAGGAAGGCGAGCACGGGGTAAGCCCACGGCCTCGCTTCACGACCGGCCATCGTCGCCGCCCAGAACGCCCATGGGGTCAGCGCGCAGGCGTTCGTGATGGTCATGTGTTCGAGGTTGGGGAAGACGGCGCTGGAGAAGGTGAAGCAGACGGCCGTGACGAGGGCGGCCGCGCGCCAACGCCAGATGGCGTGCGCGAGGAAGTAGGCCCCGACGCCGCCCGCAAGGAGCATGAGGACGGTCTGCAACTGCGCGACGCGCTGCGTGTAGCCGATGGTGGAGGCGATGAGGAGTGTGAGCGGCGAGTAGAGCTGACTCTGCGGGTTGATGAAGAAGGGGGTGCCGGCGCTGACGTAGGGCGACCAGAGGGGGAAGATGCCGGCGCGGAAACTGTCGCCGATGAAGATGAGCCAGGGCGCGTAGGCCGCCGCGAAGTCGAACGGCACGGTCGCATACGGCACGCGCTCCGGCGACAGGAAGATGAGCCGCGCGAAGACGGCCCAGTGGAGCAACGACAGGGCGCCGAGCGCCGGCAGGTGATGTTTCGCCTTCTCGAACACGGCGCTTCTCATGTCGGAACTTCGAGGCTCTCCGTGGTGTCGGGGACGGTCTCCGGCACGGCCGCGTCGCCCGCGTCGAACTCGGTCGTCCAATCCAGCAGCGGCCTGACGAGGCCGGGGATGGGGCCGACGTAGTCGCCGCGCGCCGAGTCCTTGTGCTGGGAGTCAACCACCTGAAAGCCGACGGCGTTGGGCGCGGGCGCATGGAGGACGGTGGCCGGCGTGTGCGAGACGATTGAGGCGTGCGCGCGCAGGTTGCCCTCGGCGAGGTAGTTGCCGGGAATCCAGACCGTGCTCACGTAGCGCCCGACGGGGCGCGGCCGGTAGCGCCAACGCTCGCCCACGTCGTGCGCCGAGAAGAGCGCCGCGCCCTCCTCGTTGAGCAGCTCGACCTTCGGCGTCAGCACCTCGCCCTCGACGAGCACGTCGTAGGTCAGCTCGATGCCGACCGGGTGGCGGATGTCCAAACTCTCGGCGGTCGCGCCGCCGCGCTCGCGCGCGCGCACGCGTCGCAATCGCACGACGTGGTCGCCCGGCGCTTCCTCCTCTTCCCCCCACACGCGCTCGGCCGTCACCTTCCACGCCGTGCCGAGGTAGTCGTTGACGACGGCGTGCGCCGGCCCGTCCTGCACCATCCGCCCGTGGTCGAGCCAGATGACGCGCTGGCACAGACGCGTGACGGCCGCCATGCTGTGCGAGACGAAGAGGATGGTGCGCCCCTGTTGCCTGATCTCGTGCATCTTGTCGAGGCACTTCTGCTGGAAGCCCACGTCGCCCACCGCCAGCACCTCGTCCATGAAGAGGACTTCCGTGTCGAGGTTCGAGGCGACCGAGAAGGCCAGGCGCAGATACATCCCCGTGGAGTACCACTTGACGGGGGTGTCGATAAACTTTTCCAGCTCGGCGAAGGCGATGATCTCGTCGAGCTTGCGCGCGATCTCGGCGCGGCGGATGCCGAGGATGGCGCCGTTGAGGTAGATGTTTTCGCGCCCCGTGAGGTCGGGGTGGAAGCCCGTGCCGACTTCGAGCAGGGTGCCGATGCGGCCGTAGACTTCCGTCCGCCCCGTCGTCGGCACGGTGATGCGCGAGAGGACTTTGAGGAGCGTGGACTTGCCCGCCCCGTTGTGGCCGATGAGGCCCAACACCTCTCCGGGCTGCACGGTGAAGTCGAGGTCTTTCAAGGCCCAGAGCGTCTCGCCGGCCTCGCCCCGCCGCATCCGCCGCCGGAGCGAGGCGGCGACCTTGCGCGCGACGGCCTCGCGCAGCGTGGCGTAGCCCGCCTCCAACTCGCCGATGCGGTAGCTCTTGCTCAGGTTCTCGACTTTGATGATTGGTTTCACGCGTCTTCTGTCAGATGAGGTCGGCGAAGCTCTTCTCGATGCGATTGAAGGCGAAGATCGAAATGACGAGCACCGCCAGCGTCACCGTCGCCGAGAAGGCGATGGAGGGCCAGTCGAACGCCCGCCCGCTGATGGCGGAGCGCAGGCCCTCGACGATGCCGGTCATCGGGTTGAGGTAGAGCAGCCAGCGCCACTTCACGTCCAGGAGGTTCGCCGGGTAGATGATCGGGGTGACGAAGAACCAGACCTGGAGCGTGAACGGCAGCACGTGCCGCACGTCGCGGTACTTCACCGTGAGCGCCGCCAGCCACATGCCCAAACCGAGCGACATGAGCACGGTGAGCACCACCAGGACGGGCAGCATCAACAGATTGCGCGTCGCCGGCATCCCGTAGTAGAAGGCGAGCAGGACGAGGATGACGGAGGCCACCGCCAAGTCGACGAGGCCCGCCCCGATGGTCGCCGTCGGGATCAGCACGCGCGGGAAATAGACCTTCGAGATGAGATTGCCGTTCGTCACGAGACTGAGGCTGCTGTTGGTAACGGCGCCGGAGAAAAACGTCCACGGCAGCAGCCCGCAGTAGAAGAAGATGAAGTAGGGCATGCCGTCGGTCGGGACGCCCATCATCCCGAAGACGACCGCGAAGACGAGCATCATCACGAGCGGCTGGATGATCGCCCACGCGGCGCCCATCGCCGTCTGCTTGTAGCGCACCCTGATGTCGCGCCAGGTGAGAAAATAGAGCAGCTCGCGGAACGCCCACACGTCGCCGAGGTCGCGCAGACGCAGCGCCGCCCCCGCCTCGTTGGCGACGACGGGTGCGAGTGGCAGGACGTGCGGCGCGGCGCGGCGCGGCGGCGCTCCCCCGTCGTCGCCGTCCCCGCTCTCATAATTCAAAGCCTCGGTCGGGCCTGCCTGTTCACCGCTCATCACGCTATACCGCCCACACGAAGGTCGCTAGAACGTCTCTCGCCGGATTTGTGCTCGGGGTTTCACAGTCGTCCGTGGATGGGGGTTCGCACGGAACGTGGAAGTCTCTGCTGCTCGCGCGTCGCGGGGGATTATGGCACGCCCGCCGCGCATTTCCTAAACAGCCCCGGCCCGAGTAGTGTCCTGAATTGAGAATGTACTCTGCGCGTCCTCGGCGTCCTCCGCGGCTCGGCGGTGAATCTCTCCCCGGCCGCACTCACCGCGGAGTCGCAAAGGGCGCGGAGGCGGCGCAGAGAATCAATATTAGGCCATGACCCCGGCCCGGCTCGTCTGAAATACTTCCCCGTTCAGTTGAAATACTTGAAGCCGACTCGCAGGCTCTTCATCACCCACGGCGGCAGCGCCCAGACGAGGAGCAGCGACATCAGCGCGTGCGAGACGGCCAGCGCCGGGATGTTCGGCGCGCGCTGGTAGACGGCGGCCCACGCGACGCCGCCCGCAAACGTCGCCAGCGCGAGCCACGGGTTCGGCAGGTGCAGCAACGCGAAGACGGCGGCCACCGCCAGCACGCTCCTCCAGCCACGTCCCCAGACCAACTGCGCGCGCCGGTTGACGAACCCGTGGAGCGCGTACTGCTGTATCAGCCCCCACGCGAAGAGCCACAGCACCCACTGCCAGTTCTCCAGCTTGCTCACCCGAAAGCTCCGGTACGTCCAGCCGACGAGGACGACGACGACGGCCGCCCCGAGCATCGGCAACGCGAGCAACCGCAGCGCGCGCCCGAAGTTGTCCGCGCGCCAGCCCACGGCGCGCGCCGTCTCGCCGCGCGCGCGGTGCGACAGCCATATCAGCACGAGCGCAAAGACCACGGGCACGGCCCCGACCAGCTTGCTGTTGTTCTCCGCAAACGGCGCCGCCACCCACGCCGCCGCGAGGAACGACAGCGTCACCGACGCGATCTCCCACAGCGCCAGCAATCGCTCGCCCGCTTCGCCCGTCGCCACGGGGTCGTCCGCGTCGGCGGGCCGAGTCAAATCAGCGTCCACACTCATGTCTCACTCGAACGACTCATGCCTCACGGAACGTTGAAACGAATGGGCCGCCCGACGAGCCGCAGCGTCGGCGCCGCGCCCTCGCCCGCCGCGTGGACGACGTAGACGCGCGCCTCGTGCTCTCCGGGCAAAAGCGGCGGCGTGAAGAAGAAGAAGCCGTGGCGGCCGTCGCCGGGCACGCCCGCTGCGGCGAGGTCGGGCCGAGGTTCGTCGGCGAAGCGCCGGCCCGACGCGCGCCCGTCGATGTGCAGCTCGACCTCGACGCGCGCCTCGCCGTCCGCGCGGCTCGCGACCCACCCGCGCACGGAGACGGGCGTCGCTTCGTCGAGCCAGCCGCGATAGAGCGGCTCGGCCGGGGTCGCGTCGAGCGCGAACTCAATGGCCTCCCCGAGTTGTCGGAGTGTCCGACGCGTACCACTGCCGCTTTCGTGTACGGCGTAAACGCGCGCCTCGTGCCGGCCCTCTTCGAGCGGCGGCAAATAGAAGAAGAATCCGTGCCGCGCATCTTCAGCCACACCCGCCGCCACGAGGTCGGCCCGCCCGAAGTCGGCCTGCCGGCTCTCGACAAAGCGGCCGTTCACGTAGAGCTGCACCTCGACGTGCGCCGCGGGGTTCGACTTATCGACCACCCATCCGGCGACCCCTC
>DASVES010000484.1:0-3569 GCA_036380435.1 Pyrinomonadaceae bacterium | reverse complement strand
GGGCGTCTTCAGCCAGTGTCAAAGACGCCCTCCCTGACGGTCGGGCTTCTGCCCCCACTCTAGTTTCTCGCACCGAGCCACGGCTCGCCGCTGCGGACGGCGCTGTAACAGGCGTCAACCAGTTCGACCGCCTTGTAGCCGTCCTCGGCCGTGACGGAGGCGGGCGCGCCCGAAAGAATCGAGTCGATGAAGGCGCGATCCTCCTGCGCGTAGCCCCACTTTTCTTCCTTCGAGAGCTGGTGGACGGAGTGGGTCGTGTGTCGGCCTTCGAGTCCGCTGCTGTCGGTGAGGCTCTCCATCTCGCGCGTGACGATGGTGCGGTGGTGGCAGAAGACCTCGACGCGCTCGAACGGAAACAGCCAGCTCGCGTCGGCCGACGAGCACATCGACGCGTGTACTCCGCTCTCGAAACGGAGCAACAGGGAGAAGTCGTCCGTCTCCGGGTACACGTCGTGCGCGGAGCCGACGGCGTCGAGACGCGCGACCTCGCCGAAGAGGAAGCGCAGCATGTCGAACATGTGGATGGTCGTCTCGTAGAGGAAGCCGCCGGTCACAGCGGGGTCGCCCACCCATTCGGGCGAGACCAACTCGCCGCGATTCATCTTGACGTGAGCCGAGTGCGGCGCGGCCCCTTCCTCGCGAATCATCCGCCGGAGCCGGGCGTAGACGGGCGCGAAGCGGCGGTTGTGTCCGACCTGAAAGACGCCGCTCGCGCTGCGCGCCGCCGCGAGCACGGCGCGCGCGTCCGCGAGCGAGGTCGCCAGCGGCTTTTCGCAGAAGACGTGCCGGCCCGCGCCGGCGGCCGACGCGGCCAGCTCCGTGTGCCTCGTGTTGGGCGTCGTGACGTAGACGGCGTCCACACGTTCAATCAACTCCTCCGCGTCGCGCGCAATCTCCGCGCCCGTCGCACGCGAAAGCTGCTCGGCACGCTCAAGTGTAGAGTCATGCACCGCCGTCAGACGCACGCGCTCGTCGCGCGCCAGCACCGAAGCGTGAACGCCGCCGATGTAGCCGGCCCCGACGATTCCTACTTTGATTTTTTCCATAGCCATTAGCTATTAGCTGTTAGCTATTAGCTTAAAGATAGCGACCAACGAAGTTCGCTTCACGAAGGCAACGCCCACGACGGCGGAAGCCGTGAGCTAACAGCTAACAGCTAATAGCTAATAGCTCTTTCCACCGCCGCTTTAGCTTCGCGCGCAAGCTCCGTGGGGTCGCGCTCCCAGTACTCGGGTCGGAAAATCTCGACGCTCGTGACGCGGTCGTAGCCGATGCGCCGGAGCGCGGCGATGATTGCGCCTAAGGGGAGGATGCCGAGGCCCGGCAGCAGCCGGTGCCGGTCTTCGAGACGGTCGGCGGGGAGGTCTTCGGCGTCGTTGATGTGAAAGATGAAAAGCCGCTCGGCGTCGAGCGCATCGATGGACTCGATGGTCGAGCCGCCCGCGTGGAAGTGGAAGCTGTCGATGACCAGCCCCACGTCGGCGCGCCCCAAGCGCGAGACGATCTCGGCGGCCAGCTCCAGCGTCTGCACGCTGCAACGCGGCTGGCCCAGAAACTCGAACGCCAGCCCCGTGCCGTAGGCTTCGGCCACGCGCGCCATCTCGCCCAACACGCGCACGGACTCATCGATGACGCCCTCGCGCCCCACGCCCTCGGGCAGCAGACCCGGCACCACGACGACGTAAGGGCAACCGATCTCGGCGGCCACGCGGCACAGTTCCTCACACTCGTCGAGTATGCGAAGGTGTGCGCCCGCGTCTCTGAAGGTGACGTGCTCGATGGAGTTGATGCTGTAGGGCGCAATGCCGGCCGCGTCGAACGCCTCTTTCAGCTCCGTGGTCGTCCCGCCATTGCCCAGAAACTTGCGGAGCTTCGCGGCCCAGATTTCCAGACAGTCAAAGCCGGCCGCGCGCGCGGCCTCGATGTCGGTCAGAAGGTCTGCGCGCATCGTCGTCGCGCCGTTGAGTGCGAGTTTCATAGGAAGTAGCTGCTAGAGGAAGCTGTTAGCTGTTAGCAATCAGCCAAACAAGAGCCGAAGACGATACGCCCCCGGCGAATAAATCTTTTGTTCGCTCTCTTCAAGCTAACAGCTAACAGCTAATAGCTAACAGCTTTAATAACAGAATTCGCGGGCACGTGGCTACCGCGCTCGGGCGGCACATCTAGAGCGCGTCGCCGGAGTCGGCGTCGAAGAGGTGCAGCCGGTCGTCGTCGAATGTTATCCAGGCAGGCGTCTCCGGGTCGGCGCGGAAGTCGGCCTCGGCGCGGGCGATGATCTTGCCGGCGCCGAGGCGGAGGAAGACGAGGGTCTCGTTGCCCATCTGCTCGGTGACGTAGACGGTTGTCGGCAGCCAGCCCGCGCGCGCGGCCCCGCCGACGCGGACGTGTTCGGGGCGGACGCCGAGGACGACGCGCTCGCGTCCCATGCCCGCCGCGAGCAGCAGACGCTCCGGCACGTCGATTCGCAAATCGCCCGCGACGAACAGACGCGCGGCGGCGTCGAGGCGACCTTCGACGAAGTTCATCGGGGGGTTGCCGACGAAGCCGGCGACGAAGCGGTTGGCGGGGCGGTGGTAGACGGCGAGGGGCGTGTCGAACTGCTGGAGGCGCCCCTCCCGCATCACGGCGACGCGGCCGGCGAGCGTCATCGCCTCCGTCTGATCGTGTGTGACGTAGACGGTCGTCGTCCGTAGCTCGTGCTGGAGACGCTTCAACTCGCCGCGCGTCTGCACGCGCAGCTTCGCGTCGAGGTTCGACAGCGGCTCGTCCATCAGAAACGCCCGCGGCTCGCGCACCACGGCGCGGGCTAAGGCCACGCGTTGCCGCTCACCGCCGGAGAGGTCGCGCGGCCGGCGTGCGAGCAGAGGCTCTATCTCCAGCATCGAGGCGACGCGCGACACGCGTGCTTGCGTCTCGGCGCGCGGCGTCTTTCTGACGCGCAGCGGGTAGGCGATGTTCTCCGCCACGGTCATGTGCGGGTAGAGGGCGTAAGACTGGAAGACCATCGCCACGTCGCGCGCGCGCGCGGGCACGTCGTTCATGCGCTCGCCGCCGATCAGGATGTCGCCCGAGGTGGCGTCTTCAAGCCCGGCGAGCATCCTGAGCGTCGTCGTCTTCCCGCAGCCCGAAGGGCCGAGCAGGACGACGAACTCGCCGTCGTCGATGGAGAGCGTCAGCCCATCAACGACGATGGACGCGCCGAATCTTTTGGTGACGTTATCGAACCTGATGTCCACGTGTTTTGTTCGCTCTGACTTGAGCTTTCGGAGCATTGAGGCTCACCGCAGAGGCGCAGAGGACGCGCAGAGATATTCGACCCTCTGCGTGAACTCTGCGCCCTCTGCGCCTCTGTGGTGAATCCACGTTACACATACTCAACACATGAGTTCATCAAAGGGGCAAACAGCGTCCGAGTTGCATCTCATCCCTTCACCGCTCCGAGCGACAATCCGCGCACGAGGTGACGCTGGACGGCGAGCGCGAAGATGAGAATCGGCGTCATCGCCACTACCCCGGCGGCGCTCATCACGCCCCACCTGATCTCATACTGCGTCACCCGGCCGGCGATG
>DASVES010000483.1:0-2455 GCA_036380435.1 Pyrinomonadaceae bacterium | reverse complement strand
TGAAAGCGGCCCTTGAGGCCGGCGGCGAAGAAGTCGGCCGCGTTGGAGCTGATCTCGCCGCCGAAGAGGTCGAGCGAGTAAGACATCCAGAAGTTGATGTGGCGCTGGATCATGTCGAGCGGGATGCCGCCGCGCGTGCGCACGTCCTCGTTCGGCGACTCCTTCATCAACTGCGACGTGCGCTTGACGATCCGGCCGACCCCCGTCTCGCCGACGAAGAGGTGGTGCGCCTCTTCCGTCAACATGAACTGGCAGGTGCGCGCCAGCGGCTCGAAGCCCGACTCGGCGAGGGCCGAGAGTTGGTACTTGCCGTCGCGGTCGGTGAACATCGTGAAGCAGTAGAAGTTGAGCCAGTCGTCGCAGGGCTGGTTGAAGGCTTCGAGGATGCGGGGCGTGTCGGGGTTGCCGCTGCGGCGTTCGAGTAACGCGTCGGCCTCCTCGCGCCCGTCGCGGCCGAAGTACTTGTGGAGCAGGTAGACCATCGCCCAGAGGTGCCGGCCTTCCTCGACGTTGACCTGAAAAAGATTTCGCATGTCGTAGAGCGACGGGGCGGTGTGGCCCAGCCGGCGCTGCTGCTCGACGGAGGCCGGCTCGGTGTCGCCCTGCGTGACGATGATGCGGCGCAGGGCGTTGCGAAACTCGCCGGGCACCTCCTGATAGGCGGGAGCGCCGAGGTTATCGCCGAAATTGACGCGCGCGTCCGCGCTGGCCGGCTTGAGGAAAATGCCCCAGCGGTAGTCGGGCATCTTCACGTAGTCGAAGTTGGCCCACCCTTCGGCGTCCACATCGACGGCGGTACGCAAGAACACGTCCTTTTGCTGAAAGCCTTCCGGCCCCATGTCGCGCCACCACGCGAGATAGTCGGGCAGCCACTTCTCCAAAGCCCTCTGGAGCTTCTTATCCTCCGAGAGGTTCACGTTGTTAGGAATGCGTTCGTATAACTCCATCTTTCCTCCGAGCCGTGATAAGTGATGAGTGATAAGTGATAAGAAAGAAATCTGTTTTTCTTATCACTTATCACTCATCACTCATCACGGCTTTAAGTCCTCTTGTAATCAAACTTCGCCTGCGTCGGCTTGCCGTAGTTGGTCAGCGCGCCCTCGGGGCCGACGGCGTTGGGGCGCTGGAAAATCCAGTTCTGCCAGGCGGTGAGCCGTCCGAAAATCTTCGTGTCGAGCGACTCCGGGCCGGCGAATCGTAAAGAGGCTTCCATCCCCGTGAGCGCGTCGGGAGAGAGCGACGTGCGCTCTTCGATGGCGACGCGCACCTCCTCCTCCCAATCAAGATCGTCGGGCGCAAAAGTGATCAGCCCGGCGTCTTCGGCAAGCTCGGCGTCGAACGCGCCGTCGTGTTCGAGCACAGCGGCCGCGCGCTCCGGCTCCGCCAGAAAGCGCGACTGGAGGCGCGTCAAACCGTTGCCCATCGGGAGCGCGCCGCCGTTCAACTCGCTCGCGGCCAATTCCACCGTCTCGTCGTCCGAGTTGAGCATGTAGGAGCGATCCGCCGCCAACAACAATTCGAGCAGGTTGCCGGCGAAGCAACTACCCGGCTCGACGAGCGCGAAGAAGCTCTTGGCCGTCAGGTCCAAACGCCGCAGCACGCGCGCCATGTTTAGGATGATTTCGCGCACCAACCAGTGGTCTCTGTTCTCGACGAGAAACTTGTCTAGCGCGAGCACGTCCTGAAGGTTCCCGGTCGTCCGCAGACAGACCAGACCGATCTCGGGATAATTGACGCGCAGGTGCAGCAGCGCGTCGTCAAGCTCACGGTAGGCGCGCAACGCCCAGAACGAATCGCCGAGCGAGACGGCCTCATCGGCCGAAGCGGGGAGGCCGCCGACGGGCGCGCGCATGGTCAAATCCGCATAGCGCCCCTCGCGATTGAGACGCACGCTGACGTACTTGTACTCGCGGCCTGTCTCGGAAGTCTCCACCTCAAGCGGATTCAGCTTGATGCCGGGGCCGGGGAGGGAAGCGTCGCCGGCCGCGACGATCTCCCCCACGCGCGCCTCCACGCCCTCCTGAAATTTGCTCGTCGCGAAATAGCCGTCGATCAGCCCCCACTCCGTCGCACGCTTCGCCTTCAGTCCCTCGGCGAGCGTGGAGAACACGTCGGCGCGGTCGCGTCGCACCTTGCGCTTATCGACGAGGCGCGTCAGTCCGCCCGTGCCGGGCAACACGCCGAGCAGCGGCACTTCGGGGAGCGAGACGGCGGAGTTGCCGTCGTCCACGAGGTAGATTTCGTCGCAGGCGATGGCCAGCTCGTAGCCGCCGCCGGAGGCCGTGCCGTTGAGGGCGGCGAGGTATCGCTGATTGGAGTTGCGCGAGGCGTCCTCGATGGCGCAGCGGGTCTCGTTGGTGAACTTGCAGAAGTTCACCTTGAAGGCGTGCGTGGACGTGGCCAGCATCGGGATGTTGGCGCCGGCGCAGAACACCCGTTCGTTGCCGCTGGTGAC
>DASVES010000482.1:0-7269 GCA_036380435.1 Pyrinomonadaceae bacterium | reverse complement strand
GCCGGGCCGCCGAGGGCGTCGAGCGAGTTCCAGAAGTCGGTGGTGCGCGCCTGATAGGCCACGTCGCGCAGCATCCCCGTGATCTTGCCCTTTTTGATTTCCCAGAAAGTCTGCCCGCCGAACTGGAAGTTGTATCGCTGCTGGTCGATGGAATAGCTGCCGCGTCCGTGGATCATGATGCCGTTATCGACGCCGCCGACCAGATCGTCGAGCGAGACGTTTTCCTTCGCCGGCTCAAGCGAGACGTTTGGCATGCGCGGGAAGGGAACGTCAGACCAGCTCTGCGCGTGCAGGCAGCCGTAAGACTTTTTGCGTCCGATGAGCGGCGCCAGATCGCGCGTCGTCTGCCAGTCAACAAAGACGCCGTCTTTGACCAGATACCACTTCTGTCCGGGCACGGCCTCGTCGTCGTAGCCGACGGTGGCCAGCCCCGCCGGCTGCGTGCGGTCGGCGAAGAAGTTGACGAGCTTCGAGCCGAACTGGAGCTTGCCGGTCTTCTCGGGCGTGAGGAAACTCGTGCCGGCGTAGTTGGCCTCCCACCAGAGCGCGCGGTCGAGTTCGGTGGGGTGGCCGACCGACTCGTGGATGGTCAGGAAGAGGTGCGACGGGTGGAGCACGAGGTCGTAGCGGCCCGGCTCGATGGATTTGGCCGAGAGCTTGGCGACGGCCTCCGCGCCCGCCGCCTCGGCCTCGACGAGCCACGGGTACTTGTCCATGTACTCGTAACCCATCGCCTGCGGGCCGGCGAAGGCTTCGCGCGTCTGGAAGTCGCCGCCGCCGACGGCCGTCACGGTGAAGTCGGGGTTGCCGCGGATGATGTACTGCTCGATGCGCGAGCCGTCGGAGGTGGCTAAAAACTTCTGCTCGTTGACCCACGTCATCGACGAGTTGACGAAGGAGACGCCCTTGGTCTTCATCGCCGTCTCGTTGAGTTTCAGAAGGAAAGCGATCTTCTCGTCGAGCGGCACGTCGAACGGGTCGCGCTCGAACGAGCTTTTCCATTTGGCGACGACCTTCGGCGTGGGGACGAGGCGGACGGGCTTGCGCTGGAAGGCGGAGTTGGCGCGGGCGATCTCGACGGCCGACAGCGTGACGCGGCGCACCTCCGCGTCCGACACGTCGCGGCTCGCCGCAAACCCCCACGTGCCTTTGTAGAGGACACGCACTCCGAAGCCGAAGCTCTGCGTGCGCGAGACGTTCTGCACCTGCTGCTCGCGCGTCGAGACCGCCTCGAAGCGATAGCGGTTGATGCGGATGTCGGCGTAGCTGGCGCCAGCGCGTTTGGCGGTCGAGAGCGCCACGTCGGCGAGGCGCATCTTGTCCACGGGCGTGTCGGCGGCCCACGCCTCGGCCTCGTAGACCCAGGCGGGCAGCAGCGTCGCCGCGCCCGCGGCCACGCTCGCCGTTTTCAGGAAGTCGCGTCGAGTTGTCATGTGAAGACCTCGCGAGTCCGGCGCATCGGAGCGCGCCCGTTTCGGACTGTTTCGGAATAACTTTGAATGACTGGAGGCTGTAACTTTATTACAGCGGGACGAAAAGTCAAGAGACTTTTCAGCGAGGGTTGGAGGAAGGCACAAGGAAAAAGGCAAAAGTTAAAGAGCCGAGTCGCAGGCGCCGACGAGCCGCCGGAGGCGGCGGCAGATTGTAGCCCACGGCGTGAGCCGTGGGAACAGTCCGCGATAAATGGTGAAGCCCCGGAGGGGCGAAAGAATTTCCCGGGCCGCGACGTGCAGCGTGGAGATTCTTTCGCCCCTCCGGGGCTTCGGGTGAATTTTCAGCTGCCGTTCCCCGGTCTCACGACCGGGGCAACACTGCTGCCGCCGCTCCGGGGCTCGTTGTCGCCTGCGGCGACGACGCCTGCGGCTCGGCCCTTAATCTTTTGCCTTTTGCCCTGACCTTACGGCTGGCCGAAGCGTGCGCGATACTCTGTGCTCGTGATGAAGGCCTTCCCCCTTCCGACGCAGCAGACGATGCGCGCCGGGCAACCGAACAAATCTCAGGCTCGCCCACACGGACGCGAGCGCGAACCAGAGCAGGGCCGTGAGGGCGTGTGGGTTCTCCAGAAGATAGGCGAGCGGCCCCAGATTGATTTTAAAGGACGGCAGCCCGAGCAGCAGGCGCCGCCAATTGAGCGACGAGTAGTGGTCGAACTCGGGGCGGCGCAGCACCTGTTCGAGCGTCGCCAGCTCCGGGACGAAAGGGGCGTCGTAGGAATCGACCAACACATCCGTGTCGCCCAGACGCACCTCCGCCACGACGTGTGGCTGCTGCCCCTCCAGGTAGAGACGCTGCGCGCGGACGCCCATGGCGCCGGCCAGATTGATGAAGACCCGCGTCGCCTCGCCGCAATCGCCCTTGCCCGAGCGCAGGGTGTCGGCCGCGCTGGCCCGCAGGAAGGGGCGATCATCCCGCGAGATGTAATGCTCTTCGTGCCGCACCTGCCGGCGGACGTAATCGCGCAGCGCCACGATAAGCGCGCGCGCGTCGCCCGGCGCCGACTCCCGCGTCGCTTCGAGGGCCACGGCACGCATGTATTGAGTCTCACGGTATTGCCGCACGCCCTCGTAAATTCCCGGCGCAAGCAGGGCCAGCAGGACGACGTAATAAAGGCCGGCGCGTGCCCGGCCGAGAGCGCCGGCTCGGACATCGGCCGCCGGCGACTCACTCGTCAAAAGTCTCATACGTCGTCGAACACCATATCAAGAGCGAATCTTTTACGATAGCCGTCCCACGGGGCGCCGGGCGCGGAAGTGCGCCCGCGCCGCGAATGGCCTTCCCAACCAACTTGCGACAGGATGAACCTCGCTTCGTCTTCCACGCCCATTTCTGTCAGGTGCTTGGTCTACACCCGCCGAGGCTTAAGAGAGTCGCTAATTGCGGGTCGGGTGCATGCTGCCGCTGGAGTGCTACAACGTATCTTAATCAGTGTTGCAGTTCAAACATGATGTCAGGTGTTAGCGGGAACTTTGAGGACGGGAAGATATAAGGGGGCGAGGCTTTCGGGCTTCGCCCCTTTTAGTAGCGAGTTGTCTGCTTGCCGCCCTGGACACACTAAGCCTAACAGCCGACGGATAACGCCCGCCTTGCCGTTTGCTACCGGGGCGGCTGCTTGGCCTAACCGTGCGATCTGGTCTCAGTTTAAATCGTGCCTATTGGTTGCACTCACACTCTGTTATCACGTAGTAGTCCGTGTAGCACCCTGTGTGTGTGAAATTGCCGGCACAAGAATAGTTCGAAAAGCCGCACAGAGTCGTCTTGCTGGCATCCGTGTAAAAGTGCACTCTCGCGCGCCACAGGCAGAAGCTACTAGCGCATGCCGGTGGGGGTGCGGTGGACGTGCCCAAAAGCAAGATCATCGTCACGAAAAGCAGAGCAACACGGGTGCGCCTTTTCAAGCGGAGTTTGGTTTGGGTGGACATTTCATTTCTCCTTCACAGGTTGAGGTGGAAAGATCGGACGCTTTGCCACGACAGGTAAGTAACCACTTTGTGAGGTCGCAAAGCTGGTTGACGGGCTGAGCGTAAATCGTCTTGTTAACAGAGGCCGACGACCCGCATTGTACTGAAGAACAGGCTTTAGTCAACGCTTTTGTATCTGGCCGCGAAGCCAGATGCGACTGAGGTAGAAGTGAGGCTATCGCGGGGTCAGGTTGAATTCGGCGGGGGCGAAAGAATATAGTGTGCGGCACAGTTGGCAACATCCACACGCAGGTTCGTCAAAGCTCGAAGACAAAAGAATCGAAGGAGCCTAACCTTATGTCACGCTTCAACCGCCTCCGGCTGAAGGGCAGCGCCCCGCTCGTCGCGCTCGTCGCGCTCTACGCACTCCTCGCGTGCGCGCTCCCACACCCGGCGCGCGCACAACAGCAGCCGCAGCCGCGCACGCCCGACGCTCAGACGCAGCAGTCGGGGGCGGCGAGGAATCCTTTCCGCACGCTGCGCTACAGGCAGATCGGGCCGTTTCGCGGCGGGCGCGTGACGGCCGTGGCGGGCGTCACGTCACAGCCGCTCGTCTACTATTTCGGCGCGACGGGCGGCGGCGTGTGGAAGACGACCGACGGCGGCTCCAACTGGGAGCCTGTCTCGGACGCGTTCTTTAAGACCGGCTCGGTCGGCGCCATCGGCGTGTGTGAGTCGGACCCGAACGTCGTCTACGTCGGCATGGGCGAGTCGCCCATCCGCGGCAACGTCTCACACGGCGACGGCGTCTACAAGTCCACCGACGCCGGTAAGACCTGGAAGCACACGGGGCTCTCCGACACGCGGCAGATAGGCCGCGTGAGAGTGCACCCGCGCAACCCCGATCTCGTCTACGTCGCCGCGCTCGGGCACACGTGGGGGCCGAACGCCGAGCGCGGCGTGTTCCGCTCGAAGGACGGCGGGAAGAGTTGGGAGAAGATTCTCTTCCGCGGCGACAAAGCCGGGGCGATTGACCTCACGTTCGACCCGACGAACGCTAGTGTTCTCTACGCGGGCTTCTGGGAGGTCTACCGCAAGCCGTGGACGCTGGAGTCGGGCGGCGCAGCGGGCGGTCTCTTCAAGTCAACGGACGGCGGCGACACGTGGACGGAGCTGACGCGCAACCCCGGCGGGCCGCGCGGGGTGGTCGGCAAGATCGGCGTCACCGTCTCGCCCGTCAACCCGGAGCGCGTGTGGGCGATCATCGAGGCCGAGGACGGCGGCGTCTTCCGCTCCGACAACGGCGGGCGCACGTGGACGCGCGTCAACGAGCAGCGCAACCTGCGGCAGCGCGCGTGGTACTACACACGCATCTACGCCGACACGCAGAACCCCGAATCCGTCTACGTCCTCAACACCGGCTTCTATCGCTCCAACGACGGCGGGCGCACGTTCTCGAACATCTCCGTCCCGCACGGCGACAACCATGATTTGTGGATCGCGCCGAACGACGCGCAGCGCATGATCAACGCGAACGACGGCGGGGCGAACGTCTCCGTCAACGGCGGGCGCACGTGGACGGAGCAGGATCAGGCGACGGCGCAGTTCTACCGCGTCACGACCGACAACGATTTCCCCTACCACGTCTACGGCGCGCAGCAGGACAATTCGACCGTGAAGATCGCCAGCCGCACCGAAGGCTTCGCCATCACGGAATCTGACTGGCACGACGTGGGCGGCGGCGAGTCCGGCTGGATCGCGCCGCACCCGGCGGATTCCAACGTCGTCTTTGCCGGCTCCTACGGCGGCTACATCACGCGCTACGACCACCGCACGCGGCAACTACGCACCGTCAACGTCTGGCCCGACAACCCGATGGGCGCCGGCGCCGAGACGATGAAGTATCGCTTCCAGTGGAACTTCCCCATCCTGTTTTCGCCGCACGACCCGAATACTTTGTACGCGGCCGGCGACCGACTCTTCCGCACCACCAACGAGGGGCAGACGTGGGAGGCCATCTCGCCCGACCTGACGCGCAACGACCGCTCGAAGCAAGGCTCCTCGGGCGGCCCCATCACGAAGGACAACACGAGCGTCGAGTACTTCGACACCATCTTCACGGCCGCCGAATCGAGCGTCACGCGCGGCGTCATCTGGGCCGGCACCGACGACGGGCTGGTGCAGTTGACGCGCGACGCCGGCAAGACCTGGGCGAACGTCACGCCGCAGGGGATGCCGGAGTGGATTCAGGTCAACTCAATCGAGGCGTCGCCGCACGAGGCGGGCGCGGCCTACGTCGCCGCGACCGCTTACAAGTTAGACGACAACCGGCCCTACCTCTACAAGACGAGCGACTTCGGCAAGACGTGGAAGCGCATCACGGGCGGCATCGCCGCCGACGCTTTCACGCGCGTCGTGCGTGAAGACCCGCACCGGCGCGGATTGCTCTACGCCGGCACGGAGACCGGCATGTACGTCTCCTTCGACGACGGCGATTCGTGGCGACCGTTCCAGTTGAACCTGCCCGTCGTCCCCATCACCGACCTCGCCGTCCACAAGCGCGACAAGGATTTAATCGTCGCCACACAGGGGCGCTCCTTCTACATCCTCGACGACCTCACGGTGCTCCACCAGATGACGCCCGCGATGCTCGCCGCCACGAATGAGACGAGGCTCCTCAAGCCCGAGGACGCCTACCGCACGCAGGGCGGCGGAGGCAACCCGCTGCCGCTCACGACGCCCGTCGGGCAGAACCCGCCGAACGGCGTCGTCGTCCACTACACGCTGAAGGCGCGCCCGACGACGGACGTGACGCTGGAGTTTTTAGACTCGACGGGGAAGTCGATTCGCAAGTTCACCGCGAAGGCGCCGGCGCGGCCGACGCCTTCGCCCACGCCCGCGGCCGTCTCGGGCGTCGTCCCGTCGCCCGGCATGCCGCAGACTCCCGGCGTCGCACAGGTCACGACTCCCCCTGAGCAGCCGCAGGCGCCGAGCGAGGAGGCTTCGGAGTTTGCCCCCGGCGGCGGCGCGGGCGGGGGGCCGCGCGTGAGCGTCGAGCCGGGACTCAATCGCTTCGTCTGGGACATGCGCTACGCGGAGGCCACGCGCTTCCCCGGCATGATTCTCTGGGCGGCGAACACGCAGGGGCCGCGCGTCGTCCCCGGCACATATCAGGTGCGCCTCACGGCCGACGGCCAGACCTTCACCGAAAGTTTTGAAGTGAAGCGTGACCCTCGGCTGGCGACCACGCCGCAGGAGTTCGCGCGCCAGCATGAGCTGCTGCTCAGGGTTCGCGACAAGCTCACCGAAACGCACGACCTGATCATCCAACTGCGCGACGTGCGTCAGCAGGTGGACGAGCTGACGAAGCGCGTCGCCGACCAGCCCGAGGCGAAGCAGGTCGTCGAGCGCGGCAAGGAGTTGATGTCGAAACTGTCGGCCGTGGAGGAGACGCTCTACCAGACGAAGGTGCAGAGCAGTCAGGACACACTGAACTTCCCCATCCGCCTCAATAACAAGCTCGCCTCGCTGGCGAGCGGGGTGGCCAGCTCCGACTCGCCGCCCACCGACTCATCCGTCGCCCTGGCCGACGAACTCACGACGCAGATCGACGCGCAGCTCGCGCGCATCCGGCAACTTTTAGACGCCGACCTCAAGGCTTACAACCAAATCGTCCGCGCGGCCGACATCCCGGCCGTCATCATGAAGCCGAAGCCCGCGCCGGCCGGGGGGCAGTAAAGACAAGCCCCGGAGGGGCGGCAGAATGTAGCCCATTGCGCGCAAACACGATAATCGAAAACTTTTTTACACGATATTCGTCGGAATTCTGTTTTGACTGTGTCAAAACCAAAGCCGGTGCGGAGTCCTATAA
>DASVES010000481.1:0-3146 GCA_036380435.1 Pyrinomonadaceae bacterium | reverse complement strand
CTCGTGTTGCGGGAAGTCGCGTCAGCCTTCAGACGCCGCGCGCAAGCTGCGCCCGGCGACTGACGGGGCCACGACGAACACGCGTGCAGAGTGTTCGCACAGGGACGACGGCGCGTTTGATGTCGCACGGCCCGCAGCCCGAAGCCGCTCGCCTGACGGGCGCTCGGCCCACGTCCGCTGCTGCGTGTTCGTCATCTAGGCGGGGGTCTCGAATAACACGCCGGCGGGCGCACTCGCCGGTTGTCTTTCCGGAAACCCGCTAGGGAGAATCAGGAGAAGGATAATGAGAACCGTTAAACTTTTGGCAGTCACCCTCATGCTCGCACTCGCCGGCGCGGTCTATGCCGCGGGCGCGATGCAGGACGCTGCGAAACCCCAAGGCGAGACGAAGGCGGCAAAGAGCTGCTGCCAGATGCACGGCAAGGCGAAGGCCGCCGACGCCCACGCCGGCATGAAGCACGAAGGCGAAGGTTGCTGTGGCGGCGGTAGCGGCTGCTGCGCCGGCCGCGCCTGCGCCAAAGAACACAAGGGCGATCACGCCGCGGCCACGCAGAAGACCGCCGCTGCGGACGAGAAGGCCGGCTGCTGCTCGGGCGACACGGGCTGCTGTGCCGGCGGCGCCTGCGTCAAGGGACACAAAGACGCCAAGACGCAGGCCGTCGCGATGAGCGGCGAGAGTTGCTGCAAGGAAGGCGCCGCCTGCTGTAAGAAGGGCGCGACCTGCTGCAAGACGCACAAGGCCGCCGCCGGACAGACGGCCGCCAAGGCCGTTGACGCGAAGGGCGCGGGCGCGGCGAGTTGCTGCGGCGGCGGGGGCTCATGCGCGTGCTGTGGCGACAAGGATAGTCACAAGACGCACGCCGGCGGGCAGTGAGTGAGACCCCGCAAGCGGAGGGGCGCGAGTTTCGACTCGCGCCCCTCCGCTTTAGGTCGTTTGAAAGACAGCCACAACCCCCGCCGCCCGCAGGTCAAAGGAGCAGGCCGTGAACCAGGTTGCCTTAGCGCCGTGCCGACCGACTGAGCGCTTCGGAGAGTTGAAGCACATGATCGGCAACACGCCGCTGCTGGAGATTAGCCTCCGCTTCAGGGGCCAACCGCGCACGGTCTACGCCAAGGCCGAGCACCTCAACATGACCGGCAGCATTAAAGACCGGATGGCGTTCCACATTTTGAAGAGCGCCTACCGGGAGGGGCGCGTCCGGCCCGGCGACGTGATTGCCGAAGCGACCTCCGGCAACACCGGCATCTCTTTCGCCGCCATCGGCCGCGCGCTCGGTCACGAAGTACGCATCTACATGCCCGACTGGATGAGCCGCGAGCGCGTCGCGCTCATCCGCAGCCTCGGCGCGCGCGTCCACCCGGTCAGCCGCGAGCAGGGCGGCTTCCTGGGCAGCATCCGCATGGCCGAGGAGTTGGCCGCGCGTGAGCCACACGTCTTCCTCCCCCGACAGTTTTCCAACGCGGCCAACGTCGAGGCACACGAGCAGACGACCGCGCCGGAAATCTGGTGGCAACTCCACTCGCACTCGCTCCGGCCGGACGCCTTCGTCGCCGGAGTGGGGACGGGCGGGACGGTGATGGGCGTCGGGCGCTACCTGCGCCGGCACAACCCGGCCGTCCGCCTGCACCCCCTGGAGCCGGCCGAGTCGCCGACGCTCTCGACCGGCCACAAGACGGGCCGCCACCGCATCCAGGGCGTCTCCGACGAGTTCATCCCGCCCATCCTCGAACTCGGAACGCTCGACGAGGTCGTCAGCGTCCACGACGGCGACGCGATTCTGATGGCGCAGAAGCTCGGCACCGAACTCGGCCTCGCCGTCGGCATCTCCTCGGGCGCCAACTTCCTCGGCGCGCTCGTGGTGCAGGACGAACTCGGGGCCGGCTCCGTCGTCGCCACCGTCTTCCCGGACGACAATAAGAAGTACCTGAGCACAGACCTTCTCGGCGACGAGCCTGTGCGCGCCGGCTACCTCGCGCCCGACGTGGAGCTTTTGAGCTACCGCGCCTTCGGCCGCGTGTGCTATACGTGCTTCGAGCCGGATGCACCCGACGTGCGACTGTTAAAATCGGCCTGAAGACTCGCTCGCCGGGCGCGATGCGGAGGCTGCCTGTGAGCGATCTACTTCGTGCCATACGTGACCTCGAAAAATTCACTGGCCACAGTCTGACGCGGCGAATCGAGACTCTGGAATCCGCGCTCTCGGGCACTGACGCCGACGCTCACGCCGCCATCCTCGCTAACGAGTCGATCTCGCGCGAATTACTCGCGGGCGCTTACCTGCTGAAGCGCAAGGCCGGCCAAATCAATGTGGTGATTCACGCGCTCGGCATACTCCTCCTCATCCCCCACATCATCGAGCCGGGAGAGAGGATCAAGTACCTCTCGCTTGGCGCGGGTAATACCGGAAAGCCGTTTGACCTTGAAACCACACACCGCGTCGCCGAGTTCACGTTCATAAACTGGCGGGGCCGCGCCGACACTGGTCGCCAGAACAAGTTGTTCAAAGATTTCTTTCTGCTTGCCGAGCACCCGACGCCGAAACGGAAATACCTCTACGTGCTTGGCACGGAGCACCCTCTACGGTTTTTAACAAGCAGACGGTCGCCAGAGAGCGTAATGAGCCGTAACAATCCACTGTGGGCCGACTTCCAGAGTCAGTACAATGATCGCTTCTCTACGGTAGGCCAATACTTCGCCCACAGACATCAGGCTGTAACCATCGAGGATGTCGGCAAATATCTCCCCGAGCTGTTCATGTCTGAGGATATTACGAGCACTGATGATGAGGGAGCGTTATAGTTCCGCGCCGGCCGTCTAACGACCATCTGTGAGAACGATTGTTTCAGTCGTTAACCAGGTATGGCACGAAGCCCGCGATTCAGGTCGCGGGCTTCGTGCTTCGAGGGCTGTTGTCGCTTCTTGCTTTTTTCGAGAGGGTCTACTTGCCGCCCTCGGCGGCGGCGGTGGTTTTGGCCGTTGCCTGGCCCGTCGCGCTAAACTTTTCGAGGTCGGCGCGCAGGCGCGGGAGGGAGGGGTTCTGCGGGCTGGCTGATTCGAGCTTGGCGAGGGTCGCGCGGGCGCCCGCCGCGTCGCCCTTGGCGGTGAGCGCGACGGTGAGGTTCTGGAGCGTCTGGACGTGCGCGGG
>DASVES010000480.1:0-9539 GCA_036380435.1 Pyrinomonadaceae bacterium | reverse complement strand
GTTCGCGCAGAGCGATTCAACACTCTGCGCGAACTCCGCGTCCTCTGCGACTCCGCGGTGAATCAACTGCGCTTCCACTCAAGTGAATATCGCTCTAGCAGGCGCGTGATTTCTTTGAGGCTCGTCGGGTCAGCACCGTTTGCTTCGGCGAGCAGTAAGGAGTGCCGTGCGAGAAGCGTGTAGACGGTAAGAGCGTTGTGGTCGCCGGCGTCGGCGAGGGCGGAGAGGTGTTTGCGGACGGTGTCGGCGTCGGCGCGGGCGTAGGTGCCGGTGAGGGCGCGCGGTGGAGGCAGGGCGGAGAGGTTCTCAAACGTGCTGCCGAGCAGGGGGAGGAGCACTTCGCGGGCGCGCGCGGGTGTGAGGCCGCACAGCGCGAGGAGGCGCGCGGCCGTGTCGAAGAGTGCGACGGTGTGGCCGGAGGTCATCACGGCCGCGGCGTGGTAGAGCGCCTTCCGGTCGGTCGCGACCGTGAAACTCTGCCCGCCGAGAGCGCGCACGAGGCGGCGCGCGAGCCGCACTGCCGCCGGGTCGCCCTCGACGCAGTAGTAGGCGCCGCGGAAGATTTCGGAGCCGGCTCGTGCGTCGCTCACGGAGACGAGCGGGTGGAGCGACCCGACCGCGTAGCCGCGCTCGCGCAGGGGCGCGAGGACTTCCGACCCGAGCGCGCCGCTCGCGTGCAGAGCCACCGCGCCCGCGCCGCGACTCCGCGCGCCCACTTTCGGACGCGCCGGCGTCTCGTCATCTTTCCCGAGCGCGGCAAGGCGCGCGACCACTTCCGGCAGCGCGTCGTCAGGCGTCGTCAGAAGGAGCAGATCGACTTTGGGGAGGCGTTCTAGTTGCGCGGCGGAGAGGGCGGGCGCTTTCGTGCCGATGAGCGCGGCGGCGCGTCGCGCCCGTGCGATGCGGCGTGCGACGACCGCGTCGATCTCACAACCCGCGGCGGCGAGCGAGCGAGCCAGCGCCGTGCCGAGTCGGCCCGCGCCGACGACCGCGATGGACAGGCGGGGGAAGGGGCAAAGGGGAAGGGGTAAAGGGGAAGGGAGAACAGTTCTCTTCCTCCCTCGTCCCCTGTCCCCCGTCCCTCGTCTTCCCTTCCCCCTTCCCGCTTTCCCCTTCGCCGCTTTTCTGTCAGGCATGTGTTTCGCTGCCGCCGGCGACGAGTTCGACGAGCGCGGCGTTGGCCGGCAGGTCGTCGAGCCACTGTTGCAGGCGCGCGGAGAGTTCGTCGCGCGTGAGCAGTTGGCCGCCATCCGTCGGCACGCTGGCGCGGACGGAGGGCGGTGCGCCCATCTCGGCGGCGGCGCGTTCGATCAGTTGCGCGTCGGCGCGCGAGAAGCGACGCGGCGGCGTGCCCGCGCCGAAGGCCGCGGCGAGGATGCGTGCGCGCGTGGCCGTCTCGCGCCGCTCCTCCTCGCGCCCGGCCAGTGCTTCGAGCGCGCGGCGCAGCGGCGCGGCGAGGAGCGCGAGCGTGCGCCGGTAGCCGGCCAGCCCCGACTCCAAAACTTCTTCAAACTCCCGCGGCAGCCGCGACGCCGCGTCGGCGCCCGAGAGCTTGAAGCCGCATGCGCAGGCAGTGCGCGCGGCGAGCAACTGCCGCACGGGCAGATCGCAACGCGGCGCGCCGGCGCGGCGCAGCAGCTCGCGGGCCGCCTCCCAATACTGCCGCGTCACGAAGGGCAGCCGCGAAAGCATCTCGAACTCGCGCCAGCGGTCGCCGGCCAGAAGCGTGTCGAGCGCGCGCCGGGTGTGCGCGCCGGCCGCGTCGTGCGCGGCCGCATAGTGCTCCGCGTAGAGCGTCTGGAACTCAGGCCAGAGGCGGTTGAAGCGTTCGTTGCGCTCGGCGTCGAACAGGCAGGCGCGCTCCCGCGCGATTGAAAGCAGCTCGCGGCGCGCGGCCTCGATCTCGTCCACGCCGGTCTGCCCCGCCGTCAGGAGATAAGCGGCGGCGCGGCGGCGCGCCACGCAATTTTCCACGAACTGGGTGAGCGCGTCGAGGTCGTGCGCGGCCTCGGCGAGCGTGTCGGCGGAATTGTCGAAGGCGTCGGCCACGCGCTCCAGCCCCTCGTCGAGCGAGAGTTCGCTGGCGAGCACGAGGCGGACGGCCTCGGCCGCCGCCCCGAAGCGCCGGCACGCCTCCGCATTCATTCTCCACACGCGCGTCGTCAACAGCGCGTCGGGCAGCGCGTCGAAACGCTCGCCAAGTTTGAGTGCGCGCCAGCGTTCGAGCCACTCGGAGAGCGCCATCGAGGCGGCGCCGCGCGCCTCCCTATCGGACAGCGCACGGAGGTCGGGCCGCCCCGTCAGTAGACGCGCCCACGCGGCCGACTGCTCCGGGTCGCGACCCTGTTGGGCCGCGGGCGCGACCGAGGCGACTTCATCCCAGTTCAGCGGGCGGCCGGGGCGGAGGGCGCGCTCGCCCGACGCGTCGAAGAGTTCGATGCGTCGCTGCGCGGCGAGCGCCGCGAGCAAGAGGTTCTGCGCCTCGCGCTGGAGTCCGTAGGGCGGACGGCGGAGAGCGCCGCGGATTGATTCGAGCGGGACTGTTGCGGGCGACGCTGATGTGAGCGGGGCTGACGCGGCGTCAGTGTGAGCGACGAGTCGGAGCACTTCCTTCACCCACGCGGGGTCGTCCGCGCCGTCGTCGCCCGGCGCGAGGATGTGCTCGTTGCCGCGCCGCTCGACGAGTCCGAGCGGAAGCGCGAAGACGCGCGCCAGACGCTCGACCTCCGCGTCGGATGCGCCGGCGCCGGCGAAGAGGCCAGCCGACAGACGCTCTACGTCCGCGTCCCGAAGTGTCTCGGCGAACTGTGGGTGTTGCGGGTAGAGTTCGGCGAAGTGTGGCGCGAGCGTCGTGGAGAGGGCGGCCGAGAGCGTGCGCGAGCCGCGCGCGCGGTCGTCGGGCGACTTCCGCTCGCCGCCCACTTCGAGCGTGCCCGCGTCGAGGTAGATGCGCGCCCAGACGCGCTGGGCCTGCGCGGCGAGCACCGTCTCGGCGGCGACGGCCGTCTCGGTGAAGTCCGCGGCGAGCGTGCCGTCCGTGCGCAGGGCGAGGAGTCGGCGCAGCGTCGTCAACTCTTCCGCTGTGACCTCGCCGGGCCGCCAGACGACCGAGAGCGGCGCCGCGCCGGCATCCTCATCTGTGGCGGCCGGCGGCGCGGGCGTGGCTTCGGCGCCGGGCGCATAGATAAAAACTTCGAGGTCGAAGTCGGGCGCGGCGGCGGGTGGCGATGCCGCCGCGTCAACCCAGACCATGCGCGCGCGCCGCTCGGAGCCGCGCCAGGCAAGGTTGAAGTTGGCGGTCGCCGTCTGCTCATCGTGGCCGTCGGCGAAGGGCCAGTCCTCGAAGCGCGCGTGGGCCGCGGCCCTGAGCTGCGTGAGCGCGAGGGAGTCGGAGCCGTCGGGCAGGCGCTCGACGCTGCGCTCAAGCGCGGTCTGGAATTTGTCGAGGGCGCCGATCTGGAGGCGATAGCGTGGGCCGTCGCCGGCCGCCGCCTCGTCGCCAACACGCAGGGCTTCGGGCGCGGCCTCGACGAACCTGTCGAGCATCTCGCTCACGCGGGCCGCGCCGCCCGCGGGCGCCGACTCCTGCGAGACCAGCAGCGCCGCGCACAGCCCCTGCGGCGTGGCGCCGCCGCCGTCGAGCGAGAGGATGAAGAGCGTCTTTAAGACGAGCTTCGCCTCCAGCCGCTGCATGACGGGGAACTGCGCGACGACGCGCGTCGCCAGATCGTCGTAAGCCTCGAAAGCCTCCTTCAGCTCCGGCGACTTGCGCAGGTCGCGCTCGGCGCGGTCGAAGACCTCGTCGAGCAGGACGAGCGAGAGCGCGGGCCGGGACGTGGCGCGGCGTGCGGCCTCGGCGGCGAAGGGGAGAAAAGCAAATGTGGGCGCGTAGAGACGCACGGCCGCCGCCACGTCGGCCACGAGCGGGTGGACGGGGTAGAGCGCGGCGAAGCGCGGCTCGCTCCAGTTGAAGCCGGGCACACTCGCGCGCAGGTGGAGATAGATGTCGTGGAGCGCGGCGCGGCCCCGCTCGTTCTTGTGGAGGATGTAGGTGTCGGCGATGCGGAAGAGATGTTCGTGGTCGAGGAAGTCGATGTGATAGGTGCCGGCGATGGCGACGTTGGGGCCGTCGGCGCCGGAGATGTCGTCGTCGAGGGCGAGGGCGACGAAGGCGTTGGCGCCGCGGGCGGTGCGGGCGATCTCGCCGAGGTGCGTGCCGTCGTCGCGCCGGACGCGCGAGGGGCGGTCGAAGCCGGTGTCGATGATGAGGACGAGCGTCGAGTCGTGGGCGCGCGAGCCGGCGACGGCCAGCATCCCGGCCGGGTCAGTGCCCCACTGCGCTTCGCTCCCTCCGAAGGCCCGGCCGAAAGCGGCGGCCATCTCCTCGGCGAGCGTGTCGCGCGTGCCGCGCTCGACGCGGACGACCATGTAGCGTCGGCCCGACAGACGCCGCGCGCTCGTCGCCACGTGCGCGTCCGACACGTCCAGACGCAGCCGCTCCTGCGCGGCCAGCGCGCCGAAGACGGCCAGCGCGTGGCTCTTGCCGACGCCCCGGACGCCCGCGAGCGAGCGCGCCGCCCCGCGTCCGCGCGGGAGGTCGGCTAAGGCGTCGAGCCAGCGCGCGAGGAGGTCGGAAGTGGCGTCGGTGAAGCAGTAGGCGGCGAGAGAGCGTGCGGGGTCGGAGACGACGTTACGCACCTCGTCGAAGTCCTGCGGCTCGACGATGTCCTTAATCTTGTCTTGCGTGCGTTTCATTACACCCTGATGGCTGACTGTCACGGAGGCGGTCGGTTGACGTGGCCGGATGAGGCGCGAGGCGGGGCCGAATTTGACTGTATCACGCAGGACGCGTGCGACGCAATTATTTATGTTTTCCGCGCGTTCTGCCCTATAATCGTCGCGGAACAAACGTAGCAGAGCAGACGTTTCGCACCGCTCCCGCGACGGGGGAGTTTCGGGGCGGCCGCGTCGCGCCGCGAAAGCTGAGGCGCCCCGGCGCAACCCGCGGAGCGGGCCGGCGCATCAAAGACTTGCGCGTTTCCCGAGGCCCGTCCGAAATCTCTTTTGAACTACGCCCGGCGCCATGCGCTCCTTTGAAATCTGTCGTGTTGTCGGCCCGCGTCGCGCCGTCGGGGTGCGGCGGGGTTCGGTTGATCGGCCGTAACCGCCCGAGATGAGCGCCTTCCGTTGCCGGAGGGCGGCCCGACGAACCTTTACGGCATCTGTCGCTTGTTACGATTTTTTTGGAGGCACTTCCACATGACGAGTAATTTCTCCCGCGGTCTCACGGCCCTCGCCCTCTCGGCGAGCCTTCTGGCCGGCTCCGCGTCCGCGCTCGCCGCCGGGCAGGACAAGACGGCCACTGACGCAAAGACGTCGGATCAGAAGGACGCGAAAGCCAAAAAGGACTCGCAGAAGTCCGCGCCGGCCGTCGTCCAGACGAGCGCCAACAAGACGCTCTCGGAGAACGAAGACCCGCGTCTCATCGGCAAGCGCAAGATCAACAAGGGCACGGTCTTCAGCTCGGGCGGCTCGCTCGAAAAAGAGGTCGCGCTCGGCCGCCAGCTCTCCGCCGAGGTTGACCGCCAGGCCAAGTTCGTTGACGACCCGACCGTCACGGAGTACGTCAACCGCGTCGGCCAGAACCTCGTGCTCCACTCCGACGCCAAGATTCCCTTCACCATCAAGGTCATCGACTCCGACGAGGTCAACGCCTTCGCACTTCCGGGCGGCTTCTTCTACGTCAACAAGGGGCTGCTCCTCGCCGCCGACAACGAGGCCGAACTCGCCGGTGTGATGGCGCACGAGATCGCGCACGTCGCCTCGCGTCACGCGATGGAGAACATGCGAAAAGGCCAGTGGCTCGAAGGACTCGCGATGGTCGGATCGATCTTCCTCGGCGGCATCCCCGGCATGATCTACCAGAGCACTGCGGGCTTGGGCCTCGCCGCGGCCTTCTTCAAGTTCACGCGCGGCGCTGAAGAGGAGGCTGACCGCCTCGGCGTGCAGTACCTGTGGGCCGCCGGCTACGACCCGAGCGCGATGTCCACGATGTTCGAAAAGCTCAACGCGCAGAACAAGAAGAAGCCGGGCTTCTTCGCGCGCACCTTCACGACGCACCCGCAGCCGCCCGACCGCGTCGAGGCCACGCGGGTGCTCGTCGCCCGCTTCCCCGACCGCGAGGAGTACGTCATCTCGACCTCCGAGTTCCAGCGCGTCAAGAATCGCCTGCTGCGTCTGTCGAACTCGCGTGTCTCGTCCACCGGCGACCTCGCCGCGGGAGACGACAGCGGCGGCGCGCCGGGCCGCCCGACGCTCAAGCGCCGCCAGCCCACCGCCGAAGAGACGGGGCCGGCGACTGACGCGACCAAGGAGGAGAAGAACGAGGCGCCCCGCCTCAAGCGTCGCACCGGCGACCCCGCAACGACCACGACCCCGGCCCCGACTCAGCCGGGCAACAACCCGTAACCGCTTTAACGGCTACATCGAACAACGAGGCTCTCAGGCAAAGCGGCCTGAGAGCCTTTTTGCCGAAGCGGCGCACAAACCCCATCGGCTTGACATCTTTTCGGCCGTTTCGTATTCTACCCGTTCGCGTTTTAGACGCTTATTTTAGAGAGACTTAACCTATGTCAACCTACTTTCCCAGCGGGCAGGGTCTCGCTGATAATCGCAAGTGGTACATCGTGGACGCGGCCGGGCAGACGGTGGGCCGCCTCGCGACCGAGGTGGCGCGCGTGCTCATGGGCAAGAACAAGCCGCAGTGGACGCCCTTCATCGACATGGGCGACCACGTCATTGTCGTCAATGCGCGCAAGGCCGTCTTCAAGGGCGCCAAGGCGACGCAGAAGGTCTACCACCGGCACACGCTCTATCCGGGCGGCCTGCGCTCCGTCACCGTCGAGGAGCAGTTCAAGAAGCACCCCGAGCGCGTCATCGAGATCGCTGTGCGCGGGATGCTCCCGAAGACGAAGCTTGGCAAGGCGATGGGCAAGAAGCTGAAGGTCTATGGCGACGCCGAGCACCGGCACGCGGCCCAGCAGCCCGAGGCGCTCCCCTTGAGCGCGCGCGCCGACGCCGGGGCCAAGAAGTAAACCAGGATTTTCGAGGAAGGACGAGCTGTGGCAGATATTCAGTATTACGGAACCGGACGGCGCAAGACTTCGACGGCGCGCGTCTATCTGAGGCCGGGCACCGGCGAATTCCGCATCAATCGCAAGACCTTCGAGCAATACTTCCCCAACCAGACCCTGCGCATGATCATCAGCCAGCCGCTGAAGCTCACCGACACGGTCGATAAGTTCGATGTTTTGGTGAACGTCGCCGGCGGAGGCCCCTCGGGGCCGGCCGGCGCCGTCCGCCACGGCATCACGCGGGCGCTGCTCGAATACAACAGCGAGCTGCGGCGCACGCTCAAGCAAGCCGGGCTGATCACGCGCGACCCGCGCATCAAGGAGCGCAAGAAGTACGGCCAGAAGGGCGCGCGCAAGCGCTTCCAGTTCTCGAAGAGATAGAGAAGACGGTGATAAGTAATAAGTGATGAGTGATAAGAAAAACTTTTCTTACTCTTATCACTCATCACTTATCACTCATCACCGCAAAATCCATTGCCGCGCCCCGGTTGGTTGCCCCGCGGAGGGGGCGCGTGGGGCGCGGCGAGTACACTAAACCAATCAACTGTAGAGGAGGCTTTAGTTTGGCAGTAACCGTCACCATGAAGGAGCTTTTGGAGGCCGGCGTCCACTTCGGCCACCAGGTCAGGCGCTGGAACCCGAAGATGAAGGAGTTCATCTTTGGCGAGCGCAACGGCATCAACATCATCGACCTCCAGAAGACGCAGAAGATGTTCCGCGACGCCATCGCGTTCGTCACGGCGCTGGCCGGCGAAGACCGCGGGCGCACCGTCCTCTTCGTCGGCACCAAGCGGCAGGCCCAGGACGCCATCCGCGAAGAGTCCGTGCGCGCCGGGCAGTACTACATCAACAACCGCTGGCTCGGCGGTTTGCTCACCAACTTCCAGACCGTCCAGAAGTCGATCAAGCGGCTGCGCGACCTCGAAGCGATGCAGACCGACGGCCGCTACGAGATGATCACCAAGAAGGAGCGCATCAAGTTTGACCGCGAGCGCGAGATTCTCGACAAGAACCTCGCGGGCATCAAGAACATGACGCGGGTGCCCGACGCGCTCTTCATCATCGACGTGCGTAAGGAGGAGATCGCCGTCGCCGAGGCCAATCGCTTAGGGATACCCGTCATCGCCGTCGTGGACACGAACTGCTCGCCCGAGGGCATCGACTACGTGATCCCCGGCAACGACGACGCCCTGCGCGCCATTCGCCTCTTCGCTTCGCGCATGGCCGACGCCGTTATCGAGGGCGCGCAGATGCGCGCCAAGGGCAACGAGGAAGAAGAGGAGCCGGCCCCGGCCGAGTCGCAGAACGCGGCGGACATGCCGGCCGCCGCCCCTTCGGCCGAGACGCAGACGAGCGTTCCCGGCAACATCGGCTTCGGCAAGACGGGCCAGCAGCCCGACAGCGTCGGCGATCACGAGCAGGCCGGGACGGGCGCGCCCGTGCGCGGGGCGACCGGCGGCGACGCGGCCGAGGGCACGCAACCCGCCCGCTCGCCCGAGCAGGACAAGGGCGCGGAGACGGTCGGCGTGGCGAGCTAGAGTCGAGATTTGAAGACCGTAGGTCGGTAAGATTACTCTTCGGCCAGCGCAGCCTGCCGGCGCGGATGAACCCGCCGGGGCTGCGCTTTTTAACGACTCAGGAGTCAGGAGACAGAAGTCAGGAGTCAGAATATACGAGGCGGCCGGGCACGGATTTTATTCTGACTCCTGACTTTTGTCTCCTGACTTCCTTTTCATCATTAAGCTATCAAGGAGAGTTGAAACACATGGCGGAGATTACAGCAGCCGCGGTCATGGCCCTGCGCCAGAAGACGGGCGCGGGGATGATGGAGTGCAAGGGCGCATTGACGGAGGCGGGCGGCAACGAGGAGCAGGCCATCGACCTGCTACGCAAGCGGGGCCTCGCCTCGGCGAAGAAGAAGGAAGGGCGTATCGCGGCCGAGGGCGCAGTCGGCTCCTACATCCACATGGGCGGCAAGGTCGGCGTCCTCGTCGAGGTCAACTGCGAGACCGACTTCGTCGCGCGCACCGAGGCTTTCCAGTCGCTCGTCAAGGACATCGCGATGCACATCGCCGCGGCCGAGCCGCGCTACGTCGCGCGCGCGGAAGTCCCGGCCGACCTCGTCGAGAAGGAGCGCGAGATCGCGCGCGGTCAGGCCAAAAACGACCCGAAGAACGCCAGCAAGCCCGAGCAGGTGATCGACAAGATCGTCGAGGGCCGGCTCAACAAGTTCTACGAGGAGGCGGTGCTGCTCGACCAGCCGTTCGTCAAAGACCCGGCCAAGACCATCCAGGATTTGCTGACGGAGAAGATCGCCTCCATCAAGGAGAACATCACCGTCCGCCGCTTCGCCCGCTACAAGATGGGCGAGGGGCTGGAGAAGCGCGCCGACGACTTCGGCGGCGA
>DASVES010000479.1:0-28140 GCA_036380435.1 Pyrinomonadaceae bacterium | reverse complement strand
CGCCGCCACGCCGAACGGCGTCCAGTGGACGCTCTACTTCGACGCCTCGACCAACCTGCTCTCGAAGCAGGAGATCGTGGTGAGCGACAACCTCGCCGGCGACACCACACACGAGTGGGCCTTCCCCGGCTACCGCACGGTCGGCCGCGTGAAAGTCCCCACGGGCCGCGTCACGCGCCGCGCCGGCGAACTTATCGAAGAAGTCACTTACGACGACGTGCAGTTCAACACCAAGCCCGCCGAGAGCGCCTTCGCCAAGCCCGAAGGGCACGAGGAGCTGCCGACGCCTGGTCCTGCGCCCACGCGCGAGACGAAGCTCGCCGACGGCGTCCACCTCTTCGAGAGCGGCGCCAACTCGCTCGTCGTCGAGTTCTCAGACCACCTCCTCGTCGTCGAGCCTTACGCGGGCGGGCGCGGCAGCCGAGCTACCATCACGAAGCTGAAGGAGATGTTTCCCGCCAAGCCCATCCGCTACGTCGTCGTCACACACTTCCACGACGACCACTCGGGCGGCCTGCGCCCCTACGTCGCCGCGGGCGCAACCATCGTCACGACCGCTGCCAACCAGAAGTTCTTCGAGCGGATGGCCGCGTCCACCTTCACCGTTACGCCCGACGACCAGTCACGCGCGCTCCGCAAGCCCGCCTTCGAGTTCGTGCAAAACGGCAAGCGCGTCTTCACGGACGGCAAACAGAGCGTCGAGGTCATCGACGTAGGGCCGAACCCGCACGCGCGCGAGATGCTCGTCGCCTACCTGCCGAAGGAACGACTGGTCTTTCAGGGCGACCTCGTGAGCCTGCCCAACTCGGGCAAGTACATGCCCACGACCATCATCGAGGCCACCACGCACTTCCTCGAAACCATCACGCGCCTCGGCCTCGACGTGGAGCGCATCGCCTCCGTCCACGGCCCCTCGACCACGCTCAGGGAGCTGCGCGAGGCGGCCGGGCGCAGCCGGCCGCAAAGCAGCAGTCAGGAGTAAGCAGTGAGCAGTGAGCAGTAAGCAGTAAGCGGTAGGAATTTGGGAGCCGCGGAGCGGCGGAAGATTGTAGCCCACGGCGCGAGCCGTGGGTCAGACGCCACAACAAACATTGAAGCCCCGGAGGGGCGAAAGAACCGTGACGGGCCTCACCCCCAACGTCGGGATTCTTTCGCCCCTCCGGGGCTTCTCATATTTTATTCCGCCGTTACCACGGGCTGGCGCCCGTGGCTACAATCTTCCGCCGCCTCCGGCGGCTCCCGAATTCCTACTCCTTACTGCTTACTGCTCACTGGGCCGTCCCCGCCCCTTCCCTCTCCCGCCCATCCTTGTTTATTCTGTCAGCATGAGTCTGAAGCAACGGATCGTGAGCGACATGACGGCCGCGATGAAGGCGCGCGACGCGGCGCGCACCTCGACGCTGCGGATGGTCAAGGCGGCCCTCCAGAACCGCGAGATCGAGAAGGGCGGCGAACTCACGGACGAGGAGACGACGAAGTCGCTGCTGTCGCTCGTCAAGCAGCGGCGCGACTCGGTCGAGCAGTACGAGAAGGCGGGGCGCAACGAGCTGGCCGAGAAGGAACTCGCCGAAATCGCCGTCATCGACGAGTACCTGCCGCGCGCGGCCTCCCGCGAGGAGATTGAGGGGGCGGTCGCGGCCGTCATCAGTGAGACGGGCGCCACGTCGATGAAGGAGATGGGCGCGGTGATGAAGGCCGTACAAGGGAGACTGGGCGGGGCGGCCGACGGGCGGATAGTGAGCGAGATCGTCAAGGCCAGACTTCAGTGAGCCGTAAGCATTGAGCAGTAAGCAGTAAAGTGAGCGGCGGGCGGTAAACCGCGAGCGGGCGGCCCGTGTTCCGGAGGGTGGTGAAGGGGCTTTTTACTGCTCACCGCTTACTGCTCACTGCTCACTTTACTGGCGGGTTGCCACGCGCCCGGTGTTTCCGTATAATTCGCCTCTTGCTCGGAGCGCCGGGGCGTTGTCCTAGTGGGTTCGCGCCCACTTTTTATTTTGCGCGAAGGGCATTTTTTTGGGGAGGCCGGGCGGTGACGGACGGGGATTCAGTCGAGGGGCGGGTGCGCGAGATCGCCACGCGCGCGGCCGAAGAGCGCGGCCTCGAACTCGTGCACGTGGAGATGGCCCGCACCGGGCGCCTGCGCACGCTGCGCGTCTTCATCGACAGGCCCGACGGCGTCACCCACGAGGACTGCTCCGAGGTGAGCCACCACATGAGCACCGTCCTCGACGTGGAGGACTTCATCCACGAGCCTTACAACCTCGAAGTCTCCTCGCCGGGTCTTGAGCGCGGCCTTTACCGGCGCGAGGACTACGAGCGATTCGCCGGCCGGTTGGCCCGGATGAAGTCGCGCGAGGCCGTGGACGGCCAGCGCAACTTCCGCGGCCGAATCGTCGGCGTCGAAGGCGACAAAGTGGTTTTTGAAGACGTGACGACGGGCCGCGTTCTGGTGAGCGTCGCGTCGATTGTCAAGGCGAACCTCGAAATCGACGTGGAGGAAGAGTTCCGCCGCGCCGAGCAGCGCGAGCGGGAGTTGCGCTCCGCGCAAGCGGAAGAGTCGGCAGAAAGTTGAAAGCAAGAGGTCAGAGACCAGAGGTTAGAGGTCAGTAAAAACTGATTTCACTAACCTCTAACCTCTAACCTCTAACCTCTGAATCTTATGAGTGCATCGATTCCGCAAAGCATTGACGCCCTCTGCAAAGAGCACGGCATCGACCGCGACATCGTTATTGACGCGATGAAGGAGGCCGTGAAGGCCGCGGCGCGCAAACAATTCAAGGAGGAGATTCAGGTCGAGTGGACGACTGAGTCCGGCCTGGAAATCTTCGCCGCCAAGGTTGTCGTCGAGGAGGTCGAGAACCCGGCCCGCGAGCTGTCGCTCGACGAGGCGAAGGAGCTGGCGGGCGACGAGGTCGAGGTCGGCGACGAGCTGCAACTGCCGATGCCGATGGAAGAAATGGGACGCATCGCCGCACAGACCGCCAAGCAGATCCTCTTCCAGAAGGTGCGCGACGCCGTCCGGCAGAACGTCTACGAGCAGTACATCGACAAGGTCGGCGACCTTGTGAACGGCTACATCAAGCGCTTCGAGCGGGGCGACATCATCGTCGATCTCGGCAACGTCGAGGCACTCCTCGGCCGCAAGGAACAGTCGCGCGGCGAGCAGTGGAATCAGGGCGAGCGCATCCGCGTCGTCATCGACGACGTGTCGAAGGAATCCAAAGGCCCGCAGGTCATCGTCTCACGCACCTCGCCGGAACTCCTCAAGCGCCTCTTCGAGATGGAGGTTCCCGAGATTTACGACAGCACGGTGGTCATCAAGTCGGCCGTGCGCGAGCCGGGCGAGCGCGCCAAGATCGCCGTCGCCTCCACGGAGCGCGACGTTGACCCGGTGGGCGCCTGCGTCGGCATGAAGGGTTCGCGCGTGCAGGCCATCATCCGGGAGCTGCGCGGCGAGAAGATCGACATCATCGAGTGGTCGGACGAGCCATCGGTGTTCGCCGCCAACTCGCTCTCCCCCGCCAAGGTCAATCAGGTCCGCATCACCGACATCGAGCGCCGGCAGATGGAGGTCATCGTCAACGAAGACCAGCTATCTTTGGCCATCGGCAAGCGCGGGCAGAACGTGCGCCTCGCCACCAAGCTCGTCGGTTGGAACATCGACATCCGCAGTGAGGAAGAGATCAAGCGCGAGGTCGCCGCGCAGATGGGCGCGATGATCGCCTCGGGCGAGGCCGTGCCGCTGGAGCGGCTCGACGGCATCAACCCGGCGATGATCGACGCGCTCGCCCTTCGCGGCATCGAGGACATCGAGACGCTGGCCACCACGTCCATCGACGACCTGACCGAATACCTCGACCTCAGCATCGACGACGCCCAGCGCATCATCTCTTCGGCGCAGTCCATCGTCTCGGCCGCGCGCGAGGCGGGCCAGCAGAGCGACGAAGAGGCCGCGGCCGCAGAAGCCGGGGACGCTGCCGCAACCGACGAGACCGCGGCCGTGGAGACGGGCGGCGACGGCTCCGAAACTGACACGGACGCGGGGTCGGAGACGGCCGCCGAAGCGTCGCCCGACGCCGAGGCTTCTACCGAAGTTTCCGAGGGCGGCGACGACGAGACGGGCGCTGTTGAAGACGCCGGCGAGACGTTGAGCGACGGCGGCGCGGAAGAGACGCGCGGCACTGTCGAGCAGCACGCCGCGTCGTTCGAGTTCGACCCCGATGCGCCCGCGCGCGAGGTCGAGCCGTCGGAAGCGATGATCGCCGAAGGGTACGACGCGGCGGTCGCGGGTGGGACGCCGTTCACGGCTGATCCCGATCACCTGACGGGAGAGTCGGGCGAGCCGGTCGCGCTCTCCGAGTCCGACCCGATGTCGGCCGACGAGCTTCTCTTGCAGGGGGGGGGACGCGATCTGCGCGCCGACACGATCACCCCCGCGCCTGACATCACATCCTCCGAAGCGGCCGTGCTTGAGACGAGCGGCGCCGCCATGGAGCTGGAGCGGACGGAAGCGGAAGAGGAAGACGACTCGCCGCTTTCGCCCGCCGCCGACCTGGGTGGAGAAGCCTCCGCCCCGGAAGTCGCCCAGTCCGACGTGCCTTCCGACTCCGAACGGGTCGAGGCGTCGGAGCCGGACGAAGGCGTTGCCCCGAGTGAGAAGCCTGACGATGCTTCCGGCAACGCGTAACCATCAGCAGCCGGGCGACGGGCGCGCGTGCGCCTGCCCGCCCTGAAGCCTCACGGCCCGAGGCACGCCTTCCCAAGCGAGAGGGGGCGTCGCACGGCCGAAGGGGTTTCGAGACCTCGACGAGGGGCCTCAACCTTTGAAGCGTGCGACGCCGTTTTATTTTAAGCGTCGAAGAAGGAGTGCATGACCACCGCCCTGTCCAAGATTCGTATCTACGACCTCGCCAAAGAGCTGAAGATGGAGTCGAAGCGCCTCATCGAAGAAGTGCGCCGCGAGGGCGTGGACGTGTCCGTGCCCTCGAACACGATCTCCAAAGAGCTGGCCGAGAAGATTCGCAACAAGTATTTCCCGAAGAAGGAAGTACACGCCCCGCGCAGCATCCGCGTCGTCAAGAAGGCCGCCCGGCCCGTGGAGACCGAGACGCCGGCGGCGGACGACGAGCACTCGCCGCAGCATGCCCCCGTGACGATGGAGCCAGCGCCGGAATCGACGCCCGCGCCGCCCACGTTGGAGGCCCACGCGCCCGAAGTGTCCGAGCCGCCCGCGGCCGGCGGCGGCGGCGGTGCCAGACTCGTCCCGGCGCGTCTCGTCAAGAGACCCGCGGCGACGCGCGCCGAGAGGCCCGAGGAGGCGGCTGTCGCCGAGGCCCCGGCGGAGGCGCAGGAAGTTTCCTACGTGGAGCCAGAGGCGGCGGCAGTTGAGACGGAGGAGTTTGAGACGCCGGCCCCGGCGGCCGTTTACGCCACAGAAGAGACAGAGATGGAGACCGTGCCCGCCGCCGCCGTGCCGAGTGGCCCTTCGGCCACGCCCGCGCCGGCGCGACAGGTCAGAGCACTGCGGCCCACGACCGCCGCGCTCAACGCCGGCATCCGCCACGGGGAGCGCGCGCCTGATGTTGCGCCAGCCGTGGTGACGCCGCCGGCCGCCGCGCGCGCCCGTAGTGGCGGCGGCGGTCGCGACGAGCGGCCACGCAACGGGCGCGGCGGACGCGACGAGGCGCTGCGCGGCACGCCCGGCGAGAGCGCCACGCCGCAGACGACCTACATCCCACCGGCCGACGCGCGCCGCCCCGGCGGCCGCCCCGGCTCGCGCCGCGGCACGGGCCGCCTCTCGGGCGGCCCGCGTGAACGCGGCGGCCGCTATGAGAAAGATTTCGTCCTGCCGCCGAAGGCGCTCACGCCCGAGCAGCGTTTCGCGCAGAACCTCGCGCTCGCCGGCGAGACCAAGCAGGTGAGCCTCGTCGAAGGCTCCACGGTCAAGGAGTTCGCCGAGAAGCTCGGCATCAAGCCGAAGGAGGTCGTCACCCTGCTGATGCAGCGCGGGGTGTTCGCCACCATCAACCAGCCGCTCGACGACGAGGTGGCCGTCGATCTCGGCAAGCGCTTCGGCTTCGAGGTCTCCTTCATGCCCTACGAGGACATGGTCACGGGGCAGGAGCTTGAAGACATCCTCGGCGGTGAGAACATCGACGACTACGTCGAGGAGGCGCGCGCGCCCGTCGTCACCGTCATGGGCCACGTCGATCACGGCAAGACTTCCCTGCTCGACGCCATCCGCACCGCCAAAGTCGCCGAGGGCGAGGCCGGCGGCATCACGCAGCACATCGGCGCTTACAGCGTTCAGGTGGCCAGCGCCGACGATCCGCTCCAACTGCGCCGCGTCGTCTTCCTCGACACGCCCGGCCACGAAGCCTTCACCCTCATGCGCGCCCGCGGCGCGAAGGCCACGGACGTGGTCGTGCTCGTCGTCGCGGCCGACGACGGCGTCATGCCGCAGACCATCGAGGCCGTCGAGCACGCGAAGGCGGCCGGCGTGCCCATCGTCGTCGCCATCAACAAGATCGACAAGCCGGACGCCAACCCCGACCGCGTCAAGCAGGGACTCGCCGGCCTCGGCCTCCAGCCCGTCGATTGGGGCGGAGAGACCGAGATGGTCGCCGTCTCCGCCAAGAAGCGCGAGAATCTGGAGACGCTGCTGGAGACCATCCTGCTCACGGCCGACATCCTCAACCTCAAGGCCAGCCCCACGCGGCTCGCCTCGGGCGTGGTGCTCGAAGCCAAGCTCGACCGCGGGCGCGGCGCCGTCGCCACCGTCCTCGTCCAGCAGGGCACGCTCAAGGTTCACGACCCGTTCATCGTCGGACAGATTTTCGGCAAGGTGCGTGCCATGTTCAACGACCGCGGCGAACTGGTCACCGAGGTCGGCCCGGCCACACCCGTCGAGGTGCTCGGCATGCAGGGCGTGCCGCAGGCCGGCGACACTTTCCAGGTGGTCGCCGACATCACGAAGGCGCAGTCGATTTCGCAGCACCGCCAGATGATTTCGCGTCAGGCCGCCCTCGTCCAGACCACCAAGCGCGGCATCGAGGCGCTGGGGCAGCAGGAGACGAAGGAGCTTTTGATCGTCGTCAAGGCCGACGTGCAAGGCTCGGTCGAAGTTTTGAAGAGCACGCTCCAGAAGCTCTCGACCGAGAAGGTCAAGGTCAAGGTCATTCGCTCAGGCGTCGGGGCCATCACCGAGTCGGACGTGCTCCTGGCCTCGGCCACGCAGGCGAGCGCTTCTTCGAGCGCGGTCGTCATCATCGGCTTCAACGTGCGGCCCGAGGTGCGGGCCGCCGAGCTTGGCAAGCACGAGCACGTTGACGTGCGTCTCCACTCGATCATCTACAAGGTCGAGGAGGAGATACGCGCCGCCATGCTCGGCATGCTCGACGCCATCGAGACCGAGCGCATCATCGGCAACGCCTCGGTGCAGGAGGTCTTCCGCGTACCGAAGATCGGCGCGGTGGCCGGCTGCCGCGTCACCAGCGGCGTCATCTCCCGCAAGGCCCGCGCCCGCCTCATCCGCGACGGCGTCGTCGCCTGGGAGGGCCAGATAGCTTCCCTGCGCCGCTTCAAGGACGACGCGGCCGAAGTCCGCGAAGGCTTCGAGTGCGGCATCGGACTCGAAAACTTCAACGACATCAAGGTCAACGACCAGATCGAGGCTTACGTCATCGAGTCGGTGGCCGCCACTGAACTGTAAGAGGTCAGAGGTTAGAGGTTAGAGGTCAGTTAAAAACTGTCTTCACTAACCTCTGACCTCTAACCTCTAACCTCTGTTTTTATGCGTCGCCCACAGCAGCTTGCAGAACTGATTCGCGAGGAGCTGTCGCAGATCGTCGGCTACGAGCTGGAAGACCCGCGGGTCGAGACGGCGACGGTGACGGACGTGCGCGTTACGGAGAACCTGCGCGACGCGCGCGTTTTCGTCCTCGTCGAGGGCACCGACGACGAAAAGACGCTGGCGCTCAAGGCGCTCACCAAGGCCGCGCCCTACGTGCGCCGCCAGTTGGGGCTGGCGCTCAACCTGAAATTTACGCCCGAGCTGCACTTCGTCCGCGACACGGTCGAGGAGAAGGCGGCCCGCGTCGAAGAGCTGCTCGCGCAGGTGAAACAGGACAGCGGCAGCAGCAGCGAGAGCGTCGCCGCCGCCGGGGACGGCCCGGCGGAAACAGAAGAAAAAGGAGAAAATAAGTGATAAGTGATAAGTGATAAGTGATAAGAAAAGCGCCTGTCTTCTCTTATCACTTATCACTCATCACTCATCACTTCTTTGAAATGCTTAGTCAAGTAGTTGAGCTGATCGAGGCGAAGCGGCGCTTCGCGATCACTTCGCACGTGAGGCCGGACGGCGACGCTCTCGGGTCGTCGCTCGGCCTCTACTGGCTTCTGCGCTCCCTCGACAAAGAGGCGGAAGTCATCATGCGCGACGCCGCCCCCCACGCCTACCACAAGCTGCCGGGGGCGGAACTCATCCGCGTCACCCCTTCGGTCGATAAGCCCTACGACGCCGTCTTCGTCATCGAGTGTTCGGACATCACGCGGCCCGGCCTCGAACGCCTCGAAGAACAGCTCGTCGTCAACATCGACCACCACTCGACCACCTCGCTCTTCGGCACGATCAACTGGATCGACTCGACGGCCTCGGCCGTCGGCGAGATGATCTACAACCTCTGCAAGGCCATCGGCGTGCGCGTCACCCGCGAGATCGCCGAGTGCGTCTACACGGCGCTCATCACCGACACCGGCAGCTTCCACTACGCGAACACCACGGAGCGCACCTTCAAGGTGGCCTCCGAGCTGGTGCGCGCCGGGGTCAAGCCGGCGAAGGTCTCGCAGGCCGTTTTCGGCAGCTACGCGTGGGGCAAGATACGCCTGACGAGCCTCGTTCTTTCGACCGTCAACCGCGACCCCACGGGGCGCGTGGCGTGGCTGCGGCAGACGCTCGACATGCAAACGCAGGCCGGGGCGTCGGAAGAGGACGCCGACGGGTTCGTCAATTACCCGCTCTCGTGCGGCGAGGTCGAGGCCGTCGCCTTCCTGAAGGAGACGCAGCCGGGCCTCTATCGCGTGAGCCTTCGGTCGAAGGGCGACGTGAACGTCGCGCGCATCGCCGAGCGCTTCGGCGGCGGCGGCCACCGTAACGCCGCCGGCTGCACCCTCGGCGGCGATTGGGACGAGACCGAGGAGATGATCGTCTCCCACCTCATCGAGGCCGTCGAGCGCCGCTCGAACGGCGCGCCGCCCCCGCTGCCGGGCGGCGGCGAGCCGGTGGCCGAAATGTCGGGCGTCGGCAAGTAGTCGGCCGCGCCGGGGCAACTGGGAAAGCGAACGACGGCCGGGCGGCACTTCAGCCCGGCCGTCGCGTTGTGATACCCTTCGTGACCGTAGAGCGTCCCCGCTAGTGTGAGCCAATGTCGAAGTGGTTTCGTAAAAAGAATCAGCGCATCGAGCCGGTGCCGGCCGACGAGCGGCGCGTTAAGACCGAGGGCGTCTTCCAGAAGTGCCCCGAGTGCGACGCCGCGCTCTACACGCGTGAGCTGGAAGAGAACCTACACGTCTGCCACCACTGCTCTCATCACTTCCGCATGGGCGCGCGCGCGCGTCTCGCCATGCTCTACGACGAGGGCAAGTTCGAGGAGACGGACGGCGAAGTGATCTCGTCCGACCCGCTGAACTTTGTAGACACCAAGCCCTACAAGGAGCGTCTGGAGCAGGCGCGGCGCGCGACGGGGCTGCCCGAGGCCGTCATCAACGCGCGCGGCCAGATGGGCGGCATGCCCGTCCTCTGCGCCGCGATGGACTTCAGCTTCCTCGGCGGCTCGATGGGGTCGGCCGTCGGCGAGAAGATCACGCGTCTCATCGAGCGGGCCATCTTTGAACGGTCGGCCGTGGTCATCGTCAGCGCGTCGGGCGGCGCGCGCATGCAGGAGGGCATCCTAAGTTTAATGCAGATGGCGAAGGTCGCGGCGGCGCTCGCGCTCCTCTCCGAGCAACACCTGCCTTACGTGTCGGTGTTGACCGACCCGACGACCGGCGGGGTGACGGCCTCCTTCGCCATGCTCGGCGACGTGATTATCGCCGAGCCGAAGGCGCTCATCGGGTTCGCCGGCCCGCGCGTCATCGAGCAGACCATCCGGCAGAAGCTCCCCAAAGACTTCCAACGCTCCGAGTTCCTCGTCGAACACGGCATGCTCGACGCCGTAGTTGACCGCCGGCAGATGCGCGACGCCGTCATCCGCCTCCTCCAATTCATGTACAACCCCGAGATGGAGCGGCCCGACATCCCCGTCGAACTGCTCCCCGAGGCGACGTTCACGCCGCAGACGCACCAGTTGGAACTGCCGGGCAACAACGGCGCCCCCGAAGAGGGGGAAGTTCAAAGTTCAAAGTTCAAAGTTCAAAGTTAAAGACCCCGCGCCCCGCGACCATCAACCGATGCGGGCGGACGTGTGCCCGCAGGCTCGCGCCGACGCGCCGGGCGCATTTCTCAACTTGAGCCTTAAACTTTGAACTTTGAAGTCGTGGCCCTTTGAACTTTGAACTTTGAACTTTGAACTATGCTTTACGACGAGTCGCTTAGATACCTTCTGTCCCTCGGCCACGAGACGCTGGCGATGAAACTCGGGCTGGAGGGCGTCCGCCGTCTGCTCGCGCTCCTCGGCGACCCGCAAAAGTCTTACCCCGCCATTCAGATCGCCGGCACAAACGGCAAAGGCTCGACGGCCGCGATGCTCGACGCCGTCTGCCGCGCCGCACATATCCGTGCGGGCCTCTACACCTCGCCCCACCTCGTCTCCATCACCGAGCGCGTGCGCGTGGGCGGCGTTGAAGTTTCGCGCGAGGAGTTCGCGCGCGCGGCCACACGCGTGCGCGCCGCCGCCGAAGAGGTCGGGCGCATGACCGGCGCGGTGCCGACATTCTTCGAGCAGGTGACGGCCGCCGCCTTGCTCGTCTTCAAAGAGACGGGCGTCCGGGTGGCGATTCTGGAGACGGGCCTCGGCGGGCGTCTCGACGCGACGACGGCCGCCGAGGCCGGTGTGGTCGCCATCACGCCCGTCGCGCTCGACCATCAGGAGCACCTCGGCTGCACCCTCGAAGAGATCGCCGCCGAGAAGGCCGCCATCATCTGGCCCGGCGTCGCCGCCGCCGTCATCGCGCCGCAGGAGCCGGCCGCCGCGGCCGTCATCCTCCGTCGCTGCCGCGAGTGCGGCGTCGAGCCGCGCCTCGTCGCTCCATCGGACGCGCGCGTCGAAGAGATTTGCGCCGATGGACGCCTGCGCGTCTCGTTTACCACCGGGCGTGGGACTTACGGACACGTCCGACTCAACCTGCGCGGCCGACACCAACTCGTGAACGCCGCGACGGCCGTCCGGCTAGCCGAAATCCTCGCCGAGCGCGGGTTCGAGATCACGCCAGAGAACGTCGTCGCGGGGCTTGAGAGCGCCGAGCATCCGGGGCGTCTGGAGCTGCGCGAAGGCTCGCCCGCCGTCCTCTTCGACGGCGCACACAACCCGGCCGGCGCGCGTGCCCTGCGCGCATACCTCGATGAGTTCGCACGAGCGCCCGTCACACTCGTTTTCGGCGCGATGCGCGACAAGGAAGTGGAGGAGATCGGCCGCGCTCTCTTCCCCGCCGCGCGCCGTCTCGTCCTCACGCAAGCCGACAATGCGCGCTCCGCCCCGGTCGAAGACCTCGTGCGCGCTATCCCGCGCGACACTGATTTGAGTACAATCTCGCTCGCGCCCGCGCCGCGCGACGCGCTCGCGATTGCGCGCGCCGTCACGCCACCCGAAGGCACCATCTGCGTTACGGGGTCGCTCTACCTCGTCGGCGAAATGACGCGCCTGCTCGGAGACTGAGGGCGCGCGAAGTTTCGACCGGGGCGGTTGCTGACACATGACTCGACAGGGACGCATCCTGATAATTCTCGCGCTCGCAGGGCTGGCCGTGCTGGCGGCGCTCGTGGCCGTGCTCCTGAACACGGAGACGGACGCGAAGCGCCGCCGCGCCGCCGCGACCTACGAGGCCACGGCCGCGCAACACCTCAAGAACCTCGCCGCCGCCGAGCAGAACTACCTCGATAACTTCGGCGAATACGCGACCTTCGACCAGCTCCTCGCGGCCGGCATCCTCCTCAACAAGGAGTTCGCGGGCGACGCCCCGGCCGTGGACGGCTACGTCTTCCGTCTGCGGCTCACACCGCGAGCCGGGGAGCGTCCACCGTCCTACTCGATCAACGCCGACCCGCACGCGGCCGGCGGCGAGCGTCACCTCTATCTCGACTCCGAGGTCATCGGCATCCGCTACAGCGACGGCCGGCCGGCCACGGCTGCCGACCGCCAGCGCGAATAAATTTTCCTTTGCGCCTTCGGCGTCCTCTGCGTGAAACTTCTTTCTCGTGGAAAAATTTCACGCAGAGGACGCCGAAGGCGCAAAGGACACAAAGGACAGATGGACATAGTGGATAAAGAGTCGCCGGAGGTTCTGCACAGCGAGGAGCTTTTCCGCGGGCGCATCTTCGACGTGACGCGCGACACGGTGCGGGAGGGCGAGAAGATTTACGTGCGCGAGTGTGTGCAACACCCCGGCGGCGCGTCGGTCGTCGCCGTCTTCGACGACCGCACGGTCGCGCTCGTCCGGCAGTACAGGCACCCGGCTCGTCGCTACCTGCTCGAACTCCCGGCCGGCAAGCTCGAAGCGGGCGAGCGCCCCGAGGACTGTGCGGCGCGCGAGTTGATCGAAGAGGTCGGTTTCAGCGCGGGCCGGCTGGAGCCGCTCTCGGAGTTTTACCCGACGCCGGGCTTCTGCGCCGAGAGGCTCTGGGTCTTCCTGGCGACCGCTCTCACGGAGGCGACGCAGCAGCTCGAAGACGACGAACTCGTCGAGGTCGTCCGGCTCCCGCTCCGCCGCGCGCTGTCGATGATTGCCTCGCGCGAGATCGAAGACGCCAAGACGATCATCGGCCTGATCCTCGCCGCACAACACTTCGGCATTTCAACGAATGACGTTGCGGAAACGGCCGCTCTTTAGAAGCGAGATTTTGTAGGGGTAGGGCTTGTTCGCGGCCCTGGCTGTCGGACAATTAACATGGATGGACAGGATTGGCAGGATGAAGAAAAGATGATTTGAGATTTCAAATTTCAAATCTTCTCCTGTTCATCCTGTCCATCTATGTTAATTCCTTTCGTGTGTAACGGGCCGCGGACTTGTCCTGCCCCTACAGTAATGTTCCAACCCGAGCCAGACCTTTGAAAGTGAGACAGGCAGAGACGCGCACGAAATCGGACGCTCGCGGCGAGGAGATTCACAGTCCCGTCGCGGCCGTGGACGTGCCGCGCACGGAGGGGGCGCGCGTGCCGACTCTCTTTAACCGCCTCCACACGTTCGTCGCCTGGCCGCTCGTCGCCCTCTACACCGTGGTCATGGGCACGCTGTCGCTCGCCCTCTCGGTCTTCGACCGCCGGGGCCGGCTCCAGCACTGGTGCGCGCGGACGTGGAGCCGGATGATCGCGCGCACGGCGCTCCTCGACGTGCGTGTGCACGGCGCAGACAACGTGCGGCCCGGCGCGTCTTACGTCTTCCTGTCCACGCACCAGAGTTGGATGGACATCCCCGTGATGCTCGGCTATCTGCCCTCGCAGCTCCGCATCGCGGCCAAGCGAGAGGTCTTCCTGATTCCCTTCCTCGGCTGGCACATGACGCGCGCCGGCCACATCCCCGTCAACCGCGGCTCAACGACCGAGGCCGTCGAGAGCCTCCGTCGCGCGTCCGCGTCTCTGCGCGACGGCGTCTCAGCCTTCCTCTTCCCCGAGGGCACGCGCACGCGCGACGGCTCGCTCCAGCCGCTCAAGAAGGGCGGCTTCCGCCTCGCCATCGAAAGCGGCTTGCCCATCATCCCCGTCGCCATCGTCGGCACCCGCCGGGCGATGCCGCGCGACTCCGCGGTGCTGCGCGCCGGCCCCGTCGAGTTGTACATCGACGCGCCCCTTCAGACCGACGGCCTCACGGCCGAAGACCTGCCCGCCCTCGTCGCCGCCGTGCGCGCCGCGATGGAAAGACATTTTTACAAAGGCCGTGAATCGTAAATCGTAAATCGTGAATCGGAGACACTGTCTTACACGATTCACGATTTACGATTCACGGCTTTTATTCTCCCAGTTGACCGCCCACGCCGGCTCTCTTACACTTCCCGCGTGAGCACCCCCCTCGAACCCGTCGCGGACAATCCTTTCGCAGACTTCGCGCCCGACGCGGCGGCCCCGGCCGCCGGCCTTATCGACCCCGACAACCCGCCGTGGGGCGTCCTCGCCGGCTTCTCCGTGTGGCTCGCGAGCATCGTGTTGATGGTCGTGGCGTACCTGCTGGTCGTCATCCCTTACGTCCTCATCACGCAGGGCATAAGCGCCTCTGGACAACTCCGCGAGTCGTTGATGAGCGACCCGAACATGATGCTCCTCTCGGTGGCGTCGGTCGTTCCCTCGCATCTCGCGACGCTGCTGCTCGTCTGGGCCGTGGTGACGAACTTCGGCAAGCGCCCCTTTTTCCGCACCATCGGCTGGGGCTGGAGCCCGCGCTTCGGACTGTGGACGAGCGCGGCGCTGGCCGTCCTCCTGCTCGTGTTGGGCGGCGTGCTGATGTATTTCCTCGGGCGCGACGTGAAGACGCCCTTCGACGAGATGCTGGAGTCGTCCGTGCAGGCGCGCTTCGCCACGGCCTTCCTCGCCACGGCGACCGCGCCGCTCGTCGAGGAGCTGGTCTACCGTGGCGTGCTCTACCCGGCGCTCCGGCGCGCCATGGGGATGTTCGCCGCGGTCGTCGCCGTCGCCACGCTCTTCACGGTCGTCCACGTCTCGCAGTACTACAACAACCCGGCCGTCATCGCCACGGTCGGCGGTCTCGCCTTCGCACTCACTTACGTGCGCGCGCGCACCGGTCGCCTGCTCCCCTGTTTCGTCATTCACCTCGTCTTCAACGGCATCCAGTGCGCCTGGCTCGTCCTCGAATATTTCTACCCGCTGCCGCAACAGCAGCCCACGGAGACGCAGGTGGGCCTCGTCGTCGCGCTGCTGCCGTGGCTGCTCTAGCGCACACCGCTTCCCGCTTATGAGCCAACATGATGTCGTGGTCGTCGGCGGCGGCATCGGCGGTCTGACGACGGCCGCCCTGCTGGCCGCACGCGGCCTCGACGTGTGCCTGTTCGAGCGCGAGTCGCGCGCGGGCGGATGTGCCGCCGCGTTCGAGCACATGGGCTACGCGTTCGAGCAGGGCGCGGGTCTCTACGCCTGCTGGCAGCCGGGCGAGATTCACGAGCGCGTGTTCGCGGAGCTGCCTCTGGGCGCGCCCGAGGTGCGGCGGGCCGCGCCCGCTTACGTCGTGCGTCTGCCGGACGGGGCGGAGGTGCGCGTCGGAGGCGAGCGCGAGGAGTTCGACGAGACTTTGCGCGCGGCCTTCCCCGAGTGCGCCGCGGCGAGCCTTGAGTTCTACCGCGAGGCCCGCGCCATCGGCGACGCGCTCCGGCGCTCCGCCGCGCGCGTGCCGGCGCTCGTCACCGCCACGCGCATCGAGCGCGTCAAACTCATCGCGCAGGAGGCGCGTCTATCCGCGCGCATTCTCGGCTCGATGGGCCACACGGCCGCCGAGCATCTGCGCGACACCTCGGCGCGCTTCCGCCGCTTCATCGACGCCCAGCTCTGCGTCTTCGCGCAACGCCCGTCGGACGAGTGCGCGTACCTCTACGCGGCCGTCGCCCTCTCGCACGCCGCGCGCGGCATGTACGAGTTGCGCGGCGGGGCGCAAGCGTTGGCTGACGCTCTCGTCGAGTCGATTAAGATGAGCGGCGGGACGGTGAGGCTAAGCGCGACCGTGCTGAGGCTGGCCCGCGACGCTTCGGGGCGCGCCGCCGGCGTCGATCTGCTGAGCGGCGAGCGTGTCGAGGCGCGCCGCGCCGTCGTCAGCAACCTCACCGTCTGGGACACCTACGGCAAGCTCGTCGGCCTCGCCGACACGTCTACGGACGTGCGCGCGCGCATGAAACGCCTGCGCGGTTGGGGCGCTTACCTCATCTTTATCGCACTGGATGAGCGGGCGGCGGCGCGTCTGCCGGCGACGCACGTCCTTGCGCTCACGGACTTTCAGGAGGGCGCGCGGCTCGACCCTGAGGAGTCGCTCCTGATGCTCGGCGCGGCGCCCGGCTGGGACGCGCGCGCGCCCGAGGGCTTTCGCGCCGCAACCGTCTGCACCCACACGGACGCCGAGCAGTGGTTTGCGTTCCACGACGACGAGGCCGCGCACGAGGAGCAGGACGCGGCGGCGCTCGAAAAGTGTTGGGCACGCCTGCACCGCGCCCTGCCCGAACTCGGCGCGGGCGCCGAGGTGATCGAAACGGCGACGCCGCGCACCTGCTACGAGCGGACGCGCCGGCGTCTCGGGATGGTCGGCGGCACGGGTCAATCGCTCGACGTGTTCGGCGCGGGCGCCCTCACTCACCGGACGAGCGTCCCGCGTCTCTACATGGTCGGTGACACGGTCTTCCCCGGTCAGGGCGTGGCGGCCGTCACACACTCCGCCCTCATCGCCGCAAACGAAATCGCCCCGCCGCGCTGAACTGCTCAACGCGGCGGGGCGATATGGTCTTCGTGCATGCGACGGCTGTAGCGCGCCGCCGACGTTTCAGGTTTATGAAGTTACGGCTCTACCTCTCTCGTCATCTTTCTGGTGACGGGGCCGTAGTCAATGGGCGTGCGCTCGCGCACCACGGGAGTGGGCGGCGGGTTGACGCCGGAGCCGCCGCCCGGATAGCCGCTGCTGCCACCCGGAGTCGTGCCGCCGGGGTAGCCGCCGCCGCTCGTCGCGCCCGGATTGCCGTACTGACCGCCCGAGGTGAAGACATACGGGTTGCGCCCACCGGAGCAGCCGCCGCAGGGCATCGGGTGGCCCCAGACCATGTTGTCGTACCAGCCGCCGTAGGGCGAGCGCCAGCCGGCGGCGAAGGGCACGAACGTGTAGCAGTTGCGGCGGGTGTCGAAGTACCACACGCCGGCGCCGCTGCTGTAACCATAGTTCGCGTTGAATCGCAGGCTCGCGAGGAGTGTGTTCGCCTGACGGCGCGTGATCTTGCGATTGGCCTCGGCCAGCTCGTCGGCCCGACCTTTACTCCATGCGTCGAGGGCGTCGCGCTGTTTCTTGTCGAGCTTGACGACCTCGGTGGCGCGGCGGTCAACGCGCGCGACGTTGCCCTCCTTGACGATGAGCGACACCGGCTCCTCGCCGACACTCACGCGCCCCTTGCGCACCGCCACCTCGGTTTGCCCCGACGCCAGCACGTTGAAACGATAGATGCCGCTCTTAATGATCGAGACGCGCGACTGCGGCGTATCGACCGCGATGAGCAGCCCCATCCGGTCGTAGCCCGTCGCCTCGATGACGGCGCTGCCGCGGACGAGCTGGAGACTGAGGTCGTCGAGCGAAGAGTCGGTGAGGACGAACTCCGAGTCGGCGCCCAGACGGAGGTACGAGCCGGGGTTGAGGAGCACTTCGGCGAAGCCGGTCGCGCCCGTCTTCAGTGAGTCGCCGCTGTCGAGGTCGGTGGTGGAGTCGCCGCCGAACGCCTGCCAGCGGGTCTGACCCCTGCGGCGGAGCTTCACATCGCCGATGGCGTAATTGACCCCGCCGGCGCGCGCCGAGACGACGCGGAGGTCGCGGTTGCCCTGCGCGTCGGCGGCCGTAAAGCCGGCGCAGAGGACGACGAGCGTGAGCGCGAAAACTGAATTGGCGGCGCTGCGGAAGGCTGCTTTCATGGTCGGACCTCTCTCTTGTGTTAAAGCCGAAACGGAGTCCAGCCGGGGATTCTGCGAGAAGAATACTCCCTGCTTTTTAGTTAAGCAAGACCCGTCTGGCGCGCGCGGCGCGGCGCGTCAGGAAGCGCTCGCTAGAACATCCGCGCCGCCGCGCGGACATCATCTTCGGCCCCGCGGATAACGAGGACGGCGTCGCCTTCGAGGCGGACGAGCGTCAGAGCCGCGCCCTCACGCCAGACCTCTTCGCGCGTCTGCGTGCTCGCGCCGGCGCGTCGATGCGGAGCGCCGTAGGCGGCAAAGAACTCCCGCGCGTCGGCGGCGGTGTCCCACACGCTTTTCCAGACGAAGAGCGGCGCGTGGCCTTCGCGCTCGAATAAGCCGGCGAGGTCGCCGCCCCAGCCGGCCGCCGCACGCGTCGCACGGGCGGCGGCGACGCGCCCCAGCAGCAGCCCGCGCACGCCAATCTCCCCGAGCGGAGTTGAACCGCTCGCTCGCCAGCCGTCGTTCGTGAGGCCCTCGACGTTCAAAGACACCTCGCGCGGCGCTTCGCCCGCCAGATACTTCTCGGGGTGGAGCACCTGCTCGGTCGAGACGGGCGGTCGGCGGAAAAGCTCGTCCGCGCCCATTGCCGGACGGCCGCGGCGCAATGTTTCGACGAAGCGCGCCCCATCGCGGTAGCGGAAGACAAACGTCTCGGTCAGGAGTGCGGGGAAGAGCCAGCCAACCTCGCGCCGGTAAGAGTCGAAGCGCGCGTCCTCGGCTCGCGCCACCTCTTCGAGCGTGCGCCGCGCGAACGCGTCGCCCTGCTCGACGCGGCGCTGGACGACCGTGGCGTCGCCCTCGACGAGCGCGAAGGCGGCCTCGGCGCGGTCGAAGTTATAGGGCTTGGCGAGGAGCAGGCCGAGCAGGTCGAAGTGCTGATCCTGAAGCGCGTGGACGAACTCGTGCGTGAGCAGCGCGTGCTTCTTCGCCGCCGCCGAGCCGGTGCCTTCAGCGCGCACGATGACCTGTCGGTCGAGCGGCGAGTAGAAAGCGCCGGCCGTGGCCGCCGTGAAGCCGACGGCCGTCGCGGCGAGGTCTGTGCCCGGCGGGAGGATGCCGCCGGCGACGGCGAGGCGGCCGAGCGTCTGCAAGTCTTCGGCGCCGAGCGCGTCGGCCAGCTCGGCCGCGCGCGTCCCGAACTCCCACGCCGAGAGCGGCGTCATCCCCACCTCGCCGCGCCACGCGAGACCCCGCAGGCGCGAAGCGTCGGCCATGGCCCGCGCCCGCGCCGAGCGCAGCTCCGGCGTCAGCTCACGCGCCGGGAGCGGCGCGAGCGTCCGCTTCGGGGCGGTGGCCTCGGCGACCGGCAACACGCCCGCGGCCGGTGCGGCCACGCTTCCCCCGCCGCCCCCGCCGCCCTGTCCCGCGCGATTCTTCCCGCACGCGGCCAGCAGCAGCGCCGCCGCGGCGATGACGAAATAAAGTATTAGACGACCTTCCCTCGCTCGCATGATAAAGCTTTAGACGCGCCGTGAGTGGTTTGCGATGCCGGCTAAAGAGACCGTTTTCGGCGCGGCGCGGCGAGAGGGGCGCGCGCCGAACGCCCGCGCAACCGGGAGCGCCCTGTGCTACACTCGCGCCAACCGAGTTCTCCTCACGCGCGACGCCGCCAAGCCGCGCAGCAGGTCGAGTGGAGCGTGCCCGCGCCGCCGGGCCGCACGAGAGCAACTTATGGTTTCCAGAATCCACACGTCGCCGCTCATCAAAACTTACACGCTCGAAGAGTTTTGGGAGTTGCCCGACCCGCCCGACCGCTCCAAGCTCGAACTCATCGCCGGAGTGATCTACATGTCCCCACCGCCTGAATACACTCACGACCACGTCGTTACAAGGCTCGTCCGCCTGCTCACTCGTCACATGGATGCGACGGACGACAAGGGAACCTTATTCGTCCCCCGCGCGGCCATCTGGACGGGCGCGCGGACGTACCTTGAGCCAGACCTGTTCTACGTCTCCTCGGAACTCGCCGCGCGCCTCGACCCGGCCCGACGCACGACGGCCGACCTCGTCATCGAAGTCATCTCCCCCGGCTCGGCCATCTACGACCGCAACACGAAGGCCGACACCTACGGCGCGCTCGGCATCCGCGAGCTGTGGCTGGTTGATGAGACTGCAGAGACGGTCGAAGTGCGGCGGAGAGTGGAGGGCGGCTTTGACGAAGGACAGTTTTTTGAGAAGGGCGAGCGCGTGCGTTCGGACGTTTTCCCCGGCCTTCAGCTTCCCGTCGAATCGATCTTCAAGGACTGACCCGATTTAAAACAAACAGTACCGCGAGCGGTAACGAGCGGGTGTGGTTATGACAGCAGACCCGCTCGCTACCGCTCGCGGTACTGTTTGTTTTAGTTCGCGTTGTAGCCGCGCTTGCCGCGGGCGACGGCCTGCGGGTGGCCGGGGAGGCGGACGCGGATGGCGCGCCAGCGGCCGTCGCGCGTCTTGTTCGTGGGGCGGTAGGAGAGGCTATAGACCGTGCCGAGGTCTTCGACGACGCGTTCGTATGCGCCGGCGAGGTCTTCGAGGCGCTCCACGTCATAGAAGACGCCGCCGCCGGCCTCGGCCAGCTCTTGCAGGCGGTCGTGCGCGAGGTCGAACGTCTCCGGCTGGATGTCGAGTGGGCTGAACGCCTCATACTCTGTGCTCGTCCAGATGGAATAGAACAGCCCCTCGAACTCCTGCACGCGGCTGCGTAGCTCCTCGTAGGGGAGTTGCGAGCCAATCCCGGTGACGTTGGGCATGGTGCTGTCGAGTCCGTCGCTCAACAGAACGACGGCGCGGCGTCGCTGGCTGCCGGCATTCTTCTCAAGGAAGTCGAGCGCGGCGGCCGTCGAATCGTAGACCCGCGTGTGGCCGTCGGGCCGCCCCATCGCGCGCACCGACGCGCGCAGACGCTCGCGCTCGGTCGTCAGCGGCGAGACGACGTTGGTCGCGCCGGCGAAGGCGAGGACGGCGATGCGATCCTGTGCGCGCGCGGCGTCGATGAAGCGCACGGCGGCGGCGCGGATGAGGTCGGTGACTTTGCCGGTGGAGCCGGAGAGGTCGATCAGGAGGACGAGGTCGAACGGCGCGGCGGCGGCCTCGAAGTGCTCGATGCTCTGGAGGACACCGTCCTCCGCGAGTTGAAAGTCGTCCTGCACAAGCCCCGTCAAACCGCGCCCGCGCGCGCGGTCAACCACGCTGATGTTGACGGTGACCAGCTCGCTATCGACGCGGATCACTTCGTCCTCGTCAACTTCCTGCGGCGCCTCCGGCGTGGCCGACGGGGCGGGCCTCAACGCCTCGCCGCGCGCGCCTACGAGCGCGGGCGCGCGTCGCTCCGCCGGCCGTTCTTCCACGGGCCTTTCATTCCTCGCGGGCGGCGAAGGCAGCGGTGTCCTCTCTTCCACGGACGCGGCGTCGGGCGTCCCCGAAAGTTCGAGGTTGATCTGCCCGCGGCCCGAGAAGAGACGCACGACGCTCGCGCCCCCGCCGACTCGCGTCTGAAACTTCTGCCGCTCCTCAGATTTGAGACGCGCCTCCGCCCCGACGCCTTCCCGGACGGACACCTTCCCGTTCAGGGAGTGCGCGGTGATGTCGGCGTCGGCGTCGGTGCTGAGCATCAGGCGGATGGCGCCCGAGATGGTCTGCGCCGAGAGCTGCGCGGGCGCTCCGCGCACCTCGATCGGGCCGTCGGAGGTGTAGATTCTGGCGCGTGCGGAGCGCGGCAGGCGGAGCTTCAGATCGACGGGCGCGGCGGCCGAGGCCGTCGTCCCCGCCGCGCGCGGGACGTGGATGCTGAGTAGAGTTTCAGACCGCTCGACGCGGACGGGCGACGACGGTTGCCGCCGTCGTCCCACACGCCTGCCCTTCTGTTCGCCAACGACGACGCCGGACGACGCCACGCCGACGAACGCCTCGTCCCAGACCTCAACGTCCACGCCCCCGCGCTGGTTCTCGACGCGCACCTCACCCGACGCGGGGGGCGCGAAGGACACGAACCCGGCGGGGTCGGAAGATGGACGCTGTGTGTGGATTCCGCCGGCGGAGGCTGTGGCGGCGGCGCTTGGCATGGCGAGCGTCAAGGCCAGCGCGAGAAGTGTCGCCCTTGTGCAGTGATGCCCGATGTTTGTAAGCGGCGCTCGCATCCGTCCCCTGCGGTTTGATGTCCGACGAGGGGTCGGGCGGTTGCCGCGAAAGTGCGACTTGGGCTGGCCCCGCCGTCGGGCGCCATGAAGATAACGCGAGCGCACGCCTTCACTCAAGCATGTCGAGCATCGAGCCGGACTGCTCGGCCGCGGCCGGGCGACCGTTGTTGCCGGGCGGCACGGTCGCGCCGCCGTAGTCGGCGAGTCGCAGTTGGAGGTTGCCGGAGTTCGAGGCGTAGTGCAGGGCCTCTTCCTTGTCAACGACGCCTTCGCGGATCATCTTCTCGATGACGCCGTCGAAGGTCTGCATGCCGTCAAGCTCGCCCTGATCCATCGCGTCGGTGAGCGAGCGACCCTCACTCTCGCCGCGCTCCATGTAGTCGCGCGTGCGGGCCGTGGACTTCAGGATTTCGATGGCGGCGACGCGCCCCTCGCCGTCGGCCCGCGGCAGCAGCCGCTGCGAGACGATGAAGCGGAAGGTCTGGGCGAGGCGCGTGCGGATGGCCTTCTCCTCGTTCTTGGGGAAGACGCCGATGATGCGGTCGATGGTCTTGGCGGCGTCGATGGTGTGCAGGGTCGAGAGCACGAGGTGCCCGGTCTCGGCCGCCTCCAAAGCGACCTCGATGGTCTCACGGTCGCGCATCTCGCCGACGAGGATGACTTTCGGCGCCTGACGCAACGCGGCCCGGAGGGCACGGGCGAAGTCGGGCGTGTCGGAGTGCAGCTCGCGCTGGTGGATGGTCGAGTTCTTGTGTGAGTGGAGGAACTCAATCGGGTCTTCGATGGTGATGATGTGGTAGTGCTTCGTCTCGTTGACGAGGTCGATGATGGCGGCCAGAGTCGTTGACTTGCCGGAGCCGGTCGGGCCGGTGACGAGCACGAGGCCGTTCTTGATGTCGGCGACCTCCTTGAGGACGACGGGCAGATTGAAGTCGCTCCACTGCGGCGGGCACGCGGGGATGACGCGCATGACGATGGCGTGGGTGCCGCGCTGCATGAAGATATTGACGCGGAAGCGCGCGAGGCCCGGCGCGCTGTAGGAGATGTCGGCCGAGCCGAGCTTCTCCAGATTCTCGCCGGCGACCTGCTGGCTGCCGATAAGCAGCTTGGCGATGGAGGCTGTGTGGGCGGGCAGGAGTCTTTCGAGGCCGGGGACGGGCACGGGCTGGAGCTGGCCCATCAACTCGATCTGCGGCGGGCGGCCGGGCGAGAAAATGAGGTCGCTCACCTTGTCGGAGACGGCGAGCATGCGCTGGAGGACGCCTATGAAGTTGAGCGACGCGGGCGTCGTCGCTCCGGCGACGTGCTGCTGTGGGGGAGTAACGGGCTGTGTGCTCATAAGCGAATTACCGTGGGGTGGCGGGAGGCGCTCGGAGGGCGCGGTGGCTGCGCGGGCGGCGCTTCTCCTGATTTTGCCGGGTTTTCCTGATTGAGACGTTAGGACATGAGGTGTTCCGAAGACGTGGGCGCGAGGAGCGGGCGGTCTCCCTTCCGGGGCCGTAATTTAATGTACCTCATCGGCGCGCCGGTTGGCAAAGCTTTTGTAAACACTTCGGCACCGAAAATAAAGCGGGCGCGCAAACAACCGCGCGCATTTGGGCGTACATCACAATGGTGCAAGGCGCGGGACTCCCCGGCGCGACGCTTCCGCGAGGTGGCGCCCCCGCAAAGTTGGAACGGAAAGGAGGCGCTTGTTCAAGATGGCTACTTACAGAGACCCTGTGAGAGTGTTCGCACCGATGGAAGTCGTCGAGCGCCTGCTGGAAATCCGCGCCGATGCGGGCTACACACCGGCAATCTTCCTCCGCACGGCGGATGACCTGGCTCAGTACCTCGACGCCTACGGCTTCGACGTTTACGCCTTGATGGACGGCATGGACGGCGAGGCGGAGTTTCACTACGGCAAGTACCGCGCGCCCATCGTCCCCGGCGGCGATCAGGCGCACTGTTCGCTGACGGCGCACTAGACACACCGGCTTCGGTCGGCGAGAACGCGCGAGGCGGGGGAAATGGCTGTAAAACGCTCTCTCCCGCCTCGTCTTTATATGGCTCGAAGGTTTCCCGCGCGCCCGCGCGGCGCGACCCCACCGGGCCGTGTGCGAAAACCGGCCCGCCGTAGTGTAGAATGACGCGCGCGGCTCCCCGGCTCAAGTTCTAACCCACCTCAGGAAGGTTTCAGATGAAAAGACCCTCGTTGATTCTTACTGCGGCGGCGCTCGCCGTCCTCCTCGCGGTCTGCTGGTCTGTGCTCGCGCACGAAGGCGAGCACCACAGTCCCGGCGGCAACGGCCAGCTCGACAACGCGCCGCTCAACGCGATGGGCCTCACGCCCTGCGTCAACGGGATGGCCGGCACGTTCCCCTGCCGCGACATCGACCTCGCCTCGCTTCTCCCGCTCTCGCAAATCGGCGGCGGCACGGGGAACGACGTGTGGGGCTGGACCGACCATCTCACCGGCAAAGAGTATGCGCTCTTGGGCCGCTCCAACGGCATCTCCTTCGTGGACATCACCGACCCGGAGAACCCCGTCTACCTCGGCAACCTGCCCACGCACAACGCCATCGATTCGCTCTGGCGCGGCCTGAAGGTCTACCGCAACCACCTCTACGTCATCAGCGAGGCCGCGGGCCACGGCATGCAGGTCTTCGACCTGACGCAGTTGCGCTCGGTCGCCGCCCCGCCCATGACCTTCGCCGAGACGGCGCACTACAACAATTTCGGGAGCGCGCACACCATCGCCGTCAACGAGGCGACCGGCTTCGTCTACGTCGCCGGGAGCCGCCCCGACCCCGGCCACACCGTCGGCGTGAACACGTGCATCGGAGCCACGCCCACACGCGGCGGCGGGCTTCACATCGTCGATGTTAGAAACCCCGCGGCCCCGGCCTTCGCCGGCTGTGTGGACAACGACGGCTACACGCACGAGACGCAGTGCGTCATCTACCGCGGCCCCGACGCGGCGCACCGCGGCCGCGAAATCTGCTTCAGCTCGAACGAGGACACGCTCACCATCGTTGACGTGACGAACAAGAGCGCGCCCGTCCAACTATCGCGCACCACCTACGAGGGGCGCGGCTACACGCATCAGGGCTGGCTCACCGACGACCAGACACACTTTCTGCTCGACGACGAGCTTGATGAGCAGCACGCGCAGCAGCAGCAACAACCCGTCAAGACCAAGACCTTCATCTGGGACGTGACCAACATCGACGCGCCGTTCGTCAGAAATGTCTTCCAGAACCAGACCACGTCGATTGACCACAACCTCTACGTTCGCGGCCGATACGTCTTCGAGTCGAACTACCGGAGCGGGCTGCGCATCCTCGACGCGAGCGCCGCGCCGGCCGGAGTGCTCACCGAGTCCGCCTTCTTCGACGTTTACCCCATCGATGATCAGGCGCTCTTCAACGGCACATGGGCCAACTACCCCTTCTTCGCAAGCGGCATCGTCATCGCGAGCGGCATCGAGCAGGGTTTGTTCGTGCTGCGCCCGCGCGTCGCGCAGCTACCCGTGAAGATCGACTACTCGCCCTACTTCGTCCGACAACACTACCGCGACTTCCTCGGCCGCGAGCCGGACGAGGCGGGGCTGGACTTCTGGAATTTCGAGGTCGCCCGCTGCGTCGCCGACGCCGGTTGCCTCGACGACCGCCGCGTCAGCGTCTCGGCCGCCTTCTTCATCTCCATCGAGTTCCAGCAGACCGGCTATCTCGTCCACCGCTTCCACGCCGCTTCATTCCCCGGAAGCCTGCCGCGCTTCCAGCCCTTCCTCGCCGACCTGCGCCGCGTCGCGAACAATGTGGTGGTGGGCGCGCCCGGCTGGGAACTACAACTCGAAGCGAACAAGGCGGCCTTCGCCCTGGAGTGGGTCGGGCGGCCCGAGTTCATCGCGCAGCTACCTACAAGCATGACGGGTGAGCAGTACGTGGACGCGCTCTTCGCCAACGCCGCCGTCAGCCCTTCGGTGGATGAGCGCGCCGCGGCGCTCGCCGCCTTCGGCGCGGGCGGGGAGCAGGGGCGCGCCGCGGCCCTGCGGAGCGTCGCCGACACCGGCGCGGTCTACAACCGGCACTTCAACCCGGCCTTCGTGCTGATGCAATATTTCGGTTACCTCCGCCGCAACCCCGACGACGCGCCGAACACAGACTTCAGCGGTTATCAGTTCTGGCTCGACAAGCTCAACTCGCACAGCCTGCCGGGCGAGGACGTTCGTCAGGACGGCGTGGCGCTGGGACGCGTGCGGCGCGCGGAGATGGTCAGATCGTTCCTCATCTCAGGCGAGTACCGCGGGCGCTTCGGGCTGTAAGGGCGACACGACACTGAGATCGGGGAACGCGATCAGCGTCGGCGTGGTACGAGGGGGCATACTCGCGTGGGTACATAGTACCCACGCGAGTATGCGTTGATTATTTCGCACAGAATCCAGGACACAAGGTTCTCCCGCATCCTTGGCGACGGCAGTTATGCCCTCCGACGGCGCTCGACATCTGTTGACTTGGCGGCCATATTCAAATATCTTACGCCGCCACAATCCGAGGTTCGCCTTCAGCTTCGCCAGCACCCCTCGCCGCACGTAGACCCATCCGCGATAGTACAGGGCCCTCGCCTGTCCAGCCATCGACTACCGGCAGGAGGCCGGAAACAATGAACGATAAAGAATGGACCATCATGATCTATATGGCCGGCGATAATAACCTGTCCGTCGATATGGCCTATGCCATGGAACAGATCAAGGCAATGGCCGGCGAAGGGCCTGATAGCCCGAACCTGTTCGTCTACTACGACGGCAACTCGCCGTCGATCCCGACCCTCTATTGTGATTTCTCCGAACCGGGCAAGGCGAAGTATGTCCGCTCATTTATGGTGCCCGACAAACACTATGTGGTTCCGGCTAAACATAATGAGAACGCCGCACACGGATACTCGGTGGTGAATTTTGTAGACTGGTGCATCAACAAGGTCGAGGTCGAACAGAACGGCGAGATCACCTATGGCCGCCGTGCCCGTAGGTACGCGCTGATATTTTCCGGACACACTCTCGGCTTTCAGGACATCGGCTTATTCAAAGACGAGACCTCAGGTAAGTCGATGAAAATGGAAGACCTTTATTTTACGCTCCAACGGCTTGTCCTCCAGAAAAAAGATTTAAAAAAATTCGCGAGGGAAAATAGGTTGAAAGGTGAGGAACATGAGCGCGACCCAAAAGTATTTCTCGGCCAGCCGTTCGACATTTTGGGATTCGATAGCTGCGTGATGGGCATGCTTGAAGTCGGCTATCAGTTCAACTATGTGGCTAAGACGATGATCGCCTCCGAGGGCAGCGTTCCGAACGCCGGCTGGACGTATGCCAAAATACTCGGATGTTTAGCCCGCGGCGATAACAGCGACGATAGCGGCCCCGAAAAAGTGGCGGAACAATTCGTCAGGGATTTCATCCAGAGCCAGGACGCTTACACGGTCGGCGGCGTCTCAGTCGATATGGCCGCATGGGACCTCAGCCGGTTTGACGACCTGGCCGTCGTGTTCGAGGAGTTATCCGAGACTCTCATTGAATGCTTTAAGGACGAGGGAAGCCGCCTCTACAGGCAGATGGAACGAGTAATTACCCTGGTCCACTGGAAATGTCAGTCGTACATGTACGACCAGAATGTCGATCTCGGGGATTTTTGCGAGCTGCTTGATCGGGAATGTGGTCTGGTCGCGGACGAGCTTGGCGGCGACGATGTGGAGATTCTGAAAAGGGTGCAGAAAAAATGTCGAAAGGTATTGAGCGAGCTAAAAAAGGCCGTGATCCTGAGTGGATTTAGTGGAGGAACTTACCAGTACTCGAACGGAATCTCGGTGTTTTTCCCGTGGTCGCGCGAGGGCTACGAGGTATCGCGGAAGAACTACGAGAGCCTGTGGTTTGCCAGGGACGCAACACGAAAACGAGTATCATGGAGCGGTTTCCTTAAGAAGTATCTTTACGAAGTCGCCCTGCGCAAATTTGAGCCGCCTGTGGCAGATGTCCCTCCCGGATCGAAGTACAGGTATCGTTCGGGCATTAGATATGATGAGCGGTTCCACACAACGACGTTTGTAGGTCAGGAAGACTCAAAGCTGGCAGGTCAAGAAGGCTCCAAGCTCGCCGGACAAGAAGGTTCGAAACTAGCCGGTCAAGAGGGTTCCAAGCT